>CALCIK010000164.1 GCA_937907475.1 uncultured Bacteroidota bacterium | reverse complement strand
GCGGGACAAACTACACAACTATTTAGATGAAGCTAAGGAGCTAAATAATTACGTTAAAAAAAACAAAAAAAAATTTTAGGCTAGCTGTAACTTTATGCCACACTCGCCCGATTAACTGACGTATGACAACCAAAGAGTACAATACCTGCGTAGATTTATACACTGACCGACTGTACCGGTTCATTCTGAAAAGCCTTCGGAACGAGGCCGATGCAGAAGACATCGTGCAAAATGCTTTTGAAATACTTTGGAAAAACATTGAGAAAGTTTTTCTCGACAAAGCCAAAGCCTTTTTGTTTAGTGTCGCTCACAAGAACATGATAGACTTTATCAGGAAAAACAGCCGAATGGACCATACAGACGAAATGCCCGAAGATTACGCTATCAGCTATGCCAAACCAAATTCGGAATTAACCGACCTGCTTCAACATAGCCTAAGCCGTTTAAGTGAAATTCAACGTTCGGTGTTGCTGTTAAGAGATTACGAGGGATATGCTTACGAAGAAATAGCAGAGATTACCGAACTCACCGAATCGCAGGTAAAAGTTTACATCTATCGCGCAAGACAAAAGATGCAACAATATTTAGTAGGACTCGATAAAATTTTAAACTAATCCATGAAAAACCTTTCCGCTTAATTCAACAATTATCAGATTACAATGAACATCAATCGCCATAACTACGAAGAATATATCATAGACTATCTCGAAGGAACTTTACCGGAAGATATGCTCGAACAGTTGACAGCATTTCTATCCAATAATCCCGACATAGCAGAGGAGGTTAATCTCCTTGAAGCTGATATGCCGGTACTATCTCCCGATACCAACATAGTCTATGCACACAAAGAAGCCCTGAAAAAAAGTGAAGAGCCAAATACTGTGGCTTTTTGGGGCAACAATTACCCGAAATTCTTCATCATGTCTTTGGCCGCAGCATTTTTATTGTTCGCAATCGGATGGGTTACACTAAAGCACAATGCTACACAAGATACAATAGGGTCAACACCCGAAATTGCACAACAACAACAAAACCAATCACCCGATAACCAAACCTCAGAACCCAACATAGAAACAACATCCCCTACCAAAGTCGAAACTGATAATCACACCCAACTAACCGAAACATCCACTCAAAACACGAATGAGAAAGTAGTGGCAACGAAGTCGCCACGAACCAATAACAAGGTAAATAATCCCGCCACTCAAAACTTGCAATCTATACCCCCATCCCAAACCTCTCAAAGTGTAGCTTCAAATTCAAGTAAACCGTCAGAACTTCCTTTACCAACCATACAAAAATATCAGCCCGTTACTTTAGCCACTTTAACAGCCAAAGAAGTTATCACACTTGAACAAACACCGGATGTTGTTGCCTTTCAAGCCAATCCATACAATACACTCCCAAATACTAACCTCCAAAAAGAACCTGAACCCGAACAAATAGTCTTGGCCAATAAAGTAGCCCGCGAAATAGGAAAACGTGTATTTGGCCGGAAAAAAGAACCATTGCCCGGCAATAACGAATCAGAGAATAATGAAGGACTGTTAACGCAAGTAGTAGGAGCACTCGTTCCCGAATCTTATGCCGAGAATACAAACTTAAACGATACTTCTATCACTTTGTCTTTTTCGGTTAATTCCGGCACACATCAATTTTTCAAAAACTTATTCAATCAATAACCTAATAATACAAAAAAAATGAAAAACTTAGCTTTCCCCTTGTTTCTATTGTTTAGCCTAAGTGTATGGGCACAAGTTGCCCCCACTGCGCCAACACCTCCTGTTCCCCCTGTTGCCGGAACGCCTCCTGTTCCCCCTGTTGCACCTGCTGCTCCGAATGACACCACGATTATCAATGTCGGAAAAACCATCAAAGTCCAAATTGTGGACAAGAACAAAAAAGGTAAAAAAGGGGATGATGACTTAGAAATTTCGGTTGACTCCGAAAATGAAAAACTCAGTGAAGAGATTGAAAACGCCGTTAGAGAAGCACTCAAAGGGTTGGAGAATATTGATGTGGACATAGATATAGACCACAACCAAATTGCCGACCAACTCAGAAATGCACAACAACAAATGGAAACGGCAAAACAACAATTACAAGAACAAATCAACCGGCTTAAAGAAGAAAACAACGCCGGCAACGAAGAAGCCCAACGTGCAAATGAAGAAGCTCAGCGCGAATTAGAAGAAGCCCAACGCGAAATGGAAAATGCACAACGCGAATTGGAAAGAGAAATGCGCACGATGGAACGACATAATATAGAGGATAAAGTACGGGTAGAAGTACACACAGATGCCCATGCTCATGCCCCCAATGCTGAGGTTAAAAAGATGAACCGAGTTAAAACCCGTTATTTATTGTTTGATATGGGAGTAAGTACCTACCTCCACGAAGGTTCTTTTAACTTACCTTCTGAGTTAGAAGCTTTTGAACAACGCTATGGCCGCTCGCTTGATTACAACCTGCACGTTTTTAAACAAAGAGTTGGGTTTGCAAAAAACCATGTCAATTTGCTTTATGGTTTGGGTTTCAACTTCAGCAATTACAGTTTTGAAAATCCGATTACCCTTCTAAAAAATACGAACCCCTTAGAAATTACCCTTAACGAAAACATTGACTACCGCAAAAATAAATTGGTAACTACTTCTGTCAATGTGCCGGTGATGATTAACTTTGAAACCAACCCACGTAAAGCCAAAAAATCGTTTAGAATTGGTGCGGGTGTTTATGGCGGCTTATTAATAGGCTCACATACACGCCAAAAAAGCAACGAAGAAGGAAATGATAAAGTCCGAGACGATTTCAACCTCAATAAAGTTCGCTATGGGTTTTTAGGACAAGTAGGTATCGGCCCGATTAACTTCTATGCTAATTACTCTCCACAATCCCTATTTAAAGAAGATCGCGGTCCCAATTTACAACCGCTCAACATTGGGGTTTCTATCATACCATTCTAGTTTTTTTGATTAGTATTAAAGTTTGCGGCTCATCTTCACCAAGATGAGCCGCTTTTTTTATCTCTTTTATTCGGGATAAGATGGTACTTTTACCCCTATTATCGCCACTCCATCAAATCAGCAGAAACAATTACGCGATTTTGACCCAACGGAGATTAGGCTAAATTAACTCAACAACTGCTTGCTACTATTGCTTATGATAAAAGGCTTTTACACCCGCTTCTTGATTCTTATCGCATGTTGTTGTATAACTTCCACAATCAAAGCAACGAACTTTTTATTGCAAGTACCGCCTTCTTATCTTCACGACCAAGGTTTACAACTGACAATTGCCGATTTAACCGTCTTGTTTGAACATGCAAATACGCGTTTGTTCGTCAATGAAACGGCATCAATAGGGGAGGAGGTCATTATTCGATTGCAGATAGACACGACAACTCTTAAAAGTAAACCAATAGTAAAGGATTCTTGGAAACTGCCCACCTATGACCTGTCCTATTCCATCACCCTAAAACCCGACAGCATTTTACTTCATGCCCATTCCTTTCCGGGCTTCAGTGCGGCAATGTATGGGCTGTTGCAAGACGTATTGGGGTTTAGCTTTTACCACCCCCGGCAAACCAAGTTTCCCGACTTAAGCAATTGGAAGGTTACCGAAACCGCCTTTTACCAAAGCAAACCACGTTTTGACAAGATAGGATTTCACCTGCACACTATGCACCCAACCGAACTTGCCGAAGCACTGCTTAATGCCGAAACACCCAATGCCTTCGGGATGGTAAAAGAATACATAGATTGGTTGGTGCGAAACCGGCAAAACTATTTTGAGTTTAACCTCCTTAATTCCATAGATTTAGATACTTGGTTACCTCATGCTGAAAGGATGGTCAACTATATGCAACAACGCGGGGTCATTGCAGGGTTAGACCTTTCGCTCAACATGCTTCAACAAAAAGCATTTCAATTATACAAGTCTGCCCCGTTTTCCTTTAAAGACAAAGAGAAACAACTGATTGCCAACATTGATATACTGTTTCAAGTGCCTTGGGATGTATGGAATGTGGAGTTTTCGGCAACGGAATTTACCGCAGGGAATACCGGCAAGAAGATTGAACTACTCAGCATCTTACACCAAAAGCTTATAGAAAATCACTGCAAACTTGTCAGCCGAAAGCACGTTGTTCGCAAAGAAGAGATGGTGTCCGACAATAGCAACAAGAAGTTGTACGAAAGCGACACTATATTTGCTGACAAACAGCGAGGCATTTTCATTCATACGGTCATGTTTTACACCCTCCAAGATAGTTTCGCGCCGGTTTACCAAAACCAAAACCTCCTCCACATGCAAACCGCACTCATCGAAGAGCAGCAGAAACGCGAAACATGGTATTTTCCCGAATCGGCCTATTGGGTAAACTTCGACAATTCAGTTCCTATCTTTTTACCCACTTACCTAAGTGCCCGATTGTCCGATATTTTGTTTTGCGATAGCTTGGACATAGACGGGCATGTAACTTTTAGCAGCGGGTGGGAGTGGGGCTATTGGTTGATTGATTGGAGCATTGCCAATTGGTCTTGGGAAACCTCGGTGGATGGAAAGGTAAAAACCCCTTCTGCCACTGAATACTTTTACAAGCTGACCAATAACCCAACACAAACCCAATTCCTGTCCGATATGATTGACCTTCACAACCGTTATGTGCGAGACAGCAATCTGATTAAGTATATTTCGGTGCAAACCGTTTCGGATGAAATCCCTTTTGATAAATATCGTTTGCAGTTCCAACCTCGTCCCGATTGGCAATATAGGTGGTTGTCGCGTCATGCCGATACTGCTTTTTTAAAGCAACTGCTCCAAACAGACATTGCTTTGCTCGATATTTTTATTCGGGAATATGAAGCCCTTTTCAAAAGATACGAAAGCAAGGATATCAACAACGCCGGCAACCCTTTTTATACCGAACTGAAAACCGCTTTAGAAGTAGTGTTAATGCGCGCAAAACATCGGCGCACTACTTTGCTTTACCTCATTCACCGAAGATTACAGCAAATCCAACCTGCCGAACAAGCCGATGTTTCTCCCAATCATTACCTGACCGAAGCCATCCAAATCAGAACAAAAGCAATTGGCTTGGTGCGCACGATGGGACAAAATTACCGGTACCCTTTGGAAGATTTGAGTATGCCTCGTTTGAGCAAGACCGTTTATCAGTTTGGGTATTTATACACCACACACGATTTGTTCTTCTGGGAGCGCGAAGAACAACAAGCCTTGTCCGACAAATGGGGGCCATTGTTTATGAATATATGGGATATTCCGGCTATTTTGGGAATTAAGAAGAGGCAGGGGATTAATCAATATGAACGGTTTAATAAAACCCTTAGCAGGGATTGAAATTAACCAATCCTACTTCAACAATTTCAAAATATCGTTCAGGATATTTTCATCACCGGGGCGCTTGGCGTTAGGGTCAACAATGTTTCCTTTCATATCAATCAGCATATAGCGAGGAATACTGGAGATTTGGAAGAATTGGGTAATCTTAGAGTTCCAGCCTCCGGTTGACCATCCATGTGTGCCGTTTTCAAGCCCGCTTTTTTGTATGGCATCTTTCCAAGCCTGCTCACTATCGTCAATAGAGATGTATAGAAAAACGACTTTCTTTTTTTGTTTTGCCGATAGTTTGTCGTGTAACTCTTTTGAAAAAGGCATTTGTTTGCGACAAGGACCGCACCAACTTGCCCAGAAATCAACATAGACCACTTTCCCCCTCAAATCTTTCAGACGCATTTCTTTACCATCCAATCCGGTAAAGGTAATGTTACCGGCAGCGTCTTCGCCACTGTCTGCACCTTCTCCGTTTTTCTTGTCTTTATCCTTGCTTGGTTTGGCAGCGATGGGAGCGGTCAGCCCATCAGCACATTTGGTGGCGACTATTTTGGTATAGCGTTGGTCTTCGTCGTTGCTGCTTAGGTAACGGTTCAACAGTTGTACAGTTTCGGCATCGGCTTTTTCGCAATAGTCGTACAAATATTTTGCGGTGGCATAATTGTAAGGCTCTCCGCTCAGACGTTGGCGAATTTGGTTGAACTTCATTTTAAGCGACAGCCCAATGTCTTTAAACTTGTTGAGGTTGTTCACCTCGGACGTAACATAAGTGATGTAGTAGATAAGGAAGCTGCGGTATAACTCATTAATCATCGCTTTTTCGTTATTTACCTTAGCAGGATTTACCTCATCCAACATCACCTGTGGAACACGGCTGACGCTTAGGTTTTTGGCATCGGCATTGGCGCGAACAATCGAAAATCCTACGACATAATTGAGGTAGTTGTAAGTAATTTCATTCTGCACATAAAGGTCAAAGTCTGCCGAAAAGCTGCTTTTATCGGGAAAGGCTTTGTAAAAAGCCGTTTGTTTTTTACGGTTATCAAAGAGTTCCATTTCCAAGCCGTCAATGGAGGTGGTCATAATCTTTTCGTTCATGCCAACTTTATTGTATGCTGTAGAAAAGGTTTGGTAAAAGGTCTGCAAAAATTGATTGTGTACCGATCCCTTGCCCGAAAACTGAGGCAATCCGTTATTTTCATCGGGCGAAATGGTGATTTTTAATTCATCACCGGGTTCCAGATAAACGTCTAGGCTTTTACCCGCATAAGACAAAGTGGCAACTTGAGGTTGTTTGAAAATGGGCTGAAATTCAAACCCTTTCCCTTTTTCTTTTGGAGTAAACACATCGGGTTGAACCCCTAAGTGGGTGGGGTCAATCACGAGCAATACATTTTTATCTGTCAATGCGCTATCGGTCGCAGCAGGGGTGATTTGTACAAAAACACTGCTTGCCGTTTGTGCAAAAGAAGCAGAAGAAAACAGGGTAAACGCAACCATTAAAACGAAGGATAAGTATCGATTCATAGAAATTTAGAATTCGGGTTTGTTTTGAAATAAACATTGAACATTACAACGCCAATATAAAGCAGTTATTTGAAAAATCCCAATTGGAACTATCGAACAAGTTAGTTTCAAACTTGCTATTGTGCTAAAAGGTTTGCTGCAAGATGGGATTGGAGTAAAAAATGCAAGGAAACTAGTTTTTTAATGGCTAGTGGTTAGTGATTAGTTGTCCTCCCACCAATAAACCCATAAGTCTCAATTCTCACAATAGTTCTATTAATCCCCAAAGTCCTACTCTATTCAATAGCCTTAAAAGTCCCAATTACTACAATAGTCCTCAAAGTCCCACTTCCCTTAATAATTACAATTCCTAACAAGTTTTATCAAAATCGCTCAAAGCTTTAAAAATCTCTCCACAAGACTCCTTGATAGTCCTTCGTGGTTGGTGAATTTGGGATAATTACCGGGTTATTTGCGCCCGAAATCGGCAGGAATTTCACCCCAGTTGACCGTATCCCATACCAAAATCTTGGTGGTGTAGTCGTTGTTTTGAAGCCACACTAGGGCGCGGTCAATCATGTCAAACAACGGCTCGGTTTTGGCGTTGCGCTCGATGGTGGTTTTGACCTTTTTGTTTTTTACCCAAGTTCGGGCGGTTAAGGAGTCGGTATAGACCGGAAGCGGATTGTTGTGTTTTTTGAGCAATGCCAAAGCATGAACCAATGCCAAAAACTCGCCGATATTATTGGTGCCACCTTTGAAAGGGCCTTGGTGGAAAATGAGTTCCTTTGTTCCGGTATCTACGCCTTGATATTCCATAATGCCCGGGTTTCCGCTACAGGCAGCATCTACCGAGATGCTGGGAATGATTGGATTTGCTGAATTAGAATTGCGTTTGGCTGATGTCCTAACTGTTTTGTCTGTTCCTTTTGCTTTGTATTGAATATACTCCTGTGGCCCGACAGTAAGGGCGACAGTAGCTTCTTGTTTGGTTGGGAAAGCCTTGTATTTTGCTCCGTTATAGCCCGATATTTGTTCTAAACATTCTTGCCATGTAGCGTAAACGCCGGGATTTTTACCTACCCATACGGTATAGAATTTACTTTTTGTCGCTGCCATTTACCTTTTCGTTTGTGAAATTCAAAGGTAAGTTGATAATTTGATGCGAAGGTAATGGCTATGGTAAAATCACTTGCTTGCAGGTCAACGAAAATGCTATTGGTTTTCAATCTTGTCTTTGAGGCCAACAGGAGTGTGCTGTACTTGAACCCCATTGGTAAAAGGTTTGTTGTTACTGTACGTAAAAAGTTAAATTCATGCTCAATATCATTTTTCTCATAGAAGGATTGTTCAACAATGCAAACACGAGGCTATGGCTCAAACAAATCAACCGTTTTATAGCGAAAAAAGAGTACCTGGACATGCCTTGGTTGTTGTTGTATGTCCTATTTATTCTGATTGTTACGATTATTTTGGCCAAATTGTTTGAAAAACTTTTCGATAAGATTATTAAACGCTCGGCAAGAAAGCTACACAACGACCCGACTAACTATGTGTTTTTAAAGCATTTTGGGGTAGCCATTATTTACATTTTTGGTTTCAGCATAGCCGTTTGGTCAATTCCTGCATTAAGGGCTATATCCACTTCGTTACTTGCCGGCGCAGGTATATTGGCGGTTGTCGTTGGTTTTGCGTCCCAAGCAGCTTTAGCCAATATTGTCAGTGGCGTGTTTATCGTGATTTTTCGCCCTTTTAGTGTCAAAGACCACCTAATCATTGACGATACCACCTTTGGAGTGGTCGAAGACATTACCCTGCGCCATACCGTTTTGCGCAATCAGGAAAACCGGCGCATCGTTGTTCCCAATTCGCTCATCAATTCAAAGGTTATTCTCAACTCGCACATGAATGACCCAAAGATTTGCAAGTTTATCGAAATCACAGTGGCTTATGACACCGATTTAGATCACGCCATATCCATTATGCAGGATGTCATTTTCAGCCACCCCTATTGCATTGATAACCGGACGGAAGAAGATAAAAAAATGGGTAAACATCCGGTCATGGTAAAGGTTGTTCGGTTAGAAGCCTCTGCCATCAGGCTTCGGGCATGGGCTTGGACATACAGCAACACCCAAGCGTATGAACTCACTTTGGATATGAACAAACAATTGGTGGAGCGTTTCCGTATTGAAAACATCCAAATTCCCTTCCCCATTCAAACCCTGCTCATCCAACCGCCTGCCACAAGTGAGGATTAGGGCGATGTCATAGCTTCTTAGTATTGCCAATGAAGGACATCCAATCAATTTAGGTGAAATTACCCTAACTTGCGGCTTTTTCACCCATTCTTATCTCTATGAACCAGCTCGCTTCTTTCAAAGACATCAAAACCATT
This sequence comes from uncultured Bacteroidota bacterium, assembly GCA_937907475.1. Taxonomy (GTDB): domain Bacteria; phylum Bacteroidota; class Bacteroidia; order Chitinophagales; family UBA2359; genus UBA2359. The sequence continues at coordinate 35,307 of CALCIK010000164.1, read as the reverse complement.
ATTTTAGACGTAGATGGGGTTTTGACCAATAACCAATTGCTCATCACCGAGCAAGGGCATTTGCTTCGAAGCATGAACGTAAAAGATGGTTATGCCATGAGAATTGCAATGGAAGTGGGTTTGAAAATAGCCATTATCACAGGAGGCAAGTCCGAAGGCGTGGTGAAGCGGTTAAAGGGTTTGGGCATTGTAGATATCTTCACCAATTGCCGAATCAAGACCGATGCTTTTGAAGAACTCTTGTTGACCTATCAGCTCGACAAAAGCCAAATCTTATACATGGGCGATGATGTTCCCGATTTAGAAGTCATGCAAGAAGTAGCCCTGCCTGCTTGCCCTGCCGATGCCTGCCCTGAAATTAAAAACATCTGCAAATACATCTCTCCCTACAAAGGAGGCGAGGGATGCGTTAGAGATGTTATCGAAAAAATACTCAAGCTCAATGGAAGATGGTAAGGTTTTATCACCTGCTTCCATTCCCTTTATCCAATTGCAAATCTATCCCACACCATGCTCATTCAAAACACCCCGCAGTTTGAGGACATCAAACAACAAATCGCTCAATTCATAGAACAAGAAGTTTACCCTATTGAGCAAGCCCTATTGCAAAAAACCTTCTACCAAATAGAACCCCTGTTGAACGACCTACGCGATAAGGTTCGCAAAATGGGGTTATTTACGCCGCATATATCGCCAACTTTTGGCGGGGCGGGGTTAACCTTGGTTGAATTGGCACAAGTAGGGGAAATACTCGGCACAACTCCATACGGTCATTACCTGTTCAACTGCCAAGCTCCCGATGCGGGAAACATGGAGCTTTTAGCCCATCATGCCTCAAAGGAATTGACAGACCGTTACCTGCTTCCATTGGTCAAAGGGCAAATACGCAGTTGTTTCTCGATGACCGAACCCGAATTTGCCGGCTCTAACCCGACACAGATGGGGACAACAGCCGTTCAAGACGGCAACGAATATGTGATTAACGGTCATAAATGGTTCACCTCTTCTGCCGATGGCGCAGCCTTTGCCATCGTCATGGCCATGACCGACCCCGAAGCACCGGTTTACCAACGCGCATCCATGTTTATCGTTCCCACTGATACACCCGGTTTTGAATTGGTTCGCAATATTCCGGTCATGGGTGAAGCCGGTGAAGGATATGTCAGTCATGCCGAAATCAGATACAACAACTGCCGCATTCCATTAGGCAATATAGTAGGTAAAAAGGGCAGTGGCTTCACCTTAGCCCAAGAAAGATTGGGTCCCGGCCGCATTCATCATTGTATGCGATGGATTGGGATTTGTCAAAGAGCATTTGATTTGATGTGCCGCCGAGCTGCAACCCGACAATTAGCCGATGGGGTGATGTTGGGACACAAACAAACCATTCAAAACTGGATTGCCGAATGTCATGCAGACATACAAGCCGCCCGGTTAATGGTGTTAAACACCGCCTACAACATGGAGCAAAAAGGAGCGAAAGCAGTGAGAAACGATATTTCTGCCATCAAGTTTTTTGTAGCCAATGTATTGCAATCCGTGTTGGACAAAGCCATACAAACACACGGAGCACTAGGGCTAACAGACGATTTGGTATTGGCATTTTGGTACAGACACGAGCGCGCCGCCCGCATTTATGACGGCCCTGATGAAGTACATAAAGTCGCTCTTGCACGAAGTATTTTACATCAATATGGTCTAGCTTTTTAACAAAGAGAATCTGACATAATGATCCCTCAAATGTTGTTAATGATCATTGTCTGCTAATGTAAAGTTCAAGAAGCACTTATATATGTCATTAGCGTATCAAAATTTTAATTTTTGAAGTTGTAAGTGTTAAATTTGAGTTAAGGAATCACTAACTTGTTGCCGTCTTTACACTTAAACTGTACAGTATGCAATACTTTTTACTTCGCAATTGCTTATATTTAGTTTTACTCAGTGCCATTTTCACAAATTTACACGGACAAGTAGTCATCAACGAATTTTCGGCCGCCAATACCACAGGAGCTACCGATAATTACGGAAATAATGAAGATTGGATAGAGTTGTTCAACACCACAGGAGCAGCAGTAAACCTTTCAGGTTGGCATTTGAGTGATCAACTTGCAGACCCGACTAAATATACAATCCCCGCAGGCGTAACGATTGCCGCCAACGGATTTCTTCGTTTTTGGGCATCGGGCAGAAACGTTACAGTCGGTACAAATTACCACACCAATTTTAGAATCACCCAAACCCAAGCATCAGAAGATATTGTTTTAGCCAATGCAGCAGGGGTGGTGATTGACTCCAATCCCATAGATGTTCCTAATCAGGAAAATCATTCGTGGGGACGTTCACCAAATGGAAATGCCAATTGGCGCATTTTCACCACGCCCACTCCTAATGCTACTAACGGTACTTCAGTATTAACGGCTTATGCTACGACACCCAATATTACTCCCGCATCGGGGGGGTATGCCGGAACTGTTTCGATAACAATCACCACGCCCGACCCCGGCATCACAATATACTATACCACAAACGGCGATTTCCCTACGGCGGCATCAACATTATATACCGGACCGTTTAATCTTACTTCTGCAGCTCCAAATGCTCGAGTGGTTCGTGCTGTATGTTTTTCTTCAAATCCGGCCATCCGGTCTAGCTATGTAGAGACGAATACCTATTTCATTAACGTAGCACCTCATACGGTAAAAATTCTTTCGCTAACCGGTGCCGGATTAACCAACTTGTTCAACGGTACTCAAAATGCTCCAAGAGGGGGATATGAATTGTTCGACCAGAGCTTTACTAAAATAGACGAAGGCTATGGTGAATTTAACAAGCATGGTAACGACTCATGGGCTTATGCACAAAGAGGGGTTGACTTGATTGTTCGCGACCAATTTGGGTATGATTATGCGGTCAAGGACCAAATATTCTTAAATACTCCCCGCGATAAGTTCCAAAGAGTCATTCTCAAACCCGCAGCAAACGATAATTACCCTTTCCAAAACGGAGGAGCGCATATCAGAGATGCTTATGTCCATACCCTTTCACAGCGAGCGAACCTCGACTTAGACGAACGTAGTAACGAAACTTGTGTGATCTATGTGAATGGACAATATTGGGGGGTATATGAAATGCGGGAAAAAGTGGATGACCACGATTTTACAGAATACTACTACAACAAAGGCCGGTATGATATTGATTTCATCAAAACTTGGGGGGGCACATGGTCGGAATACGGGAACCAAACACAATGGAATGCTCTCCGTACCTATATTATGGGCAATAATATGGCAGTGCCTGCCAATTACAATTATGTAACCAGTAAGCTAAACGTATTGAGTTTGGCCGATTACATCATCATCAATACTCATACCGTTTGTAAAGACTGGCTCAATTACAATACTGCATGGTGGCATAGTACCGATGATCAAGTCAAGTGGCGATATACGCTTTGGGATATGGATGCCACTTTTGGTCATTATATTAACTATACCGGAATACCTAATACAACACCCAATGCAAGCCCTTGCGACCCTTGGGCACCGGGTGTCAGTGACCCGCAGGGACATACCGATATCTTGGAGAGGTTGTTTCAAAACCCGGACTTTTATGCCTTATATGTCAATAGGTATGCCGACCTCAACAATTCCTATTTCACTTGCGATTACATGATCAACCTCTTGGATTCCATGATTGCGGTCATCACTCCCGAAATGCCGCGTCAAATTGCAAGATGGGGCGGTAATGTGCCACAATGGCAAAACAATGTAACCACATTAAGGAACTTTATCCTTACCCGTTGCACGGTGGTGGACCAAGGCATTGCCGATTGTTTTACCGTAGATGGCCCTTATGAAATTGTGATTATCATCAATAATCCCGCCGGTGGTTATGTAACCATCAACGGTAATATTGTAGTATCAGGCTCTACTTGGACCGGCACGTATTTTGGAGGAGTACCGATTACCTTCTCCGCTACCCCCACAGGTGGATATCAGTTTATCAATTGGACAATGGGAAACAACACGCCTACGCCCAATTCGACCAATCCTAACATTAACATTGACCTTATTGCCGGCGATACCATCTATGTAAACTTTGGAACGCCTACGGTAACGCTTACAACACAAATTCAAAATGCCGGAATGGGGACGATTTCAGTGAATGGAGTAACCCCTTCCAATTTCCCCAATACCACTACCTATAATAATGGTACCCCTCTGAACATCGTTGCCACACCAAGTTCTCCTTGTTTCCAATTCAGCCATTGGATTTTAAACAATCACGCATTACCGGTCAGTACAGATGCTGCAAGTTTCTTCACCATCACCCAGAACGATGTCCTGACAGCCGTTTTTGTGCCCATTGTCCCCCCTGTTTGTAACGACAATAATTGCAACACCACCGATACCTACAATTCGGTAACTTGTCAATGTGTGTACACCCCGATACCACCTCCCAACTGTAACGACAACGATTGTAATACAACAGACAGCTTTAATACTGCAACCTGTTTATGCGAACATGTTGCAATTCCGCCACCCGTTTGCAACGACAACAATTGCAATACCACAGATACCTATAATTCTGCGACTTGTTTGTGTGTATATACACCCATTCCGCCGCCTGTTTGCAACGATAACGACTGTAATACTGCGGATAGCTTTAATTCGACCACTTGTTTATGCGTATTTACCCCCATCCCGCCGCCCACTTGCAACGATAATAACTGTACAACCACCGATACTTATAACTCGCTGACCTGTTTGTGTGAATTTACCCCCATTCCTCCGCCGAGTTGCGATGACTTAGATTGTAACACCACAGATACCTATAATACCACTATTTGTTTGTGCGAAAATACACCCGTTACTCCGCCAAGTTGCGATGATTTGGATTGTAATACCGCCGATAGCTACAACTCGGCAACCTGTCTTTGCGAGCATATTGCCATTCCACCCCCCGTTTGTAACGACAACGATTGCACTACATCGGATGCCTTTAATACTGCTACTTGTTTGTGTGAATTTACCCTTTTGCCTCCGCCAAGTTGCGACGATTTAGATTGCAGCACGACCGATACCTATAATACAGCAACTTGCCTTTGTGAGCATACGGCAATAGTACCGCCCAATTGCGATGACTTGAACTGCACCACAACGGATACTTATGATGTAGCAACCTGCTTGTGCATAAACACACCCATTGTTCCGCCAAGTTGCGATGATTTTGATTGCAGCACGGCAGATACATACAATACAACAACTTGCTTGTGTGAGCATGTGGTCATTCCGCCGCCTGTCTGTAACGACAACAATTGCAACACCACCGATACTTACAATGCGGTAACCTGTATGTGCGAATTTGCTCCGCAACCGCCGCCAAGTTGTGACGACTTGAACTGTATGACCACCGATGCCTATAATGCAACAACTTGTATCTGCGAACATACGCCAATTGTTCCTCCCGTATGCAACGACAACAATTGCACAACAACTGATACTTACAACACAACAACTTGTATCTGTGAATTTACAGCCATTCCGCCGCCTGTTTGCGATGATTTGGATTGTACCACCACCGATACCTATAATGTAACGACTTGTTTGTGTGAATTCACGCCCGTTGTTCCCCCAAGTTGCGACGATTTGGATTGTACTACTGCGGATACCTACAATACCGCAACTTGTCTTTGCGAGCATACGGCTATTCCGCCGCTCGATTGCAACGACAATGATTGCAATACCGCCGATGTTTTCAATACACTCACCTGCCTTTGCGAAAACAACCCCATCAGTCCAACTGCATGTGATGATGGTAACTGTAATACAGCCGATAGTTATAACCTCCTGACCTGTTCATGTGAACACGTAGCAATTCCTCCACCAAGTTGCGATGACAATGATTGCAATACCATTGATGGATACAATGCAGCTACTTGTCTATGTGAACACTTCCCGATACCGCCGCTCAACTGCGACGATTTGGATTGCAATACATCGGATATATTTAACACCGCCACTTGCCTTTGCGAACATACACCCATTGCGCCGCCCAACTGCGACGATAATGATTGTAATACCGTTGACGGATTCAATGCAGCGACTTGTCAATGTGAACATACCCCCATCCCGCCGCCCAATTGCGACGATAGTAATTGCAACACTGCCGACAACTTCAACGCCTTAACCTGCCAATGCGAACATACACCCATTGCACCACTCAATTGTAACGACAACGACTGTAATACGGCCGATAACTTCAACGCTGCTACTTGTCTATGCGAGCATACCCCAATTCCACCGCCCAATTGCGACGATGCGAATTGTAATACAACCGATAGCTTTAATGCAGCCACTTGTCTATGTGTACACACTCCCATAGCACCGCCCAATTGCAACGACAACGATTGCAATACTTCAGATAGCTACAATGCAGCCACCTGTCAATGTGTGAACACGCCCATTCCGCCGCCCAACTGCGACGATGCCAATTGTTCAACAACCGATTCTTACAATATCGCTACTTGTCTATGTGAACACACGCCAATAACACCTCCAAGTTGCAACGACAACGATTGCAATACAGCCGATGTGTTTAATGTGCTCACCTGCCTATGTGAAAACAACCCCATCAGCCCCACCGCTTGCGATGATGGTAATTGTAATACGGCCGATAGCTACAACCTAGCTACTTGCCTTTGCGAAAACGTTCCCATTCCGCCACCAAGTTGCAACGACAACGATTGTAATACAGCAGATAGCTTTGACGCGGCTACATGTCAATGTGTCAATTCGCCCATTCCTCCGCCCAATTGCGATGATGGCGTATGCTCAACTGCCGATAGTTACAATGGAGCGACTTGCCAATGTGAACATACCCCTATTACTCCGCCCACATGCGATGATAGCGACTGCAATACAGCCGATAGCTATAATGCCGCTACTTGCCAATGCGTATTCACGCCAATTCCGCCGCCCAATTGCGACGATAGCAACTGTAATACAGCAGATAGTTACAATGGAACAACTTGCCAATGTGAACACACACCTATTCCGCCGCCCACTTGCGACGATAGCGATTGCAATACAGCCGATAGCTATAATGCCGCCACCTGTCAATGTGAGTTTACAGCCATTCCACCGCCCACATGCGATGATAGTAATTGTAACACCACTGATAGCTACAACGCAGCTACTTGTCAATGTGTAAATACTCCTATACCACCGCCCAATTGCAACGATAACGATTGCAATACGGCTGATGTATTTAATACGCTCACATGCTTATGTGAAAACAACCCCATCAGTCCCACTGCTTGCGATGATGGTAATTGTAATACGGCCGATAGTTACAATTTAGTAACTTGTCAATGCGATAATATACCTATCCCGCCACCCAGTTGCGACGATAGCAATTGCAATACAACAGACAGCTTCAATGCTTCGACTTGTCAATGTGAGCATACGCCTATCCCGCCACCCAATTGCGATGATAGTAATTGTAACACGACCGATAACTACAATGCTGCGACTTGTCAATGTGAGCATACACCTTTCCCGCCACCAAATTGCGACGATAGCAATTGTAATACTACCGATAGCTTTAATGCGGCGACTTGTCTATGCGAACATACACCCGTCCCACCGCCCAATTGCGATGATGGCATCTGCAACACAGACGATACCTATAATGCAGCGACTTGTCAATGTGAGCATACCTCAATCATACCGCCCGATTGTAACGATAACGATTGCAATACAGCCGATGTGTTTAACATCCTCACCTGCTTGTGTGAAAACAACGCAATCAGTCCTACTGCTTGCGATGACGGAAACTGCAATACCATAGATGCTTACAACTTGGCAGCTTGTCAATGTGAACATACCATCATTCCGCCGCCGAATTGCGACGATAGCGATTGCAATACAGCCGATAGTTACAATGCAGCAACCTGTGCATGTGAACATTCGCCGATTACCCCGCCAAGTTGTGATGATAGCGACTGTACGACAGACGATACTTACAATGCAGCAACCTGTGCATGTGAACATACGCCGATTACCCCGCCAAGTTGTGATGATAGCGACTGTACGACAGACGATACTTACAATGCAGCAACCTGTGCATGTGAACATACGCCGATTACCCCGCCAAGTTGCGATGATAGCGACTGTACGACAGACGATAGTTACAATACAGCAACCTGTGCATGTGAACATACACCCATTACCCCGCCAAGTTGTGATGACAGCGACTGTACGACAGACGATAGTTACAATACAGCGACTTGTGCATGTGAACATACACCAATCGTCCCGCCAAGTTGTGATGACAGCGACTGTAATACTACCGATAGCTACAACACTGCGACTTGTCAATGCGAGCACTCGACTATTGCACCACCAAATTGCGATGATAACGACTGCAATACCGTTGATAGCTACAACGCTCAAATTTGCGCCTGCGAACATACCCTAGATCCCGATTGTCCCGACGAAGAAAAGATATTGATGCCCACAGCATTCTCACCTAACGGGGACGGTATGAACGATACGTTTGGCATCATTGGTGCCGGTATCGAAAAAGCGACTATATACATGTATAACCGATATGGCGAACTAATCTTTACAGGCGATTACCCGACTGCTAAATGGGACGGAACGCTAAAAGGCACGGATTGCGAGATTGGGGTCTATGTATTTTGGGTCGAGGGTACTTATGCCTCCGGTAAAACCTTTATCCAAAAAGGAAACGTAACCTTGATTAGGTAATAGTGTCTTTCTTGGTTTAAAAACACTAAACCCTGCCCTTTGTATCCGATAAAAGATATCAAAGGGCAGGGTTTTTAATTGATTAGAAAACTTTCAATTCTCAAACCGCCATTTACATTGGAAATTGAAGGTGAAAAGCCGGAAGATGTGTTTGGATGTCTTGAATACAAAGCTAACGACATCCTGATTCTGACTAAGGATTCGCAACAGTTTTGCTATATTTCAAAGCACTATTGAAAAAACCTGAGATGCGTTGCTATTTATCCGAACGCTGTTTTACGAGTTAGGGAAGGGTTGCTATTTATCCAAACGCTGTTTTACGAGTTACAGAAGGGTTGCTATTTAACCAAACGCTGTTTAACGAGTTATTGAAGGATTGTTATTTATCCGAATGCTGTTTTACGAGTTACGGGAGGGTTGCTATTTATCCGAATGCTGTTTTACGAGTTACGGGAGCGTTGCTATTTATCCGAACGCTGTTTCAGAAGATGCGGAAGGTTGATTTTTCTCCGAATGATACAATAATGCTTTTATGTCCATGAATCAAAATAGAAATACACCTTGATTTATTCAACATCAAGGTCATTGAAAAAGATAGAAGAATTGTTATTCGCACAAGTGAGGGCAAATCAGTGGCTTTACAGACATGCTAAGTTTCATTCATCACACTTGCCTGATGTTGAATGGATTCCTTGTGAATGGCATTGTAAATGGCTTTGGTAAAATCTATACTTAGCCCTGCTTTTAAACCATGTACGCAACAATAACTAAAGTCAAAACTTATGCTGCCTAAACCACAAGGCTATATAGAATTTAAGTAATTATACAAGTCGTCATCGGTATTGATGTTGAGTTTTTTTCTTAGTCTTGAGCGACTAATATAGATGCTTGAAGGCAGAATGTTTAAAATATCGGCTATTTCTTTTGAGTTCAATCCTATTTTTAAATAGGCACATAAACGCAGGTCATTGATAGTTAAGCCGGGAAACAGCTCTTTAAGTTTCATAAAAAACTCCTGATGCAACTCGTCTATTTGAAATTCAAAGGTTTTATCTTCTACGATTAAATATGATTCTAATAGCCGTTGCATATCATTCAGCGATTTTTTAGAATTGGCGGGATTATGTTGGGCTGTTTCACATTTTTCTTTAAGGGCAAGAAGTAAGCGGTTTTTGTCTTCATTTTCTTTTGCTTTATTGGCAAGTTCTAAAGTTTTAGTTCTGAGTTGTATTTTTATTTGTTCATATTCTGCCTGTAATCGTTCCTGCTCCAATTCTATAAGATGCTGTTTATGATTTTCCGATTGTTCATGCAGTGATTGTTGTTGTTTGGTCAACAATTGTTTTTCCTGATTTTTTAATGCAAGCTTTTGCCAAATATATGCCATGTAAACCATCAAAAATATCAAAAAAGCATAAAAAAGATAAGCATACCATGAGTAGTACCAAGGTGGGGTAACGCGAAACGAAATTGTTTCTGTATCCGTTATTTTTCCATTCACCATAGCTCTTGCCGATAGCAGGTATTTGCCATGTTTTAAGTTGACTAATTTAATAGAGTTATCGGCAGCCCATGCACTCCATTTACCGGTAGCATTCAGTTTATATTGGTATAAAACATGCTCTTGGTTAGGAACAATGTAATCAACATTCAGACTATTGAGCCGGTATGGAATTGTTGCATCGGGAAATAAGGGTATGATGGTATCATTGTTGAGGATGTTCATATTTCTAAATACCGGCTTATCGTATATTTTACTCTTTGTGGTTTCGTTGTTTAGAAACTTCAACGCAAACCCATTGTAAACCGGAAAAAACTCAAATTCGGAATTTAAAGGAACGGAATGAAAAATGCCGGGCAATAGTCCCTCTACTTTGTTATTGTGTTCAATCGCTGTTTTGTTGGTAAACTTGTTTTCATTTGTAGAATAGAAGTATTGAAATTTATCGGTCATGATAAATAAGCCATTTTCCCGAATCATCAGGTAGGGGTCGTAACCTTCAAAGGTATTTTTAAAGAAAGTTTGCCTTTCAACAGGGTATAACTCATTGTTTAAAACAACCCTAATAATACCATAGTTGGGGATATTTACCCATAGTATATTGTCTTTTTCGATGAAAATTTGGTTGCAAGAACCCGATATGAGATCAATTTGCTTATGAAAAACCCAACTATTGCCCGATTGTTTTAAAACACCGATACCGTTATAGGTTCCGGTAAGTAAATAATTTTTGTAGGGCAAAACCGTCCAAACACCTTTTTGATTGCTCAACTGTTCAGGTTTGTTGTCTTTTAGAATAAACAGTCCATTATCGTGTCCGATAAACAAATTGTTGTTGATGTTTTCCAGCGCCCAAACCTGTCCCTCGGTTTCCGGAACAAGCTGAAATTTATTAAATTCGGTATTGTTATTCAGTTTATCCCAGCCTAATTGGTAAAGGCCTTGATTGGTTCCCAGAAAAAAAATACTGTCTTTTAAGATTGCGGTATATCCGGTACCAAAATCACCTCTGTAATCATAAAAATAGGTAAGATTATTTTGGAGGTTAAGAAATGAAACACCATAATCCATGCCCAACCATAATTTTCCGGCGGGGCTGTAGTGAAGGCTTAAAACAGTATTATTAGGGAGTCCTTTGTGTTTGTTGATGTAATGTATAATGTTTCCGTCTAAATCGCTGATAAACAAACCCTTCAAAATAGTGCCAAAAACAAGATGCGTTTGATTGATTTGTTCAAAACTGAAAACTTTGGCAACTTTAAGGTATTGGGATAACGTGTTATCCAAAAAACTAAGTTTACCATTTTTATAGCTGTATAGCCCTGCATTTTGGGTTACCAAAATAAGTTTATCATCTTGACGATATATTCCGGATATTTCGAAATCGGTCTCCTTTGGAAAATAAAAAAAATGTTTTAAAGTTAGTCCGCTCCATACATATAAGCCCGATTTTTGGTCGGCAAAATATAGGGTATCATTTACCATAAAACTGCCGGCAAATTTGTTGGGAGCAGCTATTCTGGTGATTTGTTGGTTTTTATAAATGTAAATATTGTAAGCCGATACAAAGAGGATATTATCTCCCCAAAGATAAATTTTCCAAAACTCTTCGTTAAATTCGGTCAGTTCTTCCTTAAAAGCATATAAGGATTGGTAATCAAAATCGCCGTATTTATTTTTTTTCCAAACGCCGAAATCCAAATCAGATCCGGTGTAAATAACCGAATCATTAACCACTGCCAATGAACGGGTAAACCCATCGCTTCCAATATAGCTTTTCCATGTTTTTCCATCGTATTCCAGCAAACCTTTATCGGCTGCCATAAAGATGATGCCGTTTGGAGCAGATTCAATAGCCCATATTTTGCCTTTATGCAGGTACTGAGCGGGCGTAAAATTATGTAACAATGGGACACCCTTTTCCGGAAACTTTTGTGCTAAAGTAGTAAGCGTTCCCAACAAAATAAGTATCAGAAAAAATACTGCCCGTGTTTTCAACTATATGAATTAAGTTAGTTTATGACATAAAAAAAGAGCCGCCCTTTTACAAGGACGGCTCTAATTTACGAATTAATTAATCCACAACAAGTTTATTAGTTTGGGTAAAGCCAGTGTGGGTAAGAATTTTTACAATATATATACCTTTTGCTAATCCGGTTGTTTCGATCAATAAACCGTTTGAAGACAATACAACTCTTCCGCTTAGATCAACAATCTCCATCTGTTTGGCTTCAGCACTCAAGTGTAATTGTGTACCTGCTTTTACAGGGTTTGGATATACCTGAATATCATTTTGACTTTGAGACAAATCATTGATGCCGGTGTTGATGTCATAAAAATACACATTGTCCACAAATACAGTACTTAAACCGGTCGGTTGTGCAACAAGGATGAGTTGTGCAATATTTGACTGCGAAGTAAGCCCTGTAAAATCACTTAAAGGAATATCCAAACCTACCCATTGTGCTTGAGCGGGTGCAGTAAAGTTTACTTGATGCTCCGTATCATCACCTCCACCAAATGCGCCATCTACACCAAAATCAACTAATTTCACTCCGAAAAAAGTATAATCGGCAGACCACACATCGAGATGAAAATGCGTCATTCCTGAAGCATCTATTTGATTGGCAACAGTTTCTATCCCTACAAAATCTAAAAGGGAATATTTTTTAGTAGCATTTCCTGCAATCAATACATCTTCAAGTGAAGCAGCAGACCAATCGGTGCGCCAGGTATCTACCGGAACATTGGTATAAGCATCGCTGAACAAGGAGATGACACTTGTTGCCGGATGAGTTGGTGTTGGTGCGGCAACAGTAGGTTCGGGTGTGCCGCCGCCATTGTTGTAGAATAATACATTGTCAACATACACGGTATTTGTACCTGAAGGTTGCCCAACCAAAATGAGTTGTGCTATGTTTGATTGTGATACAAGTCCTGTAAAGCTACTCAATGGAATATCCAAACTTACCCATTGTGCTTGAGCGGGTGCAGTAAAGTTTACTTGATGCTCCGTATCATCACCTCCACCAAATGCACCATCAGCACCAAAGTCAACTAATTTTACCCCGAAAAAAGTAAAATCGGCAGACCATACATCGAGATGGAAATGCGACATGCCCGAAGCATCTATTTGATTGGCAACTGTTTCTATCCCTACAAAATCTAAAAGAGAATACTTTTTGGTATCATTTCCTGCAATCAATACGTCTTCGAGTGTAGCAGCCGACCAATCTGTGCGCCAGGTATCTACCGGAACATTGGTATATGCATTGCTGAACAAGGAGATGACATTTGATGCGGGATATGTAGGTGTGGGTGCGGCAACAGTAGGCTCGGTTGCACCGCCTCCATTGTTGTAAAAAATAACATTGTCAACATACACAGTATTTGCTCCTGTAGGTTGCCCTACCAGAATAAGTTGTGCAATGTTTGACTGCGAAGTAAGACCCGTAAAACTTCCCAAAGGAATATCCAAACTTACCCACTGTGCTTGAGCGGGCGTGTTAAAGTTAATCTGATGTTCTGTATCGTCACCTCCGCCAAATGCACCATCTGCACCAAAATCTACTAATTTTACTCCGAAGAAAGTAAAATCGGCAGACCATACATCGAGATGGAAATGCGTCATTCCTGAAGCATCTATTTGATTGGAAACAGTTTCTATGCCTACAAAATCTAAAAGAGAATACTTTTTGGTATCATTTCCTGCAATCAACACGTCTTCGAGTGTAGCAGCCGACCAATCTGTGCGCCAGGTATCTACCGGAACATTAGTATAAGCATTGCTGAACAAGGAGATGACATTTGCTGCGGGATGTGTAGGTGTTGGTGCAGCAACAGTAGGCTCAGTTGCACCGCCTCCTCCTGCAGAGAAGGTAATGTTGTCGAAATATATGATGTTGTCAGCAGTTCTGCCGCCTAAATTAAAGTCAGGGAATACAACGATTTGGTCTAATTGCCCTTCGCTTGCTGGAGGGTTCAAATAAGCTGAAAAATTAAAGGTCAACTCTTCCCATTGATTAACTAAGGTATTGGCAACTTTAATTTCGGGTTGTGCCCAACCTGTTGCTGCAACAAGCTTAATTCCTACATCACTGATAACAGATTTCCAAACCATTATTTTGATGATAGAATTGGTTGCATCAAGAACAAAAGGTCCAAGGTCAGTACTACCATGAAGTGACTCGCAACCTGCCCAAGGGTTTCCTGTTTGAAGGGCGGTAAATTGAGCTACCGTAGCAGAGGTGTTTATTCCGGATGGGTCCGGATTTGGGATTACTTCAACAGGAGGATTGGTAGCATTTTCAAAAACAGTCCATGTCCAATCGGCACCATTTCCGCCTGATTCAAAATTGATAGGAGCATTTTGCGCAAAACTCATTGCTGATGCTACAAAAGCAAACAAAAAAAATGTAAATTTTTTCATGATAAAAAAAGTTTGTTTAGTAAATTATAGTTAACACCAATATTATTGTGTTGTCGATTTTCTTTTAAGCAAGTCTTGTAAGACTAACTTAGGTGTTCGGTCAATTTTAAATAATCCCCAATGCTTTTCGGGTTCTAAGGGTTCGTGAGATCCTTTCCAACTTTCATCAAATGCCTCAAAAAAGAAAGTGGTGATGTTTTCTTTTTCTGCCCATTCCATTAGTTTTTCAAAATAAATTTTTTGATACACTTCATTTACATGTTCAGGGTTAATGCCTCTGCCGTTGGAATTGGTTGCCCAACCTGCTTCTGTAATAACCACCTCTTTATGAGGGTACTTTTTGGCTACGGAATAGTAATTCTCTTTTGTATAATCCAACGACTCATGAATATGCTTATACTCCCAAACAGGATAAGTATGGATAGAGATAAAATCAACTTCTTCTGCCAGTTTTTCCAGTTTTAACAGCCAAGGCACATAGTTTTCGCAAAAGGTAACTGGCTGCATGGCCTTTGCTTTTACTATTTTTACATACTCCACAACCTTATTGATAGGTACAAAATGATCTGTCCACTCCACACAAGCTTCATTTCCAACAGACAATGCAAAAATGATTTCGCGGTATTGATTACCCATTTCAGCTAATTGGATAATTTTTTTCTTGTTGCTGTTGATGTTTTCTTCAAGTTCTTCTTCGGAGTAAACGCCCCCGTTCCAAGGGCAATTAAAATTGTTCATTTCGGCTTCAATGTATGCGCCAAGCATTATTTTGAAATCTAGCTTTTCTTTAACAATCACATCGAGTACAGTTTGAGCATGTTTGTCGCAATCAAATAACCTCAGGTATTTCCAATGTTTATGCAACAGCAGCAAATCCTCTTTTACTTCGGCATAACTTGGATAAAGTCCTCCGGGGCATTGCCCTTCTCTAAAACCCGAATAACAAATTGCCCTGTCAGGCACTATTTTTAGTTTATTATACATATTTATGACTAATATTTTAGCATCCCATTGCTATCCCATATACCCCAATATGCACCTACTTCACCTTCAACACTTATCTTCCACGACTCATCAAAAGAAGAGAAGTAGAATACCTCAATATTTTTATCATTTGCCCAAAGTTGAGTATTTATGAAATATTTCATAGCATTCAAATGGGATGGAATAGCATCTCCTAAATCTTTCCCTTTGCTTGGCCAGCCTGTTTCTGTTATCACTACTTTTTTCCCGTTCGCTACATTTTGTACCTGTTGATACATTTGTTTCATGTGCTGCAACGAATCTTTGAAAGCAGTACCTTCCCAATAAGGGTAGCAATTGCAAAGAAGAATATCGCAGATTTCTGTTATTTTAGGTCTTTTCACAAATTCGTAATAGGCATCTACATAGCCTACAGGCACTTCCGGAATTTCTTTTTTAACCAGTTCAATATAATCCAGCAATTCATTTTCAGTTAAATCATTCCGGTACAGTACTTCATTACCTACTGCTGCAATATCAACATATCCTTCCTTAGCAAGTTTAACTAAACCATCAATTTCTTGGCGATTTTTTTCTTTGTCGTTACCCAACCAAGCACCTACTAAGGTTTTCAGTCCTGCTTCTTTGGCTAATTTGGGTATAAATTCGTTGCCTTCGATACAGGAAAATGACCTAACCCAAGAGGTGTATCGTTTTAGAATCTGCATTCTACGGTTAATTTGCTCTTCCGAAATTATATCGCCGGGTTTTTGACCGTCTTCGTACAAACTGAAGCAAAAGCCATGAACGCCATTGTACAACACTTCCAAAAATAAATTTTCAATGTCTCCATCAGACATTTCAGCTAAATAGCTTTCTCCAACCGGATAGCCCAATTCCTTGAACTTTAAGAATTTTTCTTCCCTAAATGACATTTTGCAAAAAGGTTTAAAAGATTTAGTAAATGCGTTAATAGGTTAAAGAGGGGATGATTACAATTCGCCACGTCTTTTCACCAACTCGGTTTTAATTTCCCTCGCTTTTTCCTCCGTTAAATCGTAATTCCACATCACCAAAATTGACATTCCGGCTGTAAGAGCTGGAATTAGAATGTCGGCAAGTCTTAACAGGGTTAAGGTTTCGGCCGCCTGAACAGTGCTATTTTGGTCAAAGCCAACCAATTTCAAAACCAATCCTCCAAGTACCAAGGCAAGCCCTTGCCCTAGTTTAACCATCCACCAATAAATTGCGCCAAAGGTGCCTTCTTTTCGGGGCATACCATTATTCAATTCATCTAAGTCGCATACATCTGCTGTCATACTCATCATAAGGGTAAAAAGCCCTCCAATTCCAAAAACCATGAATGGAATAGGCATGAAAATAAGCCAATGATTATCCGGATTAAATCCCCACCATTTTAATGAGTATCCTACCATAGATATAACTGTGGAGATAATAAATGCATTTCTTTTTCCCCATTTATTTGCCATCCAAGTGATTACGGGAATAATTAAAAGAGCAGTAGTTAAAGCACTAATAGTAGAAAACCAAGCCGGCCAGGTACCTGCAGCACCATAATCGCCTCGAAACATGTAAAAAACAATGATAAAATAGCTAAAAGAGGCAACCATCTGAAAACCATTGAAAACTAAAAATGTAGCACCGCACAACCTTACAAATGACTTATTTTTAGAAATCAACACCATATTTCTCAAAAGCCCTTTTAAATTTTGATACAGCGTTTTAAAGGTAATTTCATCTCTATTAGTGAGGTTGGTTTGGTCAACTTCTTTGCAAAAAATAGCAGGCATTATACCAATTACAATACATGCCGCCCCCACTATGATAGCAAGTGTGCGAACACCCTCTGCCTGAGTTTCAAACAAATTGGGATTGGCAATCAGAACCCAAAACCAAGGCACTATCATCCATGCAACTTGCCCGATAGTTTGTGCAAATCCCATTAATCTGGTGCGTTCGCTATAATCAGAGGTCATTTCGTAACCTAATCCTATAAGCGGAGTAGAATATATAGTATTGCCGGTTAAGTATATTAAGGAGAAAATAAGGAAGTACCAGAAGTTGTATGTCTGTGAATTTTCGGGATGTAGTTGCCACAATGCCATAAAAAACAGTCCACTCGTAATAGCACCCACAAAAATATAAGGCTTTCTGCGTCCCCATTTAGATTTTGTATTATCGGATATATACCCCATTATAGGGTCGGTTATGGCATCATATATTCTTGGCAAACCGCCAAGCAACCCGGCAAGAAATGGATCCATGCCAAACGCCGTCAATAAAAAGAAGGAGAATACACCTAAAGCACCCGGCAGTAAATTGTTGATTAAAGATCCGGCACCATAGGCTGCTTTTTGAATGATAGGTACCCTGTCTTTTGGAGCTGTTGTAAAATGCGACATGATGTAATGTTTAAAATGTTTGCTTTATGGAGTTCTAATTATTATCTGATATCAGAATGGTTTGAATAGCTTTAGCACTTACAACCATTTGAGTAGCTTTCCCCTTTAAGTTAAGTTGGATGCCTTTAGCCTTGTTGGTTTGATTAAACAGAACAACGGCAATGACTCCATCGGGATTTTGGACTGCCGTAACCAAGATGTCTTTATCTGAATGATCAAACCCAATTCTAATGGCACCGGGTCTTATAAACCGGCTAAAATGAGCCATGATGTAGTATAATGGGGTGAAATATACTTCGTCATTTTCGGGGTCAACAATAACCGGAGCTATACACCAGTTTTTTGCCCAGTTGGGTCCTCCTTGTTTGTCGAGTACCATATTCCAGTCTATCCAACCATCTACCCAGTTATTCAGGCAACCAATAATATCCTGTGCATATCGAAAAACAGGTACATACTTTGGGTGCAGGTATTTCTTTTCAGGTGGTGCCCAATCCCAGCCCCAATCGGTTGCCTCCTTTGACCAATACCATGCATCGTTTTCCCATCTCGGAACTTGTGCATCAATACATGCTTCGGTTTGAATCAAATGTTTGTCTGGAGCTTTGTGATGGGCATATTGCAGCGCATCAGGGAAATAATCATAAGTACTGGCATACCAATGTATCGCTGTTCCATCGTAATATTTACTTGCCTGATTATCATCAAACATGGTATTTACCCATTCCTTTAATTCATGGTCTCTGTTTTGGTCGTAACCCAGAATTTTTGCTTTTTGTCCATCTTTGTGCAATTTTGGACCCAAATGGTTTTTAACAAAATCGTTCATTTCTTGTGGGGTAAAGTGCATACTTTCCCAGTTGCTGTCATTACCCAATGGTTCGTTCTCTACAGTGATTCCCCAAACATCTATACCTTCTGTTTGGTAAGCGCTTAAATATTTTGAAAAATACAATGCCCATGTTTCATAGTATTCCGGAAGAAGTTTGCCGCCCTTCCAACCGTTGTTGTCTTTCATCCAAGGTGGCGCAGTCCATGGGGTAGAAATTATTTTAAACCCTTCTTTTGAAACAGCCTTTGCCGCTTTAATCATGGGAATGAGATATTTCAGATCTTCGTTTATAGTAAAATGTTCCAACAGCTTATCCCCTTTAACAGATGCATAAGCATAATTGCCCAATGAAAAATCGCAGGAATTAATGTGTGTTCGGGTGAGTGAATATTTTGCTCCGGATTCACCAAAATATGCTTCAATAATTTTATTTTGGTTTTCTTTGCTCAATTGTTGGAGCAGGTAGGCAGAGGCTTGGGTAAAAGAGCCGCCAAATCCGGTAATTGTTTGATATTTTTCGTTAGGTAAAATGTTGATTTGGGTAATTTCTTCAACGGTTGGAAAATCGGACACTTTAGAGAGTCGGTTGCCGCTTTCAGATGTTTCATATATTTCTACCTCCCTTAATGACGGGTTACTAAAGCTTGCCATGATTATGAAGATTAACAAAATCGAGGCGTATAGATATTTTTCCATAGCAACTGATTATTGTGTTTTTTTTAGCGCTTTAATTTCTAATTCAGTGGGTGGCGTACTCACCTCTTTTAACAATGCCTCTTTATTCCCGCTATATGTTTTAGTAATAGGTTTGCCGTCTCGCGTTAATCCCTTAAATGCACCACTATCTGCCATATTCCATAAGGCGTATTTTGCCTGCGATTGCAAATTGATTAGTCCGAAATGGTTTTCTGAACCTAAAGGATTGGCAGCATCCTTCCATTGTTCGTCAAAAGCCTCGAAATAAAAAAGGGTTATTCCCGCTTCATTAGTCCAATCTCGCATCAGGTTGTAAAATATACCCGATTTATACTCATCGGTAGCTTTTGAGCCGTTATTGCCATAGCGTTCATTGGATTGGGTTGCCCATCCGGTTTCGCCTATATGAACAGGTTTATCCACCCCTAAACTTTTCATGTATTTTAATACACTTTCATACTGAGATATGGCGTAGTTTCTTGCTCTGAGCATTGCCGCCTCTGTTTTTTCAAGTTCGGGTAAATCTGTTTCTGTTTCCCGAACACCCCAAAAATCGGGATTGTAATGAGTGTCGTGCATTGGATAGGTGTGCATAGAAATAAAATCAACCGCTTCTATCAGCCGGTTTAAATCTTCTACCTTGTACTCAGCATCCCCACCTCCCCAAGAGGCGAAATTATCGGAACTGGTAATCCACAAAGATGTTGGCAGTTCTCCCTTTGCTTTCAAGTCTTGTAAATAGCTGACCCATTTAAGGATCACATTGGGCAGCACATAGTAAGAAGTTGCCCATTTTACCATTGTTTCATTGCCAACTGCAATTATTTTAACTATATCGGGATATTGTTTTGTTAGTGCCACTGCTCTATTAATTTCACCTGCATTTTGCTCGCTTTCTTCATGATGAACAGGGTTATCTGTACGTGCATCTTTACAATCTATCCATGCGCCCAACATCACATACATCTCAAACCCGGGTTGTTCTTTCTTTAATTCGGTGATGGCTTGAAGTAAATTAGCAGCTTCTTCTAAGTAAACATTATAGGTTCTGACCAATTTTATACCCATTGCAGCCAATATCTGCATATCTTCTTTTAACTCTGCAACAGTAGGTTGTATATCTCTTGATTTTTGACGATACCCGCCATAACAAATTGCCAAATACTCGGGATTGCCCAGAATATCTGCTGCGGTTATGTTTATAGTGTTCGTTTTTGATTCCTTGCTTTGAGAGCAGTAGATCAAACTTAAACATACTAACAACAAAAGGGGAAAAATCAAAAATCTATACATGTTGTACTATATAGCGCGAATTAGAAAGGTTTAAAACTGTTTTTTAAAACTTACAGCAATTGTGTTTTTTGAATAGAAACAAGAATTTGGGTTATCTCACCGGTTCGTTGAAATACCAGCCTACTTGTTTCATTATCCAAACTAAGTGTATGGTATTCCTTTACTGTGCCGTTTTTAAATCTTATTTCTATTTTGTTTTCGTTATCTATTTTATATACTACCGGCGTTTGGCAGTAGGTAAAACTAAGCGAATTGGGTTCTAATTTTATTTGTTCCTGTTCGGAGTTGCTTGGAATAAAGTTGAAGGATTGCGGTTCGGATAAGAAGTCATTTTTTTTAAGCAGACTGGGATTGAAAAACAATTTACCTTGATTGACAATTACTCCCAGCGATCCAAACTTTACCAGGATGTCTTCTTTTACCTGCCCTGTCATACCGGGTTGTTGCGCTCCTCTATGCAGAGGGGTGTGCGAATAGGGATCGGTAGGAAAAGCCCCGTATAGTTCTGCCGGTTTATGGATGCCTATGCCTTCGCCAATTTCAAAGTAATGGGATGTTAAAGCATTTAGGGTAGTTTTGTTTTCTTGTTGATCGGAGGCTTTTAAACATGCTTCCTGCACAGCTAAATGAAGTTTGGAAACCATGTGCCAATAAATAGAACCCAAACCTTCGTAACCGAAAAAAGTGCCCGAGCGTCCGGTAAATTCTTTGTGGTTAAAAACTGCTTCGAAAACGTTTAAAACAAGAGCTGTTTCTTGTTCAATCAATTCTTGATAGTCAACGTTAGATTTAAGGTTTTCCAATGCCCTTTTTACATCGCCGGCATTGGTAAAATTGCCGTTAAAATGATATCCACCTGCAACATCTTTATTGATAATCTGAAAGTTGTTGTCATCAATCAACTTTTGTAGCAATAATGATTTTTGTATGAATGTCTCCGGTATGTTGTTTTTATTTAAAAAACCGGGTAGTTCTTTATTTGGATATAAAAGGTAACTGTTTTGATCTTTTCTGTACAATGAGCTGTTTCGAAGTGCGTTCAACAATTTTAAAATGTCGTCTGAGGGTAAATAATCCGAACTGATGACCGCTACTTGCCCTTCTAGCATTTCACTCAAATGGGAAATTGAAAATTCATCATCGTGAATAGTGATCAAATTGTAAGCATGATAAAGATCATCAGGACGTTTATTTGCGGCAATCGAATGTTCTATAAAGTGAAGGGCGGTTTGTAAAAAATCCGATATGGCAATTAGTTTCAGTGATGTTTTTTGGCCGCTAAACCCCAATTGGTAAATGCTTTCTCGGTAATTGCTGCCTGATTGGCCAAGTGCATCTGTTATCGTTTTTCTGTTACGGTCATTTACCTTGTCAGTAAGCAAATGTTGATATTTGGAAAGAACACTTGATATGCCAATAAAAAAAGAATGAAGCTCTTCCGAAACTGTTACCTGCTCAATCTTCGTTTGTTGAATAAGGATTTCAAAAAACTTCAAAAACCTTCTTAGATAGTACAATGTAACCATTGAAACGCCATTGCCCACCAAAGCGTTATTGGCATCATTCCATTCGGGGCGTTGTGTATTCATCCAAATACCGGCTTCTGGAATAAAATTGGAGATTTTTGACAGAACAGTAGCCAAAATTTTTTCGGAAAAATTAACCCGATGGATTTCATTTTTACTGCTGCTTAACAAAGCTGCATCTGCCCCTAATTCGGTAATTTTTTTGCGAATTAATAAATCGGCTTTTTCATCAAAAAGAATTGTGTCTTTGGGATTTTGGACGATTTCCTGATAGGATTTGATTTTGTATGGCACATTTGCATAAACAAAGTGCTCACTATCAAATAGTTGATACAATGCGTCCGGCTCGTGCTTATAAAAAATCTCCAAAAATTTAAGCAGGTAAATAATTTGATGGTCTCCCCAATATCCAATGTATGACCAGGGATTATCGTGTTCAATTGTTTCCCAGTCAAAACCGTCTTTGGTTACCCGGTAGGGATTGTATCCGTCAAAAGTAGTAGCATTTAAAAATTTAAAAATCATTCCTTCAACAAATTCAGGGTAGGAATGAGACAGGGCTTCCCAATTTTGAAAAATATCCCGCCAGTTTCCTTCGTAGTCCAATATTTTTGAGCCGTCTAATTCATTGTGCATATTAATGGAAAAATAATTCCACGGGCGGCTTGGGTCTCCATGTCTGCGACTAAATTTTAACGGTAAATACTCTTTACTCAACCTGATTAAATCAGGGTCATGCTGACCTGATAAAAGAATGAACAGTTCCGGTTTGTCAAATTCGTTTTTGAGAGAGTTAATAAAATTTTCATTCCTTTGTACAACTTCTTTGTTGGCATGATACAAATAAGCAACAAAATCTGATTTGGTGATTTCGTAATTACTATCAAATATGCCGCCGCGCATGATGTTAAACAACACATTGGAATAGTGTCTTGTATCTTTTAAAGGGTCAGCGGTCAATTGCAAACCATCTGCTCCTGCAACAAGCTGTATCAATTGCTGTGTTCCTTCAGCAATATCTGCTTCTAATAGATTATTTAAATCTTCCTTTCCTTGAATTAACCGGTTCAGGGCTATTATTTGAGCATGATTTTGGTTTACATTGGCAACGATTTTCCATTTTTTAGATTCGTTGCCGGCTAATTGTAAAGCTGCATGAACAAAGTATGCTCCTTTTTCGCCCTTTATGTCATATTCTTCGGTGATAGGTTGTTTTTTTCTGTAGCTATTTAATTGCAACGACGAAAGCAGGTATTCCGGATTTTCTAAACCTAACGACCATGCAATATTTGCTTTTAAAGCTTCGCTTGGTTCGGCTTTATCAACAATTATAGCGCTTAGGGAATAGATGCCAAGTCCAGTGGTTTTTACCAGTTCGCTTCTTTTGTAAGCATCTGCCAAATTGCTTGCGGTGATTTGCAATTGACTGTTGATACCATGGGGCATGATGTTTTGGATGCCGTCTAACACAGTTATTTGGTAGTCTTTTTCCGATGTGTTGACTAATTCGGCTTTCTTAACAAATCCAAATTCATGACTTGAATTCCATTGGTATCGAAAAATTAAACCTAAGTGATGGTTTATCTCTTCAAACAAAATTTTATTTCCGTAGCAATTTTTATACAGGTTTCTGCCAATGTCAGAACTGTCATCACTTCTGTCTGAAAAAGGCTCCCAAATATGAACAGTTCCCTCATAAGCTATCCGTAAAATTGTTTTACTGCCGGTAATTTCGGCCAGTTCAGACAGTTTATCGTCGGTATAATATGGGAAGAGGGCGTGCTGTGGATTTTTACGTCCGGCAGTAAGACCTCCGTTGCTTGAAATAAACATCCAATGATTTGAATTGCTCACCACACTCATTAAAAAAGGGCGTAGCAAGTCGTGATTGGCTATTTTATACCAAGCTTCCTGTTCAATTTCTATTCTGTTAATTGACACTATTTTGCGCTTTATTCTTTTAGTTTGTTGATGAATCAAACCTTCAATCTTATCTATAATCTATGGAACTATATTCCATTTTTTAATTCGCCTCATTGTAAACCCTAATGTAGTCAACAATCATTTTTTGAGGAAAGGGGGTTTGTTCGGTTGGGAAGCCTACATAATTGCCTCCTACTGCTACATTGAGAATCATGAAAAACGGATGATCATACACCCATTCTCCAGGAACATCATTTTGTTCTATTCGTTGGTAAAGGTAGTCATCTACAAAAAAGTCTATTCTGTCTGGGAACCATTCAACAGCGAATATGTGGAAATTCGTATCGTACCGATCATTTTCCAGACCATAGGAACCTGTAATGGGATTTCCTCCAGAATAACCGGGTCCGTGTATCGTGCCATTTATAACTTGCGGGTGCTGCCCTCGAAGTTCCATAATATCAATTTCACCACATTGAGGCCAGTTGACTGTTTCTACGTTTGCGCCCAAGAGCCAAAATGCCGGCCATATACCGGGACCATAAGGAGTTTTTAACCTTGCTTCAAAACGTCCGTAGGCTTGCTCAAACAAGCCTTTTGTTTTTAATCTGGCCGAAGTGAAACTTGAACCTGCATACAACTCTTTTATAGCGGTAATCGCCAAATTGCCTTCTCCGTCCATTGACACATTTTGGCTTCGGTTGGTATAGAATTGTAATTCTTGATTTCCCCAGCCATTTTGACCTGTGCCTATATCATACGTCCACTTTGTCGAATCGGGTGATGTTCCTTCTTCGCCATTAAACTCATCGCTCCAAACCAACGACCAATTGCGTTCTTCTAATTTTTGAAAATCATCCCCTTTGCAACCGGAGAAAACAAAAGTACCAATTAAAAAAGAAAATGCCAATTGTATGAACACCAACAACTTGATTGTCTTCATGTTGTAATAGATTTTAATTGCGGAAATAAAGGTTATCTAAATAAATTGTACCGTTCCCTTCAAATTTAAACTGAATGACATCGGTTAAATCAACCGGAGCAAAAGAGGATAAGGGGATGTCAATGCTTGACCAGCCCGTAGTTGGAACCGGTAATGAATAAGATGTTTCTACCGGCCCTGTACTGATTAAAAATACATTCAGCAAAGAGGAATTTGCTGTCCAAAAATCTATATGCAAATAAGCAAAAGAAGAAACATTTTGACTGGTGCCCAATTGAATACCCTGATAGTTCAGTCCGGTGTATTTCAGGGTGTTATTGCCTTGAATGGCTTCTTGGGTAACTACCGTAGCTTGCCCCCAGAAAGGATTAAGATTCGTACCCGCAATATTGGTATAAGCATCGCTGAAAACTGAAAGTACACTTGCCGCACTATGCGTCGGAGTTGGAGCGGCAGTAGTGGGAAGTAAGGGCGGTGTGTCGCTGTTGTAAAAATATACATTGTCCACATATAGATTAGGTAAAGTACCCGAGAGTACCAATTGGGCTAAGTTTGACCTATTGACCAATCCGCTGAAATTAGTCATCGGAATATCCAGACTTATCCAGTTTTGAGTGGTTAGCGTTGGGGCGGTAAAAGTTACCTCGTGTGAAGAATCATCATCTCCGCCAAACTCGCCATTTGCACCAAAGTCCACCAACATTACTTTAAAGTTGTTAGGCGCATTGGTTGGATCGGATGTCCATATATCTAAGTGGAAATGGGTCATCCCTGCTGCGTTGATGGGTTGAGACGAAAACTCAATTCCAACAAAATTGAGACTTCGATAACGGATGGCATCATCTCCGTCAATCTCAACAAAAGACTCTTCGGCGGTGGAATACTGCCAACGGGTGTTCCAAGTATCAATCGGCACATTCTCATACACATTGCTGAACATGGAAATAACCTTATCGGCACTACGAGTAGGTGAAGGAGGTGGAGAAGCCGGTTTAATCCCCTCGCCAACGGAGTTGATGGTGAGCGAACCTGCTGCGTCTATGTTGCCAAGTTTTGCAGTAATTTGTGCAGTTCCTTCACTAAGTACTGTCACCAAACCTTCCTGACTGACGGATGCTACTGCCGGATTTGAAGATATAAAACTGAAATAATTGAAGGATAAGTTTACACTTTGGTCAATTCCGGAGGGCAGGTTATGAGCAGAGGTCAACCCGGTTATCTGTATGGTTTCACCATTTTCGGACGATACTGTTACCTCGTCTCCATTAAAAATGGTGGCACTTTGGTGGGCTAACGTTCCCAGTTTTTCAAACTTCACCTCATCTATCCAAAATGTGTAACCTTTTCCGTCTTCGGGTCCTTCCGAGTAAAAGAACATACCCCGCTCTGCCGTAAGTTTGGAGGGGTCGGGTAAAGGAATGATGTACTTTCTCCAATTGGTATTTACCTGTAAATCATTGACAGAAGCCTGATATTTTAATGCTCCTAAATCGTTTCCGAAACCTACCACAGCAATTGTGGCAGGTTGTGACGCTTTTATCCAAAAAGTCAAGGCATCGTAGCCGGATAAATCTCTTGGTTCACTGGTAAAATATGCACCTCCGGCATAAGCACCATTGGGATTATTGAAATCGGGTACCTCAAACTTCATGGAAGCCTCTGAATTGTTGTAGGTAATTTCTTCGTCCACATCAAAAGCTGTGGGCACAGAGCCTCCAAAAGCTGCGTAGTTCAATCCCGAACTAAATCCGTCAATAAACACATCGGGATTGTTAGAAAAATTGGGCGATTCTAAATCGTCCAAAGCCCGTTCACAGCCCGAAAACATTAGCAACAGTAATCCGCAAAAAACAAATTGGCTATAACTGAACAAGAATTTATTTTTCATTTTTTGTCATTTTTAATTTCCAATACTGAATTGTACATAAGTTCTGATTTCCCATTCGGTGCCGTTGTCAAAACCAATAGCATCGGGGTCGGGTACAAAATTGCCGTTAGGATCAACTTTGGTGGTTGGCATATAACGCGGTGAGTATTTGTCAAGCGAACGCCAGTTGGTACGAAATCCTATACGAGTAGCTGGCATGTCAAACCAATCCGGTTTTCCGATAGTGTTTGACACATCCACCATAAACTGTAAGGGGAAAGTGAGGTTGAAATCCCGGTGATAATCATAAGGACCCCAATCATTCACTCTAACAAATGAATTGAGTTTTATGGTTTTATAAATCATGCGCAGTTCCATGCCATAGCGTTCTATCAAACGCGGGTCGCTTCCGTTTGCTTGGGCAGTTCCTCCATACAAATTGGCAATAATGCCGAAATTGCCGCTTATTTTGGAGACTAACCTTGTATGTATCTCCCATAAATCTTGGGCGGGGGCTGAACCGGGAAATGCAAATAACGTTCTCCCGTTAGACAATATACCAATAGCGGCATCTTGAATGGTGGGATGATGACGATAGACTAAACCGGCACTAAGGGCAAATTTTGCATCTTCAGATTTGTCATTGTCCCACTCATACATCCACGAACCCGGTGTAGGGTCATAAGTAAGCAGGATTTCTCCGGCGATTGTTTCTCTATTGCTTCGAACAACAAAGGGATCGTCGAGTATATTACGGGGTCTGCCCGGAGCAAGCACATCAATAGGTATTGGACCTTCAATCGGTTTTTGCCATAAAAAGTTGGGCGCAATTTGCAATTTGCCAACTGAATAGGTGAAACCGGTAAGGGCGTTGTATTGGTTGCCGCTGCCACTGTCTTTTAATCTCCAGCCTGTAAAAGTTTTGGTATAGTCTGCGCCGCCATTGGCAACCAAACCCATGATTGCAGATTGAGCATACCAATTTATATGTTTACCCTTATAGGTAAATTTAATCTTTCCGCCCCAGTTATCTTGTGTGCCCAATTGGTCTTGGTAAACATCAAAAGTACCGTCTTCTTTTTCTCTTGCCAATTGGAAATCTCTGCCATTGAGCGGTTGCCCGCCCCAAATACCTCCCAAATCAATGCCCAACCTTCCAAAACTACGGTTGACATGCAAGGTAATTCTTCGGGTTAAAGGTTGTGGAACGGCAAAAGAACTTTGGGTACCGCCCAAACTTGCAATGTCTTCGTGGTAAATTCCCGTAAATTTAAACTTACCCAAATTTCTGCTGTATTTTGCTAAAACAGCAGGGTTTGCGCCCCACCAAAGTTGAGGGCCAAAAGCTACTTTTAAACCGGCTAAGTTTTTTTTGCCTTCAAATTCAAATCCAAAGGGGGCAATGCCGTTGTAAACATCCATTTGAGGGCCGTAGTTTGCTTCTGGATATAAGCCAAAAAAATCGCCTTCATACCCCCAATGATAATGACCTGTACGGTAAAAGCCGTTTAGGTTAAACCATTTATGATCCCAATTATAACTTGCTTTATAGAGTTGCACCCTATTGATGGATTCTACTGTTACGTTGCCATTATTACTGTTCAATAAAATTGGGCGACCCCGATTTTCGTAAAATATTTCGTTAATCGGATTTTGAGCAACATTCCCCAACACATTCACCTCAACATTTGCTCTGATATTTGGGGCAGGGTTGGCTTCAACGCCAACAAAAACTGATTCCTGATGGTCAAACCCCAATTGATTAGGAAAAACCGGATTTGCCGGATCGGGATCTTTTGGAGTCGTAATTAAACTGCCTCCGGTATTAAAGGTAGATAATTCGGCAGTAAAACGGCTTAACCTGATTAACTTGGTCTTTTCACTTTTTAGAGCTGCTTTATCGCCGTTTGCCCGTAAAGCAGCATCGGTCAGTGAAATATTATCAAAGTGTTTTTGGACTTCGCTTATTGTAGTTCCTTTTACAAGCGGGTTAAGTTTATGGGCTTCTTTTAAAACATAATAGGCAGCTCTTGGGAATAGCTCATAAAGTCCTTTAAAATTGGTAGGCCCTTTGGCGCAAACTCCAAACCATTCCTCATTCATATTATTGTCGCCCTCTGAATAATCGCACTGATACCCTCCGTTTGACCAAGACGCATGGGTATCGTGAACATCTAAGTTAGAGGTTTGCCCATACTTCCACCAGCCATCGCTAAACTGAAAGGTAAAACCTCCGATGGAATTACCTGCTTTTCCTACTCCTGCTGCATTTTCGTAAATTTCTTTCCAGTTACCATGTAACTGATAAGCCTGACATTGTTGGTCTTCCTGATTTGATTTTGCATTAAAAGCATCCGATCCAAATTCAGTCAACAAAACCGGCTTACCATATTCTTTTTTAACCCGCTCAAAAGCATCTACAAACGAAACACCTCTATACATGTTTACGCCAAAAATATCTACATCCTTACATTCTTCGGCAATGAGGTTCAAAAACAGCAAATCGCCGTTACAGAGTGCCACAGGGTGCTGTTTGTCAATTGATTTCATTGCCAATGCGCCCTCGTTAAATAACTTATACAAGAACCTAGCTCTAATGGAAGATTTTCTGTCTTCTAATGGTATGTCTTCCGTTTCAGCACCTTCCCAAAACAGTCCGTAGTTATTTTCGTTTCCAAGCAGGTATAGGAGCAGCCCTCTTGTATCCTTATATTCGTTGGCAATTTGTTTTACGTCATTCAGCAACAACTCTTTTACATCGGCATTGGAATAATCTGTATTCGCCTCCCAACTTCCGTTGATGGTGAGTCCATAACGTCCGTATGAATGATTGAGCATGGTATAAATACCGTAGTTATCATAAATGTACTCAATCCAGTTTTTGGGAATGCCTGTATATACACGAATGGTATTCACCCCGATGTGCTTTAACATGGACATTTCATAGTCCAATACTTCCTTAATCATTTCGGGTGATTCATTCCATAAACTATATGAATAGTTGGTTCCTATCGGGAAATAATCCCAGTTCATACCGTTTACCATAAATGACTGTCCGTCAACTGTCAAAGTCATTCCATTGTTCGTTTTTTCGATAGTTACCTTGCCCGATTGTGCCTGCAGTGTAACAGAAAAAATAAAATGGAGCAAAAAGAGCGTAAGTAGCCTTGCTTTCATAAGTTATTATTGATGTAAAGGTTTGACAATAGTTTGGAGCAATTGAGCGTGTTAAAGATATTGAAACTGCTCCCTTAATTTGTATATACAAGACATATACAACAGGGTTTGAGATGGGAAAATTAAAGGAAAACTCACATGAACGTTATTAAATTAACGCCGTTTGCACTTTAATGAATGCCATTTGATTTTGAGTATTTTATGGCTGTATGTAGTTTGTATATAAAATTGAGCGTACTAAAAAAGGTAAAGCACACAAAACCCTAATCAGGCAAATTTTCATCCAATCAACGACACTTTGAAACCAATCCCCAATATTGTACAAACCTACCGTTTTTCGGTAACAACTATCACTAAACTTGTCATAAATATTTCAATTTATGTGATTCACCTCTTAGTCTTTAGCCCCGTGCCTGAATACTTGGTGTGTTTGTGAAAATCCTAACTGAATATTTCTATAACCTATTATCGGGTTGCTATTTTTCCGAACGCTGTTTTACGAGTTAGGGAAGCATTGCTATCGCCATGAATGATGCAATAATGCCTTTATGTCCATGAATCAAAATGGACATACACCTTGTTTTATTCAACATCAAGATCATTCAAAAAGATAACAGAATTGGTATTCGAACAACCGAAGGTAAATCAGAGGCTTTACAGACAAACTACGTTTCATTCATCACACTTGCCTGATGCTGAATGGATTCCTTGTGAATGGCATTGTAGAGAGCTTCGGTAAAATCAATACTTAGTCCCGCCTTCAGCCCATGTTCGCAACGGGTTTGGATAATCTCGTCCCATCGTGCGCTTTGCAAGATGGTAATGCCGGTAGCCTTTTTGTAACGACCAATTTGTTTCGATACATTCATACGTTGACCGATTAACTCGATGATTTTATCGTCAAATTCGTTAATAATCTCCCGCATTTCTTCCAAGTTGTGTAAAAAGGTAGCATCTACAGTAGTTGATTTTCGCATCACCAACCCCTCAATTAGTTGGTGATATGCTTCCGGAACTAATTGCTGTTCCGCATCGCTCAAAGCCTTGCTTGGGTGAATATGCGACTCAATCATCAACCCCATGAAGTTTAAATCCATTGCTTTTTGAGCAATCTCACCCAAAAACTCACGCGTTCCGCAAATATGGCTTGGGTCGCAAATAATGGGTAAATCGGGATATCTGCGCATGAGTTCAATCGGAATTTCCCACTGAGGTCTGTTTCGATATTTATGTTTCCCGTAAGCGGAAAACCCGCGATGAATGGCTGCAATTTTGGTTATTCCGGCATAGTTTAACCGTTCAAACGCACCTACCCACAACTCTATGTCGGGGTTAACCGGATTTTTAACCATCACCGGCACATCCACCCCAACCAACGCATCGGCGATTTCTTGAACTGCAAAAGGATTAACCGTGGTACGCGCCCCAATCCAAAGAATATCAATCCCCATGCGCAAGGCTTCGTAAACATGTTTGGCATTTGCCACTTCCGTACAGACCGGAAGCCCCGTTTCTTTACCTGCCTCCTTCAACCATCGAAGCCCAATGCTGCCCACCCCTTCAAAACTGTTAGGACGGGTTCTAGGTTTCCAAATTCCGGCACGAAGAATGTGTACCAATGGCTTTTTTGCCAAACGAATGCAGGTTTCCAGCACCTGCTCTTCCGTTTCAGCACTACAAGGACCCGAAATAAACAAGGGCTTACCAAGTTCAACTCCAACTCCCCAATTTTGTAACGGGTTAATATTTAGTGATGTCATTCGATTTAGATTTTAAGCTTTTTAATAGATTTTTGAAAATACTCTGTTAATCGTCTTTGTTTAACTGTCTGTGCGGAAACTATGTAATTTTACGAAGTGATTATGTTTGCTACTCCTCTACTCTGCGAAATCTGCGGGCAAAACAAAAGGATATCCGGTTGAAATGTTGTTGAATTAAATAACAACCGCCGATTATCTTGAAATATTCCTCAAATGTATTGTAATCAAGACAACCACTTGAACTTACTTGTTTAAAATCTTGCCAATCGCATTCGCTTCATCCATCAAACGAAATACTTCCTCAAATTCACCGCGTTGCAAATGTTCTCTCCAATCATTCAACACCCCAATATAGACCTCAAGAACCTCTAAAACATGTCCCTTGTTTTGCTCAAAAATCTGAACCCATGTATTGGGTGAACTTTTTGCCAATCTGACGGTTGATGCAAACCCGCCACTCGCAAGGTGAAAGATGTTCGACACGCTTTTTTCTTTCATCAAAACCGTATTGGCTAAAGCAAACGAAGTGATGTGCGAAATATGCGACACATAAGCGGCATGTAAATCGTGCTCTTCGGCATCCATATAAACAACCGGCATCTTTAAAGTTCTATACAAACTCTCCACAATAGCAATAGCATCGGGATGACTATTGTTTTTATCGCAAACAATCGCCACTTTTCCATCAAAGAGGTTGTAAATAGCAGCCGAAGGTCCCGAAAACTCAGTTCCCGCCATCGGGTGAGTAGCGACATAGCTGCTTCTAAAACGATGTTCCGACACACAAGAAACAATACCTTGTTTTGTAGAACCCATATCCATAACCACTCTTCCCTCACCCGACAACTCCAACACTTCCGGTAACAAAGCAATGATTTCCTTCACCGGAACTGCCAAAATTACCAAATTTGCATGGAGTACTGCTTCCTCTAAACTATTTGCCAACACATCAGCAATGCCTCGTTTCAAAGCAAGCCGAGCATAATCAGAATCTTTCTCCAATCCTATGATTTTGTTGGTAAACCCACGTGCCTTTAAATCTAAAGCCGCCGATCCTCCAATTAAACCCAACCCAATGACTGCAACAACCATATCACTTCGTTTATCAATATTCAAGAAATAAGCAAACAGTATTTACAATCTTCCGCCAAGCCTTACAAAAGCTTCGCGAAGCCTGTTTTCAGTACAACAAAGGGACAAACGCAAATAACGAGCACCCGCACTGCCAAAAATCATACCCGGAGTAATAAAAACCCGGTGATTGTATAACAACTCATCTGCCCATTGTCCCACATCATCTACCTTATTGGGGGCTTTTACCCATAAAAACAAACCGTTCCCCTCGGATGGAAGGCTACAACCCAAATACTTGGCGATTTGTTTAGCCAGTTGAAGGCGTTTTTCATAATGCCCATTCTGTTCCACATGCCAATCTTCCCTGCAATTCCGCATGGCAAAAGCCGCTGCTTTTTGAATGCCCAAAAACATGCCCGAATCCATATTGCTTTTCACCTGCAACACACAGCGAAGGTAATCTGCTCGTCCCAATAACATTCCTACCCGCCATCCTGCAATATGATGTGATTTACTCAACGAGTTTAGTTCCAAGGCTACTTCCATCGCTCCGGGAGTTTGCAAAATACTGCGAGGTGTTCCGTTCAAAATCAGGCTATAAGGGTTATCGTTCACCACCAAAATATGATGGCGATGTGCAAATGCCACCAATCGTTCAAAAACCGCCGCCGTTGCTTTCGCTCCCGTTGGCATATTGGGGTAATTCACCCACATTAACTTCACCCCGCTCAAATCCATCTGTTCCAATTGTTCCCAATCGGGTTCCCAATCATTCTGCTCATCTAACAAATAAGGCAACACACGAGCATGAACCAACCGAGCAACGGATAAATAAGTAGGATAACCCGGATTTGGCACCAAAACCCCATCTCCCGGGTTCAAAAATGCCATCGAAATGTGCATAATTCCCTCTTTTGACCCCATCAGAGGAAGCACCTCCCCATTCGGCGACAACCGAACTTGGTAAACTTGCTCATACCATTCCGACATCGCCTCTCTAAGTTCATCAATGCCTACATAACTTTGGTAAGCATGACTGTTTGTTTGCTGTGCAGTATGTGTCAATAGGTCAATCACCTCTTGGTGAGGCGGCAAATCAGGACTCCCAATCCCAAGGTTGATCACATCTAAACCCCGAAGGTTCATCTGCTTAATTTCTGCAAGTTTGCTCGAAAAATAGTATTCCTCAACATGTTGAAGTCTGTCAGCCGGCGTAATAATCATAACCAATACTTAATTTAGAAAAGCCTTAACGGAATAAAAACAAAAAGCCCCGACAAGATGCTAGTCGGGGCTTTTCAAGATGTCCAATATAATCAATCATTACATAGCACACACTACTACTCCCCCAAAGGCGGTAAATAATAGTAATAATAGTATGCAAATGAATTGGTAAGCATGATATTCAGATTCTGTTGTTGTATATTTACCCCGCCAAAGTAGAACTTGTTTGTGAAACAAAAAAATATTCCGCATAAATCTTGCGAAATATTTTATCCAACCTAACATTTTGCTCCATAAGAAAAGTAAAAAACCAATTAATCATGGCAGGTGAATCCGGATTTATAAAGTACCTCTCTCACAGATTTGGAAAGTTTGTGATGATCGTTATAGTACTTTTACTCTCTTTTTGGGCTTACAAATACTTTGTTCAGAATCAAACAACTTCAAGGCCAAGTGAACAGCCGGCTCCTTCAAAACCTGCTGTTACGACTACCCCAATTAGTGAGATAAAGGCAAAAATGATGCAAAATGAGTTTATCTATACCAATCAGGCGCTTTGCAGAATGGAGTGCCGCAATATATCCAAAACCGATATAAACGAAATTTTAAGACGGGGAAAACTAAGCCCAAAAATTTCTAAACTCAACGATAAGCCTTGTCCAACTTACGCATTTGCATGGAGTACGCCAACTTACGAAATGGTCATTGCCGTTTTTGCTGTTTGCGAAGAGGTAACGAAACTCGTAACTACTTATCCGTTAGGGACAGAAGATCCTCCATCTTGCGCAACTTGTAAATAAGGTCTGCAATAGTAGCAGCCACTAATTCGAAACTTATCTACTGATGTTAAGCAGCAGCTTCTTATCCGGCTTGATTTACAGGCAAACTTTTTACTGCAGAGTTTC
>CALCIK010000163.1 GCA_937907475.1 uncultured Bacteroidota bacterium | reverse complement strand
TATCGGGCACATAAGTAACCGTTCCATCGGGGTTGAGGATAGCCGTTCCGTTGGCGGGGTCGGATATTTCTACAACTGTCAGCACATCGCCATTGGGGTCGGTGTCATTGCCCAACACGGGAATGGTAACCGGTAAATTGACTAGGGTTTCTGCCACATCATCTACCGCAACAGGGGGTAGGTTAATCGTATCGGGCAAGATGGTGATGACCACAGTTGCCGTATCGAAAAACTCGCCATCGGTGATGATATAGGTAAAGGTATCTGTTCCAACAAAGTCGGTATCGGGCACATAAGTAACCGTTCCATCGGGGTTGAGTATAGCCGTTCCGTTGGCGGGGTCAGATATTTCTACCACCGTCAGCACATCGGCATTGGGGTCGGTGTCGTTGCCCAATACGGGAATGGTAACCGGTAAATTAACGGGAGTTTGTGCCACATCATCTACCGCAACAGGGGGCAGGTTAATGGTATCGGGTAAGATGGTGATGACCACCGTAGCCGTATCGAAAAACTCACCATCGGTGATGATATAGGTAAAGGTATCTGTTCCGATAAAGTCGGTATCGGGCGTATATGTAACCGTTCCATCAGGGTTAAGGATAGCCGTTCCGTTGGCGGGGTCGGATATTTCAACTACCGTCAGCACATCGCCATTTGGGTCGGTGTCGTTGCCCAATACGGGAATGGTAACCGGTAAATTAACGGGAGTTTGTGCCACATCATCTACTGCAACAGGGGGCAGGTTAATGGTATCGGGCAAGATGGTGATGACCACAGTTGCCGTATCGAAAAACTCGCCATCGGTAATGATATAGGTAAAAGTATCAGTTCCGATAAAGTCGGTATCGGGCGTATATGTAACCGTTCCATCAGGGTTAAGGATAGCCGTTCCGTTGGCGGGGTCGGATATTTCTACTACCGTCAGCACATCGCCATTGGGGTCGGTGTCATTGTCCAATACAGGAATAATAACCGTTGTATTGACCAACGTTTCTGCCACATCATCTACTGCAACAGGAGGCAGGTTAATGGTATCGAGAACTGTAATAATGACAGTAGCTGTATCGAAAAACTCGCCATCGGTAATGATATAGGTAAAGGTATCTGTTCCGATAAAGTCGGTATCGGGCGTATATGTAACCGTTCCATCGGGGTTAAGGATAGCCGTTCCGTTAACGGGGTCGGATATTTCTACTACCGTCAGCACATCGCCATTGGGGTCGGTGTCGTTGCCCAATACGGGGATGGTAACAGGTAAATTAACGGGAGTTTGTGCCACATCATCTATCGCAACAGGCGGCAGGTTTTGTATATCTTCTACGACTGTAACGATGACTAATCCAATATCCGTCAACTCGCCATCGGTAATTTGGTAGGCAAAGGTATCCACACCAATAAATCCCGGATCTGGGTTGTATGTAATGGTGCCATCAACATTAATAAACACAAAACCATTATTGGGCTGGTCTGAAATGGCTACTATAGAAACAGGGTCGCCATTGGGGTCGGTATCATTATCCAAAACCGGTATGGTAACAGGCGTATTGACCGGTGTTTGAACAAAATCATCAACAGCTACGGGCGGCAGGTTAGGAGGGGTTCCCTCTACAAAGATGATTACCAATGCCACATCGGTCAGTTCCCCATCCGTAATGATGTATGAAAACGTGTCCACTCCTGCAAATCCTGTATTGGGAGTATAGGTAACGGTGCCATCGAGGTTGATATTAGCAGTACCATTTTGTGGTGGCAATATGATGGCCGTTACCGTTAGCACATCGCCATCCAAATCGTAGTCGTTTGCCAACACCGCAATATTGACCGGCGTATTCAACGGCGTTGAAACATAATCGTCAACGGCTACGGGAGGGTTATCATTGGTTGTCGAACCTTCAATATAAATGATAACCCATGCCACATCGGTCAGTTCTCCATCGGTAATTTGATACTGCAAGGTGTCGTTGCCAACAAAACCGGTATTGGGAGTATAAACAATTGCCGTTCCGCCCGATACGATGACTGCTGTCCCATTATTGGGTGCATCGGTAATAGCGGTAATCGTGATGTCATCACCATCGGGGTCAAAATCGTTTTGAAGAACTTGTAAGGTAATGGGCGTATTGATGGTAACAAGGTTATAGTCATCTTCGGCAACCGGTGGGTTGTTATTGCCGGTTCCGGTAACGGTTATGGTAACAGTTGCCGTATCACAAAGACTTTGGGCAAGGCTGCAAACGATGTATTGAAAGACATCGGTGCCTGAGAAACCTGCATTGGGCGAATAGGTTACAGAAGTACTGCTTCCTCCAAAACTGTTCACAATCACATTACCGTTAGTCGGTGGGGCTAAAATGGTAATCCCCAACAATTGTCCGGTACTCAGTGGGGGCAGACAAGGTAAAGGGGGTAAGCAAAGAACATCGTTATTCAGAATGTTGAGCACAATAGAAGTGCCGGAGGGAGTGGTTGCAAAATCGTTATTGGCAATAATTTGTTGCCCCGAGGAAGGAGGTAACACCGTAATAGTTACCGTTGCCGTAGCGCAATTACCATCATTTGTGCAAACCGTATAAGTAAAAATATCGGTTCCGTTAAAACCCGGGTTGGGGATATAAGTGATCCCTGTATCTTCATCGCCATTATTGTTAATAGTAACCGTACCGTTTGATGGCGGAGCAGGAATAGTGATCGTGGTTATCTGAGGTGCTACCGGAAGCGGAACACAACCGACCGGTACGGGGCTACAATTGGCGCAATAGGTGTCGTTGGACAACACATTGACCAAGGCCGAAGTGCCTGACGGAATGGTGAGGGCATCGTTGGCGGCAACCACACAAGCATTGTCAGGTGTAAGGTTACAGGTAAAAGAAACCCATGCCGTATCGGTCAATCCTGCTGCATCTGATACAACATAATAAAACTGCTCGGTAATATTGCCAAGTAAAAAAGCACTGCTTGGAACATAAACGATGCTACCCCCACCGGAAACAATAGTTGCAGTACCATAAAGCGGAGTACCGATAGCCACAATACCGGTTAAGTTTAAATTGGGGTCGGTATCGTTGTTCAATACATTTAACTCCACCAAAACAGGGCTTAATGTGCCATTTGAAGCAACTGAAAATGGACAAGGGTAAAAGTCATCGTTGGCATTGGGCGGTAATTCGCCATTCGGAATGACGTAAATAATCACGAGTGCCACATCGGTATTACCATTGGGGTCGGTAATTTGATACTGAACCGTATCTATGCCCACAAACCCTGTATTGGGCGTGTACAATACATTATTACCCACTGCCGCAGCGTTACCATTGTAAGGTTGGCCGATGACTGAAACCGCAAGTGGCGGCACCCCTGTATCATTTGCCAGTACATTCACAGAAATGGCCGTGTTAATGGGTGTCGTTACGATGTCGTTTACCGCATTCGGGCAAGGTACAGTAATGATTGCGTTCACCGTGGCGCATAAAGAATTGGAAGTGGTCCCGCTACATCCGCCCATGTGTTGATCGCATACCGTTATGCTGAGGTAATCAACACCAAAGAAACCCGGTAATGCAATGTACTGCAAACAAGTATCGTTCAGAACCGTGATGCCGCAATCATACAAAGAGTTTACCTGTGTGATGTGGATGGGGTCTCCGTCGGCATCGGTGCTGCTCAAGCAAACAATTATGGGCTGAATAGGATTGGAACAAAGGTATATATCGGGTAAAACGGGCGGATTGTTGCCGCTACTGCCTGAACCTACAAAAACAGTTACAATGGCATTATCAGTACCGGAACTACCCGATTGTGTGATGGTATAAGAAATTAGAGCCGTTCCGTTAAATCCCATGGGAGGCGTATAGGTAATAGTTTGGTTGCTATTGACCGTTACGTTTGCCGATGTACCCCCACTCAACACCGTGGCCGATACAATGGTTATCAGACCTGACGGAGGCAAGTCGTTATTCAAAACATTGATAGTTACCGGAGTGGCGACAGGTGTTTCGGCACAATCGTCATTGGCAACCAAAGTGCCGCTTTGCGGGACATAACCAAAATCGGCAAACGCAAAATTGCTGCCGCCTAAAATGCTGACCGTATAAAATGAAGGGGTACTTAAACTGAACCCTTCTACCCCACCCCATTCAGGCACTTGAACGATATACAAACCATCAGCTAAATCACCGAAGTAATAATTCCCCTCTGCATCGGTCAACTGATACACGATAAACGAACCGGTCTCAGCATTATACAAAGAAACGGCAACCCCGGCCAAACCGTTTTCACCGGTGTTCTGAATACCGTTTCCATTGTTATCAATAAAGGCAACCCCGGCAATAAAACCCGTTGAGCCGCAACTGCCGGTTATCTCTATGTTTGCCGGTTCCGACACCAAACCGCTTTGATCTTGGATTTGGTAGCTGAACACGTCAGTGCCTGTAAATGCAACCGGCATGGTGAATATGACAGAAAGAGAATCGGGAGCAACGCTAAGCGTTCCTACATTGCCCGGTGTTTGGAAAACCTGATACACCTTTTGAATAGGAAATTCGGCAGCCAAGTCGTTTGCCAATACATCAATTGTAATGGTTGTGGGGCCACAAACAGAAAGAAAATCGGGATTAGCAAGGGGGAGTGTTTCCAAACCCGAACCGATTTCTTTTCCCTTCAAAATATTGCTGCCTGATGGCATAAACAGGAAAAGAAATAAAAATACGCATTTCAGCCAAATAATGAAACCAAAACGTTTTTGAAGCGTAAACGTAAAAGTTGGATTCTGTGGCACAAGCCTTTGGTTCTTTGTACCACTCTTCAGTTGAGCATTTTGAGAATAGACCTTTATCATATTGTTTGGGTAAAAGGGTTTAAAAATGAAGCCCATGCTAAAAAGCAAGAGCCACTTTTATTCTATTTACTTGCCGTCATCATGCAATGCATTAATGATGGTGTTTATTAAGGGTTTTAAAATCAGTAGAATTTTCTGTAACTTCGGGGTCTTAAATCATCAGAAAAATATACAGTATTAGCAAAAGTAGGTTAAATTAGGCGTGATTAGCTTATTTCTTGCTATTGTTTTGATGAATATAAATTTTGGTACGGTATTTTCATGCACAAACAAACAATGTTGGGGTTCAGTAATAGCGTAATCCTCATGGAACGAAATGTAGCTTAAAGTAAACAGATTGTTTTACAAAGTTATCTGCTTAAATTTAATTTACACCAACTGCTTTTAAAAAAATTATACAGCCGATTGGAGTTGATTTCATAGTTATTTTAGCGTTTAGAGTTAAGATAATCGCATTTGCTAAATAGTCATGATAATGTCATTGAATTTTCGCACCAAAAACATGGCACAATTATTGCTTTTTTGAAGAAATGCAAGCATAACTTAGAATTTAATGAGCCTAACAATTACTATAAAATTGGCATGATTTTAGAAACACAAAACTTGAATAGTAATTGCCCATGCTTTTCAGGGTTCAAATGTAATGATATTGTCAAAATGTATTTGAATTTTATGTACACGTTTTTATTTGCCTTGACTATTCAGCCAATTAATTAACAACATTTTCACCTTATCAATGAACGGATTAAGCAAGTACTACATAAAGAAGATAATCAGTTGTTTTGCTTTAGAAATAACTGCTACCGAAACAGCAAAGAAGTTAAAAGTGAATAGGAATACGGTAAACAAGTACTTTCGCATTATCCGTGAGGCTTTGTTAGACTACCAAGAATTGCAGGTTAAAAGCCTGAATTTACATTCCTCCGATAAACACTATGTATTCGGTTGGCATAAAAATGACGGGTTGGTGTACGCACCGGTTGAAGAGGCTCAAATGTTTTCTTTGTTGACCAACGGTGGTAAAATTTTTATAAAAAAAGAAGCAGACAATGTACAAGCAGGCAATGCCGGATTAATCAGTCTCCCACCGTTAGAAACCGTCTCTACTTCAACCGAAGTCTCTAATGGCAAACAAATGAACGGAAACACAAGTACCGGAAAAGAACCGTTGCGAAGTATTTCAGCTGGTACAAACGACCCCGCTTTTCATTTCTTTATGTATGCAAAGCAAAAATTATTGAAATTCTATGGGGTAAAAGAGGAATATACATACCTCTATCTAAAAGAATTGGAGTTTAGATTTAATCATAACGGACGAGATTTATCCAATCTCATCTTAAAACTCTTGCCACACCACAGCCCCGAGTGGAACAGAACAACCAAACATAGACGATAACCGTTTTTGTGTTTCTGTTAGTCGGCAAGGAAGTTGTTTATACGATTTTGTTGTTTGAGTTTTATAAGGGTTTAGCCTTCCATCAAATTCTAATGATGGAAGGCTTTTTTTATGGGCGACCGGTTACTACCTAAATCTTCTCCTGCCCAAATTAACCGATAGACAACATGCGGTTTTCTGTCCCAAAATGTCAAAGTGTCTTATAAAACTGAAAAAGAAGGTCATAAAAGTGCGAA
>CALCIK010000162.1 GCA_937907475.1 uncultured Bacteroidota bacterium | reverse complement strand
GTTTCTAATATATCCAACATCGCAAAACCTCAAAAATCACCGAACTATTGTAATGCCAAACCGTTGTTAGAATAAATCGTAAAACCCGGACCAAGACCCAAAGTCAATAAGCTGGTATTGATGGATTGTACCACGTTATCGCTGCCTGTATATTGGTTTTTGGAGTTACCGAAACCTAAGGTAGAACCTATGAAAAACGCTTGGTTATTTCCAATAGGAAGAAAATAGCGTACAAAAGGTCCGAAAAGGACATTATTATTGCTTGACTCTTGAGGTGGTGCTGTTCCTCCACTTACATCTACCCCTGTTTTGCTGCTCGTTCTAAGCCAATCCATACCGACCCCCATCACAAAGTTATTAAATAAGAAATAACCGAGAGCGGGAGATACATTTAATTGCATAGAACTGCCGCCGTCACCTTTAATGTTACCGGTATCCGTTGTAACATCAATGGTAGATTTAGCAGTTGAAAAACCTAGACGTGTACCAATAACAAAATTGCCTCGTTGGGTTGGCTGA
This sequence comes from uncultured Bacteroidota bacterium, assembly GCA_937907475.1. Classification (GTDB taxonomy): domain Bacteria; phylum Bacteroidota; class Bacteroidia; order Chitinophagales; family UBA2359; genus UBA2359. The sequence continues at coordinate 24,366 of CALCIK010000162.1, read as the reverse complement.
AATGAATCTTGTGCTATTGCAGAAATAGCGAACAGGGAGAATGCGATTAAGGTAAATACGCTTTTCATAAACTTTATTGATTTAAACCACGATATTTAAAATAGTAACCACTTTATGTTGTGGGCTTTTTTATTTATGATGATCCAATTGTGGTAACAGAATTATTACGATGCAAAGGTGAGCATCATTGGAAGAAAAGGTGTTACACAATATATTTCCTTAAATGCATAATTCCCACATTTCTATTTCATCGGACTTGTACTGAGCAAAATCGAACTTGTACTGAGCAAGTCGAAGTAGGGGTGGGTTCTTTTTGCTAATGAAATGGTATAACTTGCCCTGCCACTACCTTAAAGTAGATAGCAGGGCAAGTTTGGACTATTCTTTCAACAATCGAGTTTGAATAATTACCGTATCTGCGTTTCGGTAAAACGGCAGTTGCGGAATATCAATACCCTGCCGCTTATTGCCTTACTTCAAGCCCAGTTTCTCTTTAATCAGTTGAAGTTCTGCGTTCAGCTTTTCAATAGTTTGGTTTTGGGTTTCAATAATCGCCTGCTGTTCTTGCACGGCTTTGACCAACGGAACCACAAACTCGGCATAGCGAAGACCGTACAAGTCTTTTTCGTTTTGGGGTTTGTCCACGCCGCTAAAATCAAAGCCGGCGGCTTGGGCAGCCTGCTCTACCTCTTGGGCAAGGAAACCGGTATAGGTGATGTTGGCTTTTTGTTCCAACCCTTGTCGGTTGAGTTGTTCGGCTGTTTCGTCTTTATGGCGTGGGGTGTAACCTTGGTGCAGGAAGCCGTCTAACGCGGGTGCATTAACGTTGTAGGTAACAGGGCGCAGTTTGAGTATAAAATCTAAGCCTTTAACATTGGTTTGCACGTTGGTTTTAAACCGTTGGTCGGAGTAGGTGGTAAAGCCCACCTGCCCTTTGATAGAGGAAATGGCAGCGTTACCCAGGTTTATTTGGTTGTTGCCGGTAATAGGTGCATTATATCCCAAAGCTGTGCTGTTGGTAAAATTATCGGCATTGAATCCGGCTTGTGTTCCGATCATAGTGCATTTTTCGGCTCCGATAGTGAAATCGCCGGCAGAATATCCCAAGGCAGTATTATTTCTGGTTGCGACATTATCATATAATGCATACATTCCAATAGCGGTATTGTAGTCCCCTTCTGTATTGGAAAAAAGCGCGTTATTGCCGTTAGCGGTATTGTTGTTTCCCGTAGTGTTGTTATTGAGGGCAGCAACACCAGTAGCGGTATTCTCAAACCCTGTTGTATTGGAATAAAGCGCGTTATTGCCGTTAGCGGTATTACTAAACCCAATTGTGTTGGAAATAAGCGAGGAAAGACCATTGGCGGTATTGTTGTTTCCCGTAGTGTTGCTATAGAGGGCAGCAGCACCAGTAGCGGTATTACCGGACCCCGTTGTGTTGGAACGAAGCGCGTCTTTGCCGTTAGCGGTATTGAAGCCCCCATCTGTGTTGGAACGAAGCGAGGAAACACCATTAGCGGTATTGTCATCCCCCGTTGTGTTGTTATAGAGGGCAGCAGCACCAGTAGCGGTATTACCGGACCCCGTTGTGTTGAGAAAGAGCGCACCATGACCATTAGCGGTATTGAAGCCCCCTGTTGTATTAACAAAAAGCGCATAACTACCATTAGCGGTATTGTCATCCCCCGTTGTGTTTAAACGAAGCGCACCGTAACCATTAGCGGTATTGCGGTTCCCTGTTGTGTTGGAAGAAAGCGTATTAAAACCCGTTGCAGTATTATCAGCACCAGAAAGCGAATACCCCGAATTACCCACCCGGGTATTCGCTCCACTCACCGCTACCCATTTTGCCTGCTCGCAATACAGGGCGTAGGGCACACTTGCCAATTGCTGTGTACCCATATCTGCAAAGGGCTGCGCGCCGGCAGCATCGGGGTCCAGTTCTATTTGCAGGTATTTGGGTTGTCCGTCTGACCATGTTACGGAGGTAAAGGTACCGGTATTGGGCACACCATTGCCTATTTGCAGATTGACAAGCCCCTGTGCGGTGGAAGTAAGGCTGTGCGTTTCCTGGTACTGAATAGTCCCGCCGGCAGAACTTTGGCGTACCGATAACCGAACGGAAACAGGCTGGTTAATCAAAGTCTGCCCCGATGCATTTCTCGCTACGGCTTGGTAGTTAATCAATTGTGGGGCTTGGGCGTATAGGTTACAAACCCCTGCCACCACCATAAACAAAAAAATAGAAACAAACTTTTTCATTGAGAAATGCTTTACCGGTTACTTTAATCTTGCAAAACTAAACCAATTTTAAGCATTACCCAATGAATTAAATCATCTACTCAAACGATTCAATTCATTCGCATTTTATTCACATTTTAATTGCTGCCATAAAAATCTCGCCCTGCTTCAGTTTCCGAAGCAGGGCGGATTTTAATCTTATTTATTTTGCAGCAGCAACGCTTTTATTTGTTGTAGTTCGGCTTTTAAAGCATCTACTTCGGCAGATTTTTGTTGGAGTTGAACATTTTGGGTTTTTAACTCCTCTATCATTTGCTGCTGCTCTTGCACGGCTTTGACCAACGGAACCACAAATTCGGCATAGCGAAGGCTGTATAACCCTCCATCCACCTTTGGCACATCTACACCGCTAAAATCGTAGTTTATTTTCTTAGCGGCGGCTTCCACCTCTTGTGCCAAAAAGCCGGTCATCTTTATTTGTTCTATATCGTATTTGCCTTCCCAATCCGGCATCGTGTCTGTTTTGGCTTTATCACCCAATAGTCTGTCCATGATTTCTTTTTGTTTACGGATGTTCAGGTGATAGGTCACGGGACGCAGTTCTTTAATGAAACTAAGACCCGGCACATCGGTTTGCACCTGCTCTTTAATTCTCGCATCGCTGATGTTCGACCAAGTTACTTGCCCGCCTATCCACCATTGGCTCGCGTTGCCTATAATGGCTTTGTTAGCTCCGCCGGTACCGGTAGTAATGCCTATGGCTATTTGATTGTTTGCGGAATTTACATTATAATAACCGGCATCATAACCCATGCCGATATTGTAACTACCTGTTGTGTTGTAATTAAGCGAACGATAACCATTAGCGGTGTTGAAATTTCCACTAATATTGTCATGCAGCGCATCCACTCCAATAGCGACGTTATTATCGCCACTTGTATTGAGAAAGAGCGAAAAATCTCCAATGGCAGTGTTTAAATCCCCATTAATATTTTTGCTAAGCGCACTTTGCCCAAGAGCAGTGTTTTCAACGCCGGAAGTATTATCATGAAGTGCTCTTGAACCTACGGCAGTATTGCCACCACCAGTATTGTCGGCAAGTGCTTCAAAGCCCACAGCAGTATTGTTGTCACTAGTGCTGTTGGAAGATAGCGCATCTACCCCTATGGCAGTATTTCCATCGCCAGTTGTGTTTCCAATTAGTGCATAGACACCTACCGCAGTATTATTATTACCATCCGTATTGAACCTTAAGGATAAAGACCCCAAGGCGGTATTCAGATACCCATTGTTATAAGTGAGCGAACCGCTTCCTATGGCGGTATTGGAAAAACCGCTGGTGTTGGTATAAAGTGCTTCTTCACCCATGGCGGTATTATCACTACCAAAAACATCAGAGTGAAGTGCTGAATATCCAACTGCGGTGTTCCCATCATTTGCTGTATGTGAATAAAGTGCCTGATATCCGACTGCCGTGTTATTGCTTGCCGTGTTATTGGAAAGTGCTCCTGCCCCGATGGCAGTGTTTTTATTGCCGGTGATATTGCTGAACAAGGACGAGTTTCCTATAGCAGTATTATCTTGACCGGTTGTATTTTGCTGTAATGAATAAACGCCATAAGCCGTGCTGCCTGCCCCAGTGGTATTACTGTATAAGGCGTAAGTACCCATGGCCGTATTTTCGCTGCCGGTAGTGTTGTAAAACAGGGCTACATTCCCAACGGCAGTATTTCCACTTCCCGTAGTATTTTTGTTCAGTGAGTTTACCCCGTTGGCGGTGTTTTGGCTACCTGTGGTATTGGTATAAAGGGCAGATACCCCGTTGGCGGTATTATACTCTCCTGTAGTGTTGGTATAAAGGGCATATAACCCGTTTGCGGTATTGTTACTGCCTGTTGTATTGCTGAAAAGGGCAAAATTTCCGATTGCCGTATTAAAATTCCCGGTCGTATTAGCACCAAGTGCAGCCCCTCCATTTGCCACATTGTAGTATCCGGTAGTGTTTGAATAAAGCGCACCACTACCGGTGGCTGTATTGCTAAAACCACCTGTATTGGACAAAAGGGCTTCTTTCCCAATTGCGGTATTGTGGTATCCCGCAGTATTGGCAGAAAGCGCGAAATGGCCGCTTGCTGTATTGGAGTGACCATTGGTATTGTTCAACAAAGCATTGCTGCCTATGGCGGTATTGAAATTGCCGGTAGTGTTACTGGTAAGCGCAAAGCTGCCGATGCCCGTGTTTTCGTTGGCGGTGATGTTGGCAGCTAAGGCACTTGTGCCCATAGCCGTATTGAGTGCGCCCGATGTATTGTTTTGTAATGCTCCGGTACCAACAGCGACATTGGTGGCACTGATTTGACCGGCGGGCAGGTTGTTCACCCTAAACTGCAAGGGTTGGTTGTCGGTCGTGCCTATAAAGTTGGTAGCGGGGTTGGTGCCGCTATTGCCCAATATATTCCAAGCATTATTACTGCTGCCTCCCGCCACGCTACCCGCTACCATAGCAAAGGGCACACTGACCAATTGTTGAGTGCCCATGTTAGTATAGGTGGTACCGCCTACGGGGTCAAGTTCTATTTGCAGGTATTTGGGTTGGGCATCTGCCCAGGTAATGGCAGTAAAACTACCACTCAATACCGCACCCGCCCCTATTTGAACATTAAATAATCCCTGAGCGTTGGTGGTAACGGCGTGGCGTTCTTGGTACTGAATAGCACCTGCGGCAGTACTCTGCCTAACCGACAATCGCACGGCAATGGCTTGGTTGGTCAAAGCCTGCCCCGAAGCATTGCGGGCAACTGCCTGATAGTTAATAAGATTGGGGGTTTGGGCAAAGGTAACAAGTGAGGTGGTCATTAAAAGTATAACCCAAATTATTAACGATGATGTTTTTTTCATAAAATATTATTTTTTATTGTTGAGCAGCAATTGTTCTATTTGAGCCAATTTAGCTTTGATTTGTTGGTTTTCAGCCTTTAATGTTTCTACTTCATTGGCTTTGGCTTGCAGTATTTCTATAAGGACTTGCTGTTCTTGAACGGCTTTAACCAACGGCACCACAAACTCGGCATAACGGATGCTGTATAAGCCTCCATCCACCTTTGGCACATCTACCCCGCTAAAATCGTAGTTTACTTTCTTGGCGGCGGCTTCCACCTCTTGGGCTAAAAAACCGGTCATTTTTATCTTTTCTATATCGTATTTGCCCTCCCAATCCGGTAGGGTGTCGGTTTTGGCTCTATCGCCCAATAACCCGTCCATGATTTCTTTTTGTTTATGGATGTTCAGGTGATAGGTAACGGGGCGCAACTCTTTAATGAAACTAAGACCCGGCACATCGGTTTGCACCTGTTCTTTGATTCTCGCATCGCTGATAGCCGACCACGCCACTTGTCCACCTATCCATGTTTGGCTGCTATTGCCTATGATGGCTTTGTTTGCACCGCCGGTACCGGTCGTAATGCCTATGGCTATTTGATTGTTTGCAGTAAATACATTATAAAAGCCGGCATAATAACCTACGGAAATGTTATAACTGCCGCTACCACTACCGGCTTCGTATCCGTTGGATGTATTGTAAGAGCCTGTGTCTCCAGCATAATACCCAGTGGCAGTGTTACCTTCTCCTGTTATGTTGTAATTGAGGGACCTATATCCAATACCGGTGTTATAGTTTCCTGTAGTATTGGCAAATAGAGCTTGAGTACCATTAGCAGTATTCCTGTATCCTGTGTTATTATAAAGGGCTGACTCACCTGTTGCAGTGTTACTATCTGCTATAGTATTAAAATAGAGGGCATTTTTACCAATAGCTGTGTTATAGTATCCACTTGTGTTGGAATAAAGGGCATTTTTACCATTGGCTGTATTTTCGGTGCCTGTTGAATTGTATGTAAGAGCCCCGCTTCCATTAGCTGTATTGTCGTAGCCTGTGGTATTGGAGTAGAGAGCACCATAACCATTAGCTGTATTGTGGCTGGCCGTTGTATTGAAGTAAAGGGCATTGGTACCATTAGCAGTATTGAAATTTCCTGTTGAATTTAAGACAAGGGCCTGAAACCCAATAGCCGTATTATCGTAACCTGTTGTATTGTTAAAAAGTGTACTTCTACCAATAGCAGTGTTTTCGTATCCAAAAGTGTTAGAATTCAAAGCATAAGACCCATTGGCAGTGTTATTATAACCTGCGGTATTGGAATAGAGTGCCTTCAATCCATTGGCAGTGTTACCATAACCGTCGGTGTTGGAATAGAGTGATTCAGAGCCTATTGCAGTATTTCCTGTACCGGTAGAATTTGCATAGAGCGCATTAAAACCATTTGCGGTGTTGTTGTGTCCTATAGAGTTGCTTTTAAGTGCTTTACTGCCAATCGCAGTATTATTGACTGCTTCTAAACTAAATTCAACCCCTACCCCATTATTAAACAAAGCACTATCGCCAATCGCTACCAAGTTACTGCGGTTGGTATTGTTGAACAAGGCACTTATTCCAATGGCCACGTTGCTGTTACCGGAGATATTAAAAGGCATGGCATCCCTGCCTATCGCCACATTATTGTTGCCTATGGTATTGTTTTGTAACGCTCCTCCCCCTAAAGCTATATTGGAATTGCCCGTGGTGTTTTCACCTAATGCAGTTCCGACTGCAACGTTGGCATTACCGGCAGTGTTTTTTCGCAATGCTTGGTATCCCAATGCTGTATTGGCTAAACCGGTTGTATTAAAATCAAGGGAATATGCACCTACCGACACATTTGCATAGCCTGTTGTATTGTTTGTCATAGCGTTAGTACCTATGGCAGTATTATAGTCCGAAGTACTACTGGTTTGCAGGGCATTATTACCCACTGCTGTATTTCCACTACCAATAGTGTTGTTCAGCAGCGCATTGCTGCCCAAGGCACTGTTGTAGCTGCCCGTATTACTGGTCAGCGCAAAACTGCCGATGCCGGTGTTTTCGTTGCCGGTGGTGTTCGCAGCAATAGCACTTGTGCCCATAGCGGTATTGAGTGCGCCCGATGTATTGTTTTGCAAAGCCGCTTTGCCAATAGCGGCATTGGTTTCGCTGATGTGTCCGGCAGGCAGGTTGTTTACCCTAAATTGCAAGGGTTGGTTGTCGGTCGTGCCTATAAAGTTGGTGGCAGGGTTAATACCGCTATTGCCCAATAAGTTCCAACCGGTGCCGCTGCTGCCGGGTAGGGTAACACTTCCGCCGCCGTTGCTCAACGACAAAGTCGTGCCTACCAAACTCAATGCTTGTATTTCGTTGGTTACGCTACCGTCCACTTCAGCAGGCAGGGCAACGCTTCCGCCGCCGTTACTCAACGATACCGTATTACCTGCAATAGACAGGGTTTGTATTTCATTGGTGGGGTTATTGTCGGCAGGGGTGGGTGTGGTAACGGTAAAGTTAGGGTAAGTACCACTGACCGATGTAACTCCTCCGCCTGTAATCACCACCGTTTGGTCTGGGGCGGTGTTGGTAATGGCATTGCCCGTAAGGCTAATGCCTGTACCGGCAGTGTAAGTAGTGCCGGTTGGTAGGGTAACGCTGCCGCCGCCATTGCTCAACGATAAGGTTGCACCTGCCAAACCCAATGTTTGTATTTCATTGGTGGGGCTTGTGTCGTTGTCGTTGGTAGCCGTAGCCGCTTCTTTGGAATACATAGCAAAAGGCACACTCACCAATTGTTGCGTACCCATATTGATATAAGTCGTGCCACCTGCCGCGTCAAGTTCTATCTGCAAGTGTTTTTGTTGGGTATCAGACCAAGTGATGGCGGCGAAAGTACCGCTTAACACCGCACCCGCCCCAATTTGCACATTAAACAAACCTTGTGCGTTGGTGGTTGCGGTGTGGCGTTCTTGGTACTGAATAGTGCCCGCGGCAGTACTTTGCCTGACCGACAAGCGCAATGCTATGGCTTGGTTTGCCAAAGCCACACCCGAAGCATTGCGGGCTACAGCCTGATAGTTAATCAAGTTGGGCGTTTGGGCAATAGTAACGAGTGAAGTGGTCATTAGCAATACAACCCAAATCATTAAAGCGGATAAATTTTTCATAAAAGTTTACTATTTTGTGTTGAGCAATAATTGTTCTATTTGCGCCAATTTGGCTTTTATTTGTTGGTTTTCTTGTTGTAGCTGAGCAACGGTTTTGTTTTGCGTTTCGATAATAGCCTGCTGCTCTTGAACGGCTTTGACCAACGGAACCACAAACTCGGCATAGCGAAGGCTGTATAACCCCCCATCTATTTTTGGCACATCAACACCGCTAAAATCGTAATTTACTTTCTTGGCGGCGGCTTCCACCTCTTGTGCCAAAAAGCCGGTCATTTTAACTTGTTCTATATCGTACTTACCCTTCCAATCGGGCAGCGTGTCGGTTTTTGCTTTATCGCCCAATAGCCTGTCCATAATTTCTTTTTGTTTATGGATGTTAAAGTAGTAGGTCACGGGTCGCAGTTCTTTAATAAAACTTAACCCAGGCACATCGGCTTGCACCTGTTCTTTTATCCTCGCATCGCTGATAGCAGACCAAGCTACTTGCCCGCCTATCCACCATTGGCTGCTATTGCCTATAATGGCTTTGTTGCCACCGCCGGTACCGGTATTTTTACCTATGGCTATTTGATTGTCGTCGGTAGGTATGTTGTAATAGCCGGCATCAGAACCCATGCCGATATTATAATTGCCTGTTGTGTTGTTGGAAAGGGCGAACATACCATTAGCTGTATTCCGGTTGCCTGTTGTATTACCAAAAAGAGTTTGATAACCATTAGCGGTATTGTAATCACCATCTTCATTGGCATAAAGGGCATCCCAACCATTAGCGGTGTTACCGTATCCCAAAGTATTGAGATAAAGGGCTCGATAACCATTAGCTGTATTATAGTGGCCAGTTGTGTTGTTTTTTAGTGCTTTACCGCCAACAGCAGTGTTTGCGTAGCCTATTGTATTGTTATAAAGTGCTTTGCTGCCAATAGCGGTGTTATTAAATGCAGCTATATCGCCAGTAGTACCCACCACCCCATTATTGAACAAAGCACTATCGCCAATAGCTACCAAGTTGCTTTGGGTGGTATTGTGGAATAAGGCACGAATTCCAATGGCGACATTGCTGTATCCGGTGGTATTGCTGTAAAGGGATCCTTCTCCGTTAGCTGTATTACTAGAACCGGTGGTATTGGAGTACAATGCAACACTTCCGGTAGCAGTGTTGAACTGACCGGTACTGTTTGAAAAAAGGGCTTCATCTCCTATAGCTGTGTTTTCTAAGCCTGCTGAATTATTCAACAATGCACTTCCACCTATGGCGGTATTCCATCTGCCGGTCAGGTTGTTATACAAGGCTGAAGCCCCCATTGCGGTATTTCTGTACCCTGTGGTGTTGGAGTAAAGAGCAAAATTTCCATTGGCAATGTTATTGTAGCCTATTGTGTTGAAATAGAGGGCAGATGCGCCATTAGCAGTGTTATCGTAGCCTGTTGTGTTGTTGTATAGAGCAAATTGCCCTGTGGCTGTGTTTTGGCTGCCTGTAGTGTTGGAATAAAGGACTTGGGTTCCGATTGCCGTATTAAAATTCCCGGTCGTATTAGCGCCAAGTGCAGCCCCTCCATTTGCCACATTGTAGTATCCGGTAGTGTTTGAATAAAGCGCACCACTACCGGTGGCTGTATTGCTAAAACCACCTGTATTGGACAAAAGGGCTTCTTTCCCAATTGCGGTATTGTGGTATCCCGCAGTATTGGCAGAAAGCGCGAAATGGCCGCTTGCTGTATTGGAGTGACCATTGGTATTGTTCAACAAAGCATTGCTGCCTATGGCGGTATTGAAATTGCCGGTAGTGTTACTGGTAAGCGCAAAGCTGCCGATGCCCGTGTTTTCGTTGGCGGTGATGTTGGCAGCTAAGGCACTTGTGCCCATAGCCGTATTGAGTGCGCCCGATGTATTGTTTTGCAAAGCTCCCGTACCGATAGCGGCATTGGTGTCGCTGATTTTTCCGGCGGGTAGGTTGTTTACCCTAAATTGCAAGGGTTGGTTGTCGGTCGTGCCTATAAAGTTGGTGGCAGGGTTAATACCGCTATTGCCCAATAAGTTCCAACCGGTGCCGCTGCTGCCGGGTAGGGTAACACTTCCGCCGCCGTTGCTCAACGACAAAGTCGTGCCTACCAAACTCAATGCTTGTATTTCGTTGGTTACGCTACCGTCCACTTCGGGTGGCAGAGCAACACTTCCGCCGCCGTTGCTCAATGATACGGTATTACCTGCAATAGACAGGGTTTGTATTTCATTGGTTACACTTCCGTCCACCTCGGCAGGCAGGGCAATGTTGCCACCGCCGTTGCTCAACGATACCGTATTGCCCAAAATGGAGAGTGCTTGTATTTCATTGGTTACACTTCCGTCCACTTCGGCAGGCAGGGCAACACTTCCACCGCCGTTACTCAACGATACCGTATTGCCGGCAATCGAAAGTGATTGTATTTCGTTGGTTGGGCTGTTGTCGGCAGGGGCAGGTGTTGTAACGGTAAAGTTGGGGTAAGTGCCGCTAACCGAAGTAACTCCTCCGCCTGCAATCGCCACCGTTTGGTCGGGGGCGGTGTTGGTAATGGCATTGCCCGTAAGGCTAATGCCTGTTCCGGCAGTGTAGGTAGTGCCGGTTGGTAGGGTAACGCTGCCGCCGCCATTGCTCAACGATAAGGTAGCACCTGCCAAACCCAATGTTTGTATTTCGTTGATGGGATTGGTGTCGTTGTCGTTAGTAGCCGTTGCCGCTTCTTTGGCATACATAGCAAAGGGCACACTCACCAATTGTTGAGTGCCCATATTGGTATAGTTGGTACCGCCTGTAGCGTCCAGTTCTATTTGCAGATGTTTTTGTTGGGTGTCTGCCCAAGTGATGGCGGTAAATGCGCCGCTCAACACCGCCCCTCCCCCAATTTGCACATTAAACAACCCCTGAGCGTTGGTGGTTACGGCGTGGCGTTCCTGGTACTGAATAGTACCTGCAGCGGTGCTTTGCCTGACCGACAGGCGCAAGGCAATGGCTTGGTTTGCCAATGCCTGCCCCGAAGCATTGCGGGCTACGGCCTGGTAGTTAATCAAGTTGGGCGTTTGGGCAAAGGTAACGAGTGAGGTGGTCATTAGAAATACAACCCAAATCATTAAAGAAGATAAATTTTTCATGAAAGTTTACTATTTTGTGTTGAGCAATAATTGTTCTATTTGGGCTAATCTGGCTTTTATCTGTTGGTTTTCAGCTTTTATTTGTTGGTTTTCAACTTTTAATGTTGCTACTTCTTTGGCTTCGGTTTGCAGTGTTTCGATAAAAGCTTGCTGCTCTTGCACGGCTTTTACCAAAGGAACCACAAATTCGGCATAGCGAAGACTGTATAACCCCCCATCAACTTTTGGCACATCTACACCGCTAAAATCGTAGTTTATTTTCTTAGCGGCGGCTTCCACCTCTTGTGCCAAAAAGCCGGTCATCCTAATCTTTTCTATGTCGTACTTACCCTCCCAATCCGGCATCGTGTCTGTTTTGGCTTTATCGCCTAAAAGCCTATCCATGATTTCTTTTTGTTTATGAATGTTTAGGTGGTAGGTAACAGGGCGCAGTTCTTTAATAAAACTTAACCCAGGCACATCGGCTTGCACCTGTTCTTTTATCCTCGCATCGCTGATAGCAGACCAAGCTACTTGCCCGCCTATCCACCATTGGCTACTATTGCCTATAATAGCTTTGTTAGCACCGCCCGTACCGGTACTTTTACCTATGGCAATTTGATTGTCTTCGGTAGGTATGTCATAATAGCCTGCATCAATGCCCACGCCAATATTATAACTGCCCGTTGAATTGCCGTAAAGGGCAGTATAACCATTAGCTATATTGTAGTTACCTGTTGAATTTAGGTAAAGGGCATAGTAACCATTAGCCGTATTAATGCTTCCTGTTGTATTGCCCGAAAGGGCAAAAAGACCATTTGCTGTATTTCCGCCACCTGTTGTATTGAATTTAAGGGCCCTGAAACCATTTGCTGTATTTCCGTCACCTGTTGTGTTGAAGTAAAGAGCACTCTCTCCATTGGCTGTATTAGTCCCACCTATTGTATTGCTATAAAGGGCACTCTTTCCATTGGCTGTATTACCACTACCTATTGTATTGCTATAAAGGGCATCTTTACCATTGGCTGTGTTATAGATTCCTGTTGTGTTGGAATAAAGGGCACCGCTACCGTTAGCTATATTGCCGTAGCCTTTGGTATTGGAGTAAAGGGCTTTGCTGCCAACAGCGGTGTTACCAATTGCTTCGGAATTAACAGCCCCCACACCATTATTGTACAAAGCGCTATCGCCAATAGCTACTAAGTTGCTGCGGTTGGTATTACGGTATAAAGCACCTATACCCATAGCTACATTGCTATTTCCGGTAATATTGTTAAATAAAGCATTAGCGCCAATAGCGGCATTATTAGCCCCGGTGGAATTTTCGTGCAACGCATTTAACCCATTCGCGGTGTTTTGGCTGCCTGTGGTGTTGGCAAAAAGGGACGATGCGCCACCGGCAGTATTGTACTCCCCTGTCGTGTTGTTCAGCAAGGAATTGCTTCCAATGGCAGTATTGTAATTGCCTGTTGTGTTGTTGTATAAGGCATATCGACCGGTAGCAGTGTTAACCCCACCGGTAGTGTTGCTGAAAAGGGAATTGGTACCGGTGGCAGTGTTAGTAATACCGGTAGTATTGTTGTAAAGAGATTGATACCCGTTTGCTGTATTCTCATATCCTTCGGTATTGCTGCGCAAAGCCGAAGTACCTGAGGCAGTATTATTGGACCCTGTGGTATTATTAAGCAAGGAGTTACTCCCATTAGCCGTATTGCCATTACCTGTTGTATTGCTGGTTAGCGCAAAACTGCCTGTGGCGGTGTTTTCGTTGCCGGTGGAGTTGGCAGCTAAGGCACTTGTGCCCATAGCCGTATTGAGCGCACCCGATGTATTGTTTTGCAAAGCCCCCGTTCCGATAGCGGCATTGGTGTCGCTGATTTGCCCGGCGGGTTGGTTGTTTACCCTAAATTGCAGGGGTTGGTTGTCGGTTGTACCTATAAAGTTGGTAGCAGGGTTGGTACCACTATTACCCAATATGTTCCAAGTATTGCCGCTATTGTCAGGCAGGGCAATGTCGCCGCCGCCGTTGCTCAACGATACTGTATTACCCAAAATAGAGAGCGTTTGTATTTCATTGGTTACACTGCCGTCAACCTCGGCAGGCAAGGAAATATCGCCACCGCCATTGCTCAAAGATACCGTATTGCCCAAAATAGACAGTGTTTGAATTTCATTGGTGGGGCTATTGTCGGCAGGGGTGGGTGTGGTAACGGTAAAGTTGGGGTAAGTGCCATTGACTGAAGTAACACCTCCACCTGCAATCGCTACCGTTTGGTCGGGGGCGGTGTTGGTAATCGCGTTCCCTGCAAGGCTTATGCCTGTACCGGCGGTATAGGTAGGTAAGTTCACATTCCCACCGCCGTTGCTCAATGATACCGTATTCCCTGCAATAGACAGCGTTTGTATTTCATTGGTTACACTTCCGTCCACTTCGGCAGGCAGGGCAACACTTCCGCCGCCGTTGCTCAATGATACCATATTCCCTGCAATAGACAGTGCTTGTATTTCATTGGTTACACTGCCATCCACTTCGGCAGGTAGCGTAATATCGCCACCACCATTGCTCAATGATACTGTATTGCCTGCAATAGACAGTGCTTGTATTTCATTGGTTACACTTCCGTCCACTTCGGCAGGCAGGGCAACACTTCCGCCGCCGTTGCTCAATGATACCGTATTACCTGCAATAGACAGCGTTTGTATTTCATTCGTGGAGCTGTTGTCGGCAGGGGTGGGTGTGGTAACGGTAAAGTTAGGGTAAGTACCACTGACCGAAGTAACTCCTCCGCCTGCAATAGCCACCGTTTGGTCGGGGGCGGTGTTGGTAATAGTGTTCCCTGCAAGGCTAATGCCTGTACCTGCGGTGTAAGTTGGTAAGTTCACATTTCCACCGCCGTTACTCAATGATACAGTATTCCCTACAATAGACAGTGCTTGTATTTCATTGGTTACACTTCCGTCCACTTCGGCAGGCAGAGCAACACTTCCGCCGCCGTTGCTCAACGATACGGTATTCCCTGCAATAGAGAGTGCCTGTATTTCATTGGTTACACTGCCATCCACTTCGGCAGGAAGCGTAATGTCGCCACCACCGTTGCTCAACGATACGGTATTCCCTGCAATAGACAGGGTTTGTATTTCGTTGGTGGGGCTGTTGTCGGCAGGGGTCGGAGTGGTAACGGTAAAGTTGGGGTAGGTGCCACTTACCGAAGTAACCCCGCCGCCTGCAATCACCACCGTTTGGTCGGGGGCGGTGTTGGTAATCGCGTTCCCTGCAAGGCTAATGCCTGTACCGGCGGTATAGGTAGGTAAGTTTACATTTCCGCCGCCGTTACTCAATGATACCGTATTACCTGCAATAGAAAGCGTTTGTATTTCATTGGTTACACTACCATCCACTTCGGCAGGCAGGGCAATGTCGCCGCCGCCGTTGCTCAACGATACCGTATTGCCCAAAATGGAGAGTGCTTGTATTTCATTTGTGGGGCTGTTGTCGGCGGGGGTGGGTGTAGTAACGGTAAAGTTGGGGTATGCGCCACTTATCGTGGTAACCCCACCTCCGGCAATCGCTACCGTTTGGTCGGGTGCGGTATTGGTAATGGTGTTGCCTGCAACGCTAATGCCTATACCTGCGGTGTAGGTTGGTAAATTAACGCTTCCGCCGCCGTTACTCAACGATACCGTATTGCCTGCCAAACTCAAGGCCTGTATTTCGTTGGTGGGGTTTGTGTCGTTGTCGTTGGTGGCCGTAGCTGCCTCTTTGGCATACATTGCAAAGGGCACACTCACCAATTGTTGTGTACCCATATTGGTATAGGTGGTGCCTCCTGTGGGGTCAAGTTCTATTTGCAGATGTTTTTGCTGGGCATCTGCCCAAGTGATGTTGGCAAAAGTGCCGCTCAACACCGCACCCCCGCCTATTTGCACATTAAACAACCCTTGAGCGTTGGTGGTTACGGCGTGGCGTTCCTGGTACTGAATAGTGCCTGCGGCGGTGCTTTGCCTAACCGACAGGCGCACAGCAATGGCTTGATTGGTCAACGCCTGCCCCGAAGCATTGCGGGCTACGGCTTGGTAGTTGATAAGGTTTGGGGTTTGGGCAATGCTAACGAGCGAAGTGGCCATTAAAAGCAATACCCAAATGAGTAAAGAAGGTAATTGTTTCATGAAGTCTATTGTTTTGTGTTGAGCAATAATCGTCTTAATTGGGCTAATCCGGCTTTTTTCTGTTGGTTCTCAGGTTTTAATGTTTATACTACTTTGGTTTTTGTTTACTGCACTTCAGTATGTTTCGAATATGGAGGAGATGAACTTTTAAAATAGGCAGACGCCGACTATATGCTTGGTCATGTTACCGGTGTTATGAGCCGAACGCCCGCCTGTATTGCTCATACACAGCCCAATGCTGAAATATTAAATGTATCAAAGGTGTTGTTTTATGATAACGGGAAACTTTACGGAGTTTGCCCGTTAAAGGGGGCAATTGGATTACTATGGGTTGCCCCGACTTTGCTATTAAGGCAGCCATTGCTTTACAGAATCGGTGAGCCAGTTTACCCAAGTATTGGTGTTGCCATTGCAATGTCCGCTACAGGTTTGGTCTCTTAGCCCCCTGCTCATGTTTTTTATGGTTGGGTTAGTTATGGCATTTACCAAATCTTCTCCATTTATATTATATTGAGCTTCAAAATCATTGTAGCAACTAATGCTGGCTACCGGAATTTTGAAGTTTTGGGCTTGGTCGGTTCCTGTGCCACCACAAGACCCCATAAAGCCTTTTATGTCGGCAAGGTCGTTGTAATAAGCAATATTGGTAAGCAGTGTAAAGGTGGTAAAAGAAACTCCGGCAGCAACACACCTGTTGCGGCTACCGCCATATTTAGTAATAATGCCGTTGAAGGCTTGGTTGTAGTTGGTAGCCATAGCAATACTTACGGCATTCCAGTTACTATAGTTAGAGGTTACTGCCGGCACTACATATTGTACAATAGCTGCAATATAACCTTCGTTGGCTAATTTTTGGCACAAGGCATTTTCTAATGTGCCTGTTAATGAACCGGGCGTAGGTGCGTGTTCGTTATTGCCACTACCTACTACTACAATACCTTTTCGGTTAGTGCTGTTTGCCGGCTCTTGCAAGTAAATTTTTATGCTTAAACCATTTACCGTTTCTAACCTATTCACAACCGTAGGCGTAGTCGGAACACCTGCACAAGTACAATTGGGTTGCACTATATCGTTTATGGTGTTGGGATTATTATCGTTGCACGTATCCCCTTTATTGAGGTTTAAGGCAGGGCAATTATAAGTGGAGTTGGCGGTACAACAAGCCATAGCGCTTCCGTCAAAATTAACCCACATGCAACAAGCCCAAGGAGGAAGAGTATAGGTGGTAGCCCATTTTTTAGATTGAGCTGCTGTACTTGTTTGACCATTGTTTCCTTTATTAGTATTACTTTGTTTGTCTGATTCGGCAATTAATTCCGATAGTTTAGTTTGAGGCGGTATCTTACCCAAATCTGCTTTTTGTTCTGCCGTTAGCGATAAGCCTTGGGGTGTTTTTAAGAACTCGGCAATGGTTAAATCGGTATTATCGGGTTTAACTTTGGGTTTTGCCTCTGTCGAGCGGGTAGTTGGCACTTTAGTCTTAGGTGTTGAGCGGTTGCCCTGTGCCATCGAAAAATGGGTGGTTAAGACCATCAAGAGTAAAAATAAAATGTGCTTCATGGCAAGTTTGTGTGTTTTTTTATAAAGAAATAAGTTGAAAAGATTTATTTTGTGTTAACTGTAATTTACTCTCCCACCGGATTAAGCTCTAAATCGTCGCCAAAGCCGGGTGAATTGTTTTTGTAGTTGCGGTATTGCCACCACCAACCATCTTCGCAGGTATCGTGCATGTAAAAATTAAAGGTTTTAGTTTCGTCTTTTTGCACTTGTATTTTGCGCCAACCGTTTTTACCAAACTCATCGGTTTGGCAGACTTTAACAGCAATTTCAAGCGTAGCAGTTTTGGTCGATAGGATTTCTAACTGCAAAAACTTTTCGCCTTGAGCGGTAAAATTGTAGCGAGTTCTGCCTTGTAAGCCGTGATTGTCTATATCTGACCAGTTACCCCATGCGGTTAACACTCTGTACCCTTGTACCTGCCACCACCAACCATTATTACAAGGGTCGGTCGTTTCAAATTTAATTTTTTGAGGCGTATTAGGGGCAAGGCTTAGAGTTTGCCAACCGTTCATCGTTAGATTATCGCTACAAGTGCTTACGGTAAAACTGCCTTCGGCTCGTTTGTTGCTTTGAACTTCTAATTCTAAAATTTGGGTTGAACCGTTCAATGGTGTGTAGTGTCTTTCGCGCACTTTTAACCCGGGCATATTGGCTTCGTCGGTTATCCAGTCCGACCAATCGGGAACAAATTTCACCATTGCAATGTCGGTGCGGTTAAAGCCAATGTTAGTACTTTTCATAGCCCTATCTAATTGGGCTTGCAAGGAGGCGCTTTGACATATTAAAAAGCAAAGTGCGAAAAGGATAATTGTGTTTTTCATGGTTAAATCGTTTGGTTTTGTTTGGTTTGTGTTTTTAAAAAGAAACACGGTGCGTTGTTTGACAGTACCGTCATCGTTCTTTTCCACAAAACAACAGGAAGCATCAATAAGAACCAAAGAAAAAAAACCACAGTTTTATCGTAAAACCGAAACAATTTTAATGCGAAAGGAACTAGAATTAAAGGGGTTTAGTTTATGTTTGCATATCATTTACCCTATCCAAAAAATATATGCAACTACCCAAATTGATTACCCTGCTGCAAACTTTTAGCAAGGATGAAATGAAAGCCTTTGCCGATTATGTGCAATCACCCTATTTTAATAAATTAGAGGCCCCGGTTAAGTTGTATAAAGCACTCATGCCTTTACACCCCGATTTTGAAAACCTGAAATGGGAGAAGTTATCTAAAAAAGCGTTTCCCGAAAAAACCGCTTATAGCGAAACCTACCTGCGCAATGTTTTGTCGGATTTGTATGAACTGGGTTTGGGTTTTTTACGTCAGGAAGTTGCAGATAAAAACCGGTCGGAAGGGGAGTTTGCCTGTGTGCAACAGCTTATTTACCGGCAATTGTTTAAACAAGCCGAACAGCAATTAGAGAAAATGCACGAGTGGATAGAAAAATCATGGGGAGATAACGACTATAACGATTTACTTGCCGATTATTATACCTACAAAATGATATTGCACGATCGCAATGAAGAACTTTTGGCTTTTAGCGAAGCGCATCAGCAAAAAATATTTCACCGGCAAAAAGCAATTTGGGAGAAAGTCTTTTCGATGCTGTATGATACAGAAACTGATAAAAAAGTCTATTACAATTACCCATACAAAACTGACTCCTTAAAAGTTTTACTTCCTCATTTTGACTCTGAACAATTTAGCGATTCTCCCATTCTGTTGTCCGCCTACTTTAGAGCCATGCTGATAACTACGATGTCGTGGGAATGGTGGATTGGATTGTATAACCTTACCAAAACCGAAGCTAAAGGAATGCCGGATAACCAGGTATATACCAACTATCTGGCATTGATAAACAATCTCGATTATTTTATGAAAATGAGCCAAGATAAAATACAAGATAATATTCAGGACACAAAGGTGCTATTCTTGGAATTGAATATGGCCGCCTCACAACTCAGAAAACGAAACAATTTACACATGACCGAAAGCTCTTACACAAGTATAGCAGGATACGGTTATGACTTATATGGCTTTGAGTGGGCTATGGATTTTCTTGACAAAAATACCACCAACCTATTACCTTATCTACAAGAGGGTTTACCGGCCTATTACAAAGCTGTATTGTATTTTTATGAGAAAAATTTTACCGAAACAATTTCTATTCTGGCAAGTATTCCAAATTTTAGAAGCGACCTCTACTTTTTAGTAAGGCCATACATGCTTATGTCCTATTACGAATTGGATTATATAGATGCCGCCGATTTTTTATTTTTAACTTTAAAGAAAACTTTCAAAAACCATCCAAAATTGGCACATAGTACGCAACAATCGCTACTCAACTTTATTAACTTTTACCCGCGTTTGTACAAATTGCGCCATCAATACCAGCCTCAAAAAGCCGAAAAATTGCTTGAAGACCTAGAAAATGCGTACATCATGCCACCTGTAAAGGTATGGTTTTGGAATAAATTAAACGAAATAGAAGAGAAAGCAAAAAGTAGCAGTAAAAGAAGGATGGTGAAGTAAGGCAGGTTGACTATTAACAGCAAACCACTAATGATGCGATTGTCTTGCGACTTGCCTTTATTAGAAAGGAAAAACTAAAACTGATTGAGTTACTCACTTTTGATGCCACCTCTTCTCCTATTAGGATATCGCCGCCCTATCCCTATCTCCAATATGATAAAACCCCTTTCCCGATAAGAAATATCTCCTATCGGGAAGGGGTTGTTTTCGTAAAATGGTTCAACACTTAGTTCAGCCTTTCATAGATGGCGGCTATCCCTTGACCGCCGCCGATGCAGGCGGTTACCATGCCATATTGACCACCCGTGCGTTTAAGGTCGTGCAAGAGTTGGATGCTAAGTTTAGCACCACTGCAACCAAGAGGGTGTCCGAGTGCGATGGCACCACCATTGATATTCACCACATCGGGGTTCAAACCAACTTGCTTGATAACCGCCACCGATTGTGCGGCAAATGCTTCGTTCAACTCAAAAAGGTTAATGTCTTGGAGGTTCATGCCTGCCAATTTGAGGGCTTTGGGAATGGCGGCTACGGGACCTATACCCATGATACGCGGCTCGACACCTACTGACGTGCAGGTTACCATTCGCGCAATTGGGGTCAATCCCAATTCCTTGACCATTCTTTCCGACATGACCACTACAAATGCCGCTCCGTCAGAGGTTTGCGAGGAGTTGCCCGCCGTTACACTGCCGCCTGCCGCAAACACAGGTTTTAGCGAGGCTAAACCTTCTATGGTGGTATCTCGGCGTACTCCTTCATCGGTATCCACGATATATTGCCGCTCGGCGCGTTTTCCTTTTTCGTTTACATACACCTCAGTTACAGATATTGGGCAGATCCCTTCTTTAAAGTATCCGTTGTCTATGGCGAAGGCAGCTTTGCGGTGAGAGTGGTAAGCAAATTCGTCTTGTGCCTCACGGCTAATGCCGTATTCTTTAGCCACTGCTTCGGCAGTTAAGCCCATGCCGATATAGTAATCTGGGGTGTTTTTTGCTACTTCGTAGTTAAGGGTGGTTCGCCATCCTACAGTAGGCACTAACGACATAGACTCGGTGCCGCCTGCAATGATGCAATCTGCCATGCCTGCCCGTATTTTGGCGGTGGCAATGGCAATGGTTTCTACTCCGCTGCCGCAATACCGATTTACGGTTACGCCGGCAGTTGTTTTGGGCAGGGCACGAACGGCTATCATGCGGCCTACCTGCAAACCCTGCTCGGCTTCCGGTACAGCGTTTCCTACTATGAGGTCTTCAACTCTAACAGGGTCTAACTGTGGTACGGATTTCAAGAGATGTCCTATAACATCAACCGCCAAATCGTCGGGACGTACAAATCTAAAGCCTCCGCGTTTTGCTCTTGTGACTGCCGTGCGAAATCCGGCAACTATATATGCTTCTTGCATGTTTTTTTGTTTTTTTTAAGGTAATGATTAAAATTAGGCATGTTTACTGTAAATCAAGCCAATTAAGCGTGGGGGCTTGTTGTTTCATGCGCCGGATTATTTCTTTGGTAATCTGCTCCTCGTTATAATCCGGGTTTAACGATTTGATACCTGCCCGCATGAGTTTCCAATGATGTTCGATATAGGCAATCCCTAAAGCAAAACGCTCATCGGGTGTTTTTGATAAGTATATCTTGTATTGCAAATCGGCAACGTGTTTGGGTGTATCTTAGATGTAGGGGAAATGTTAAAGAGTATAATCAAAAGCTTGGAGGTGTAGTTTTTTGCTTTTAACTGCGGAGGTTCTTTTGTCTTACATCTCAAGTCGTTAATTGTGTCCCGCAGATTTCGCAAATTTTCGCAGAATTGGTTTTGTGTTGTATCTTACTTCTAAAAAATCAATTCCTAAGTGGCTTGCCCGTGTTTAATATGCTTTGCACTCGCTCTAATGATTTTCTCTCTGTCATTAGTTCCAAAAATGCCTGACGTTCAAGGTCAAGTAAGTATTGTTCCGAAACCTGAGTAGGGGAAGACAAATCACCACCGCAGATCGCATAGGCTACTTTCTTGGCAATGAGTTCATCGTGTTCGGAGATGTACCCGCCAAAGCGCATAGCACTGATACCGGAATAGAACGTGCCCAAAGCCGTGCGTCCAAGAGCCCAAATGTCGGTTCGGGGAACGGGTTGAGTAAAACCTTCGGCGTGTAGTTCGAGAACCGCTTTTTTAGCTTCGGCAATAACCCTGTCGCTGTTCACCACAATGGCATCTTTGTTTTTTCGGAAAATGCCTGCCTCAAACGCATCGTGGGCAGAAGTAGCTACTTTGGCGGTGGCGATGTTCATCAGGTATTTTTGGAGGGTGGGAATTTGCACATCGCCATCAAAATAAGCATCTGAAGCACGTAGGGCAAACTCTTTCAGTCCACCGCCGGCAGGAACAACACCGGCACCTACTTCTACCAACCCGATATAGGTTTCGGCAGCGCAGACCACTTTGTCGGCATGAAGGCATACTTCACAACCTCCGCCAAGCGCCAACCCTTTGGGTGCAGCAACAACGGGAATGGAGGAGTAACGAATGCGGTGGGTCGCATTTTGAAAGGCGCGAATGGCAAAGTCTAACTCGTCGTATTCTTGCTCAATGGCCAGCATCAATATCATGGCAAGGTTGGCTCCGGCCGAAAAAGCCTGTGTGCTGTCGTTGCCAATCACCAATCCTTTCCATCCGTCTCGCTCGGCAATATCAATGGCGGTGTTAATGCCTTGCAAAATACCGCTGCCAATGGCGTTCATTTTGGTATGGAACTCTAAGCAAAGCACGCCATCGCCAATGTCGTGAAGGGTAACGTCGCTGTTTTTCCAAACCGGTTTTTGGTTGCGGTAATTGTCTAATTTAATATAGGCATCGGCCCCGGGAATGGTTTCGTATTGTTGAGTGGCGGGGTTATAGGCAAGCCGTTTACCGGCTTCAGAGCGATAGAAAGTAGTGCAGCCGTTTTGTAACATGGTGTAAACCCATTCGGCAGGCTTTAAACCGGCGGCTTCCATAGCTTTGAGCGTTTTTTCCACACCCAACACATCCCAATATTCAAACGGGCCGAGTTCCCAACCAAATCCGGCACGAACAGCATCGTCAAGTGTGCTAACAGAGTCGGTAATTTCGGGAATGCGGTTGCTCACATATCTGAAAAGCAATTGACCTACCTTATTCAAAAACTCTGATCCTTTATCGGTATGAGCATGTAGGGTCTGAAGGCGCTTTTTAAGGTCGTCAATAGGTTTGGCGGCACCAATGCTGGCAAATCGGGGTTTACTGGCAGGTTGATATTCAAAAGTGTCGAGATTAAGGGCTAAGATTTCGCTCTTTCCACCGGCACCTTTCACCTTTTTGTAAAACCCTTGTCCCGTTTTGTCGCCAAACCAACCGTTCGCGGTCATTTTTTGCACATAGTCGGGGATGTTAAACAGGCTTCTGCTCTCGTCATCGGGGCAGTTGTCGTACACTCCCTGCGCCACCTTTACTAAAGTATCTATCCCCACCACATCACAAGTGCGGAAAGTAGCCGACGAAGGGCGACCGGTCAAAGGGCCGGTAAGGGCATCCACTTCTTCAACAGTCAATCCCATTTCCTTCATGACATGGAAAATAGCCATGATGGAGAACACCCCAATCCGGTTGGCGATAAAGGCGGGCGTATCTTTACACAGCACGGTTGTTTTACCCAAAAACAAATCGCCGTAGTGCATAAAGAAGTCAACCACTTCGGGGTCGGTATGTTCTGATGGGATTACCTCGAGGAGTTTGAGATACCGGGGCGGGTTAAAAAAGTGGGTGCCGCAGAAATTGCGTTTAAAATCTTCAGACCTGCCTGCTGCCAACAACCCGATGGGAATACCCGAAGTGTTGGAGGTGATGAGCGTACCGGGTTTGCGGAATTGCTCAACGCGCTCAAACAGAGATTGTTTGATGTCAAGCCGCTCTACTACGGCTTCGATGACCCAATCGCAGTCCTTAATCAAGTGAAGATGATCGTCGAAGTTGCCCGTAGTGATTCGGGAGGCAAAGTCTTTCAGATAGATGGGCGAGGGGTTAGACTTGAGGGCAAACTGCAAGGCATCGTTGACAATGCGGTTGCGAACCTGCGGGTGCTGCATACTCAATCCTTTAGCTTGCTCTGCCGGCGATAGGTCGCGCGGCACAATGTCTAAGAGGACTACTTGCAACCCTACATTGGCAAAGTGGCAGGCAATTCGCGAACCCATGACACCCGACCCTAAAACAGCCACCTTTTTTACATGGCGACCGGCGGTGTGTTGGGCAGCTTTTGCTGCAATTAGTGCGGTTGTTACTACTTCCATTTCTTTAGTTATGAGTTATGAGTTATGAGTTGTTTACCAAACGGTTGTTTTTTTTAGACTTGAGATTTTTAGATGTTAGACAGAAGACTCAAGACATTAGATTTTAGACGTTAGACAATAGACGTAAGACGAAAGATTTAAGAGAGAAGACAAAAGATAACTAGCAGTAGGCAATTAGCAATGTCAATTGAAAAGGTTTACTGGTTTTAAAATGCAGGTGTGTTTGATCTATTTTTAACAATTATTAAAACACTTGGCTTTCAATATGACACATCTTATTTGTAATGATCTGCTCCTAATGTCTTAAGTCTAAAGTCTTAAATCGTAAATCTAAAATCTTAGTCTATTGTCTATTGTCTATTGTCTATTGTCTATTGTCTATTGTCTATTGTCTA
>CALCIK010000161.1 GCA_937907475.1 uncultured Bacteroidota bacterium | reverse complement strand
ATGGTGAATGGTGAATGGTGAATGGTGAATGGTGAATGGTGAATGGTGAATGGTGGATGGTGAATGGTGAATGGTGAATGGTGAATGGTGAATGGTGAATAGTCTAACGTCTTAAATCTATTGCCATAACTCATAACTCATAACTCATAACAAAACCCTCTGCTTTCTTTTACCCCATCGCAAAATTGCCAACAAATACCCTTATCTTTACCCCCATTAAATTAGCAATTTCCAAAATCCTGTTATGAGAGCTGCTTATATTGTTCTTTTCCTGCTTATTGTTGGGGTATTAGGGTCTATCTACGCCTATCGAATGACTCAAACGTTGAATTATGTACATGGTAAAGGGGCGATGCCCGTGGTAAATGAAGACTCATACTCTTACCAAAAATTGTATGGCAACCGGCAGCCACAAAGCACTCCCATAGATACCACAGCTACCGATACGCTTAAATTAAATGGCAAATAGGCTTTCGCCAACAGTTATGGCAAACAATCAACCCACGAGCAACAGCCCTTCCACCGAAGAAAGATTATCGCCGGAGGTCAAAATTGCCGGCTTACAAAGCAGTATCAAAAGCGAAAACACATCGAGGGTTTATATTACCGTAATAGGCGTTGCCTTGCCTGCCATTTTGTTAATGCTCAAATATATGGGAGCCATCTCGATTCCTTTATGGGCATCTATTTTATTATGGGTACTCCTCATATTTGGGATATTAATGAACATAGGGGTAAGCGGTAACATCAGTGAATTGGAAAGTGAACTATCCATTTGCGAAGCACACAAGATTGAAGATATACATCGAAGGTTTAAATCACCACTCAATAACCCCGAACTTGGTTATATTTTGACCGAACACCTAAAAAACATCGAACGACAAAACAACAATATCCAAAAACTACATGCCCAAAGTTCCATTTTTTTCACTGCATTAGCCGTTTCAGCTATGTTGTTAGGAACGGCAGCTATATTAATTTGGAGCAGCAAACAAGAAGGCATTGGTCATTATATCTATTTAGCCTCCTCATTAGCGGTGGCTTTTATGGGGATATTCGCCTATTTTAATTATCAACGGCGATTGAGTAAAAGCGTCATTGAGTTTCAAGAATCTGCTGAATCATTAGAATATTTGGTCAATTTCTTTTTTCTTTTCGATTTATCCAAAGATTCAAAAGATAAAGATTTGATGATTGAAAAATTGGTCAATGATTTTCTGTATGACGAAGAGCCATGAGCATCATTCAATGGCAGCCCTATCTTTCAATCGTAGCCACTTCGCGCAATGACCAACATGGCAACAACACGTTGCAAAGAACAGCCTTTTTTGTCAATGGTCTTATCGCCCAATGCACCAAATTTCAATTACCCGCCGAACTCATCTTGGTAGAGTGGAATCCGCCCTCCGATGCCCCGCCTTTACACAGCGTCTTACCCATCCCACCTGACAACTGCCCCCTTTCTATCAGATACATCACCGTGCCGGCACACATGCACCAACAATATGCCAATGCAAACCAAATACCTTTATACCAAATGATTGCCAAAAATGTGGGCATTCGCAGGGCTAAAGGCGAGTTTGTTTTATGTACCAATGTTGATTTGCTATTTTCCGATGAATTGTTCCATTTTCTTGCCACTCGAAACCTAAACCCCAACACGTTTTACCGCGCCGACCGATGCGATGTTCCCGATGACCTGCTCCACCGTCATTTATCTTTAACCGAACAGTTGCAATGGTGCAAACAACATACCATCAAACGTTGGAGTAGAAATCGGCTCTTGTTATCGGTTTTAAACGCCCTCATCAAAATAGATAACAGTTTTATTTCAAAGGGGGTAATTCGCAGAAAACTACCGCTATTGTATTTCCTTCATTTGGCAACCGATGCCTGCGGCGATTTTACCTTAATGCACCGCAATGCTTGGCAAGCCATTCAAGGTTATCCCGAACTGGATATGTATTCCATCCATATTGACACGCTTGGCATCGCCTCTGCCTGTGCATTAGGTTATGAACAAATGCTATTACCGTCCAATGCCTGTACCTATCATATCTATCACGAAGAAGGTTGGACATCGCTTTCGCCCATTGAAAAAATAAAATTTTTGGAAAAACGCCCGGGTTTGGGAATTGATGTGGTCATCAGTGCCGCTTTATCCGCGATTAAAAAAAATACTCCTTTCCATCTCAATACCCCGACATGGGGGTTGGCGAATGAAACCCTTGAGGAGAAAGCGTTTTAATAGCGTGAATTTGATAGCGTTATAGGATAAACAGCCTATTTCAAAGACACGAATAGATTAAAAAAAAACAGGCACTTTAAATAGGAAAAGAAACCTAATTAGAGTGCCTGCTTCATCTTTAGAACTGGACATTAATCATGGACAATATACACGTCTTCAAAAGTGCCGTTGATGGTCACTGTTTTTGGGGGATCGTCTTCCGTAGTAAACACTCCGTTAAAGTTGCCGGAAACATACCGGTCGGTTGCTTTTCCAATAGGGGAAGTTGATTCGGATTTGGTAATATTCAAATTACCTGAAGCAGAGTAAAACCCGCTTGCAACACCCGCACCGGAATTGAAATAAACCGAAGATTGGGCAGGGTCTGCTAAACTGTAAGTGCCTGTATTAATTTCCGTTGCATTAAATGTAAGCAAGTTAATAAACCAGGTAGCGCCTTCAATAAAGTTGATTCCAAGCGCATTGTTGACGGTATTGTAAGAACCGACAGCGCCAATTTGCCCATTAGGTTGGATAGTAACATCAATAGACTGAGTAAAGTCGCCGGTAACATTTGCGGTAAACTCCACAGATCGAATTGTTGTGTCGTCATCGTCGTCGTCGTTGTTGCATGAACTAACCATAAATAAGTTTGCTAAAAACAAAAACAAAGCGAAGGTTAATAAATTTTTTTTCATTGGAAGGTGTATTTATTTGTTAAAAATGAAGAGTTGCAGTTTAAACTTAAAAAAGAGATAAATATGGAAGTTACCAATCCCCTTGAACTTCTGTCGTTCCATTTTCTTTGACCGTTACCTGAATAGTCTTAGGGCTTAATCCTTTTGGTTTCACGGGAGATAATCTAACCTCATAATTTCCGGGCACCAAAACAAATGTTTTGGGGTTAGAATTTGAAGAAGAGTAGGTTCTGCCGGAAGCCACCGATGATTTCCCGCTTTTAGGAGTAAAAACCTCAACGGTAGCATCAATAAGAGCAGTTCCTTGTTTTGCCCCAACTTTCAATTCGCCGGAGGTAAAATTATGGCTCAACGAAAGTACCTCATTCCCTTTAACCAATTGGTTGTCAAAGCGCAAATCGGGTTGTCCTTTGATATCGTAGGTACTAATCACAATATCGTAAAACCCGGGCAGCACTTCCATCACCACAGGGTTTGAACTTTTACTGTTATAGGTTCTTTTATTGGCAACCGACTCTTTCGTCCCCGCATGAAATAACTGTACTAAGGCATCGGTTAATACTCCGTTGCAAGTAACCGAAAAATTTATAGTGCCTTTTGCAAAGTCCACTACTTTACTGAGTGTGTCATTCATCTTAACTTCCAAGTAGGGTAAAAGAATCATCGGATACCCCTCCATCCTGACAGATGTTACCTCTGCAAAATAACTGCCTTCAGGTAAAAGCAATACTCTCGGGTTCGTTTCTTTTCCGGTATAGGTTCTGCCATTGGCAAAATGCTTTGTCTCACCTTTTCTAAAAACTTTTACCGTAGCATCTATCAATGCGCCATTTTGCACTGCTTGAATTGACAAATAACCTCCTTCTTTTATCGGCTCTACGGTTACTTGCTGTAATACATCGTTCAGTTCCTGAGCATTTGAGGCCGGAAGGTATTGACCACCTCCTGCCTGTGCAAGACATTCCAAGTCTGCAATATCGGCTTCTGCAATTCCAAAACCGACTACGTGCATGGTAATATTCACCCCGCTTAACTTCGCATTTTTTACCGTTTCACATGCATTACCTTCACAAGTTTCCAAGCCATCGCTAATGAGAATTATAGTAGTATGGCCGGTTTCAGTCCTTAATAAAGCCAATGCTTGATTGACAGAAAGTGCAATCGGTGTTTTACCCTTTGGGTTTAAAGCATCCACCTTGCTGTTAAATAGTGTTTTGTCGGCAACCCCAAGGGGCACTAAGGTTTCAATATCATGACAATCGCCCTCACGAGTATGTCCGTAAGCAATTAACCCTATTCGCGAATCATCGGGTAATTGATTAACCAAGTCTTTCATCACTTTTTTTGCGATGGTTATTTTGTAATCATTCTCCAATTTTTGCCACATAGACCCCGAAGCATCGAATATAAAAAGGTATTGAGTGGTGGAAGGAGCTGATTGTGTTATCAGGCAAATGCTTATCAATAACAGACCGAAACTGAGTTTAAATTTATTCATAGGATTTAGTATTTAGTTGAGTAACGGAATAGGAACGCCAATAATTAGTACGCTATAAAAGAATTTACAAACGCCTAAATGGGAAACAAGTATTTAATCAGTAGGGTTACGTGCAGGAATAGAGGAAATGCAAGAATGTTTGAATGAATGATTTGGGGAACTTTACTATTTAGAGAAAAGATTAAAATAAAGTATCTTGAAAGAGTGACCAATATCAGAAACCATGTCTGTAAGGACGTGAAAACTTAAACAAGTTTGCTGATGTGTTTACAAAAATAATTCTTTAATCACTTCAAAACAACTTTTAACCCACTTAATTTAAAGATTATGAAAAAAATTGCAGTTTTTTTGTTCGCAGTCATGTTGTTTTCGGTTGCCAACACCGCATTTGCTCAACAAAGACAAAAAGTAGAACCTATTAACAAACCCACTCAAAAGACAGCTAAAAGCAGTTCAGACGCACTAATTCCTCAAGGCTCAATGATGTTGGGCGGTAGTGCCGGTTTTACGATGCAAGCGGCTGATGGAAATGATTTTTATATCATTTCGTTTGCCCCCCAATTCGGATATTTTGTTGTGGATAATCTAGCTATCGGTGCTGCGGTTTCTGTTACCAAAATGAAAGATATTGATCCTTCCTTTGGTATTGGCCCTTTTGTTCGTTACTACCTCAACAATGGTCTTTTTGGACAGGTGCGTTACGAGTTCCAATCAATGCCCGGTATTCTTGACAATGTTACCGGTTCTGCTGCGGGTATTGGCATAGGTTATGCTGCTTTTTTAAACAATAGCATCAGTATTGAACCTGTCTTATTCTATAATCGTCACTTTGGCGACTTGGGTGAATTCAACGAATTTGGTTTGCAAGTTGGGGTAAGTGCTTATCTTGGAAGATAACCCCTCGATTTAATAATTCCTTTGGCTAATCCGAAAAATGGGCAACTGTTTTTCGGATTATTTTTTTTACCTCCCTCTGAAGTTAAATCACAATCCCTCTACCCTACCTGCTTTGGTGTGCAAAACTATTTAATCACAATATTTCTCTCAACAATTGCTCATTGCAATGCTTATCCCTTATTTTGCGGAATAATTAAGCACATCGTTACCCTCGTAGTTTTGTAATCAATAGTTCATGAAAGGTATCTTCGTTTTTTTGCAAATTATGGGTTCGCTCGGTATTTTCATTTACGGATTGAAAGTAATGAGCGAAGCACTGCAAAAAGTAACCGGTCGCCGGTTAAGACAAGCTATCGGGGTGATGACCGCCAACCGTGCGGCAGGTTTTTTTACGGGGCTTTTACTGACATCCTTAATTCAATCGTCTTCTGCGACAACGGTGATGTTGGTTAGTTTTGTCAATGCCGGATTGATCACCTTTACCCAATCAATTGCTGTTACCATCGGGGCAAATATCGGAACAACGATTACGGCATGGATAGTTTGGTTGTTTGGTTATGAAGTTGCCCTTCAATCAACCGTTTTAGCCCTTATCGGGTTATCGTTTCCACTGTTGTTTAGAAGAGGGGATACGCGCAATACGGCAGAATTTATCATGGGGTTTGGTTTGTTATTGATTGGGTTGGTGTTTTTGCGGGAATATGTGCCGGATTTAGAGCAAAACACTGCATTGTTCAACTTTCTGAACTATTTCAGCAGCAATACCCTACCTACCTACTTACTCTTTGTATTGATTGGAACTATATTCAGTACGGTGCTACAATCTTCGAGTGCAGCAACTACCATTACGATGGTCATGATCTCCAACGGTTGGATAGAGTTTCCGCAGGCTGCCGCAATGGTTTTGGGAATTAACATCGGCACCACTACTACTGCCAACATAGCGGCTTTGTTAGGCAATATACACGCAAAACGCGCTGCCCGATTTCACACCTTTTTTAACGTTACAGGTGTTATCGGAGCATTGCTACTCTTCCCTTTTTTACTACAGTTGGTAGATTGGCTTCAATCCCTTCTCTTTGCCGATCATTCCTCCATCCTTATTCCATATCAGGTTGCCAATTCCGATGCCGCCTTGTTGCAACAACGCAGAAGCATTGAAACCAATGGAATAGCCATGTTCCACACTATGTTTAACGTCCTAACTGCAATTGTCCATCTCGGTATTGTTCCATATTCGGCAAACCTGATGATTCGTATGTTCCCAACTCAAACCAAAAAGGACGAAACTTTCAGATTGCAGCATATCAGTTCGGGATTGGTAGAGTTGACAGAACTGAACCTTACCGAAGCACAAACTGAAATACAGAAACTGGGGTTGCTGTTGGAAAAAATGAGCGGAAACGTAGCCTTATTGCTGTTTGGGGAGGTGAAAAACCGCAGCAACTTAATGGCAAAAATTCAACAAAGGGAGGAGTTGAGCGATGTATTGGAACAAGAGGTCAGTAATTTTTTATCGAAAATAATCAGTTCTCAAATTACCGATAAGGCTTCAAAACAAGTGCGCTCAATGTTAAGTGTGGTGAACGATATGGAAAGCATTGCCGACCACCTCCATAAAATTGCCCGCAAAACGGAAAAAATTGCCAACCAAACCAAACAAACTCCACAAGATGTATTGAACGAAATGAAAAAGATGTTGGAGTTGTCGCATAAGGCTATCGTGGTGATGAATAAAAATCTAAGATTCGACCAAAATGTGGCGGATACTTCAGAATCCGAAAACATCGAGGCAGAAATCAATAAACTTTACAAACAATTGGTCACCACGAATTACGAGCGCATCAATTCGAGGCAGTTTGATGTTGAAGAAGGCATCCTTTATTTAGATGTTTTGCGAAGCATCGAAAAAATTGGCGATCATATCAGCAGTATTATGAAGCTCTTAAAACGAAGTTAACCTTTGTTATAAGTTATGAGTTGGCTTTCTCTATTGCCAATCTCTACCTCATCACTCATCACGCTTACAACTCATAACTCATA
This sequence comes from uncultured Bacteroidota bacterium, assembly GCA_937907475.1. Classification (GTDB taxonomy): domain Bacteria; phylum Bacteroidota; class Bacteroidia; order Chitinophagales; family UBA2359; genus UBA2359. The sequence continues at coordinate 7,613 of CALCIK010000161.1, read as the reverse complement.
ACTATGTGTGGCATTCTGGGATGTTTACCCGCCATAGAACCAACCCCTTTCCTACAAGTTCTCGACCTTTTGAAACATCGGGGGCCTGATGGGTATGGGATATGGACAAACGAGGAACATTCCGTCATGTTAGGCCATCGGCGATTGGCAATTTTCGACCTAAGTCCAAATGGGGCGCAACCTATGCACTATGGAAGGTTTACCATTACCTACAACGGTGAAATTTACAATTTCCCCGAACTGAAACAAGTCCTTCAAACGCTGGGACATCAGTTCACTACGCAAACCGATGCGGAGGTTATTTTAGCTGCTTTTACCCAATGGGGCAACTCTTGTTGGGAAAAATTTAACGGGATGTGGGCGGTAGCTATTTGGGATAATCGCGAACAAACGCTAACACTATGTCGGGACAGGTTTGGTAAAAAGCCCCTCTACTATTTACATTTGTCTGAAGGACGTTTTGCCTTTGCTTCAGAAATGAAAGCACTCGTGCCGTTTTTACCTTCGCTATCTCTATCAGATGATTTCTTGTGGATGTCGCAAAACATGTTTGCTTATGAGGCGACTTCCCAATGTATAATCAAGGATATTTACCGTTTTCCTGCGGCACATTGGGGAACTATCAAAAATGGAGTACTAAAGACATATCCATATTGGAATACCTTAGATCATATTCATCCCGTTCCTGCTCGTTTTGAAACTCAAGTCGAAGAGTTTGCTGCCTTGTTTACCGATGCTTGTAAAATTCGGATGAGGGCAGATGTGCCGATTGGTACCGCTTTGAGTGGAGGCTTGGATTCGAGTGCGGTGATTTGTACCGTTGCACACATTGCCCGAACACAACCCGAACCCCAATATCCCAATCAATGGCAACATGCGTTTGTAGCTTCCATGCCCAATACACCTTTGGACGAAACGCAGTATGCCCGTATGGTAACAGATTATTTGCAAATACCCGCTACTTTTGTAACCATCAATGCAGCACAAGGCTTAAAACAATTGCCTGATGATTTTTACCATGCCGAAGACCTATACATTACCTCCCCTGTGCCAATGATGCAGACTTACCAAGTTGCCAAAGCACACGGTGTATCGGTTTGTATTGATGGGCATGGGGCTGATGAATTGTTTTCGGGCTACGATACTTTTATGTTTCATTCCTTTAAAGATTGCGGGCTAAATCCTTTCCAAATCCAAAACCTGTTGCAAACTTATCGCCAATTAGCTCCCCCCAACGAGCCTCAATTTACCAAACCACCCGTTGGTTTTTCCGACTATTTACAATGGATTACCGGCAGTCGCTACCTATTCCCTCTGCTTAAAAATCTACCATCCGAAATCAAAAAACTTTTTACCAAACCCCTACCCTACTTTACCTCCTCTAAACATAAAATTACAAATACCAACCAACTAGGAAGCCTCAACCAAGCTCTCTACCGCCTATTTCATATCGATAACCTGCCTACTTTATTGCGCAACTACGACCGTTATTCGATGGCTTCGGGAGTAGAAATTCGGATGCCTTTTTTAGATCATCGGGTAGTGAGCTATTGTTTCTCGGTTCCTTATACTTCTAAGTTTAAGAACGGTTTTACCAAAGCCTTACTGCGTTATGCTGTTGCTCCGGTTATGCCTCCTCAAGTTACATTCAGGCGCTCTAAAATGGGATTTCAAACTCCTATTACCAATTGGTTACAGGGAGAGTGGAAAGAATTCTTTTTAGATACTTTGCAAGAAACCGACTTTAAATCATCTGAAATTGTTCAACCTAATCATGTGTCAAAACTTGTTTTGGAAGTCATTCAAAACTCAAATGCAACCTATCGGCAAGGGGAAATTGCATATTCGGCACTAAACCCCTACCTTTGGCACAAGTTCGTTTTTAAGCGGTTATCAAAAATCCCAAGAATAAATTGGTAAACAACAATACATCAGTCAAGAGAGCTTTAGTCTTAGGTGCCGGCGGTTTCATTGGTTCGCATTTGGTAAATAGGTTAAAAACCGAAGGGTATTATGTAAAAGGTGCTGACCTAAAATATCCCGAATTTACACCTTCCCAAGCCGATGAGTTTCATATTACCGACTTGAGAAGCACTATTCTTTGCGAGCACTTAATTGACAGTGATTTTGACGAGGTGTACCAATTGGCTGCCGATATGGGCGGTGCGGGATACTTGTTTACCGGATTGAACGATGCCCAAGTGATGCATAACTCGGCAATGATAAACCTTAATGTTGCTGATATTTGTGCCAAAAAGAAAATAAAACGGGTGTTTTACTCCTCCTCTGCTTGCATCTACCCGGCCTATAATCAACAAGACCCCAATAACCCACTCTGTTCTGAAGCATCTGCCTATCCTGCCGACCCCGATAGCGAATATGGCTGGGAAAAGCTGTTTAGCGAAAGGATGTATTTATCCTATTTCCGAAATCATGGATTGCAAGTGCGAATTGCACGGTTTCACAATGTGTATGGACCGATGGGGGTTTGGAAAGGGGGTAAAGAAAAAGCACCTGCCGCACTTTGTCGCAAAGTTGCCGAAGCCCAAAATGGAAATCATATCGAAATTTGGGGAAATGGACTTCAAACCCGCTCCTTCTTATATATTGATGACTGTGTAGAAGGGATTTTAAAACTAATGCACTCTTCTCATACCGGACCCTTCAATATTGGCTCGGAAGAAATGGTTTCGCTCAATCAATTTGCCGACATGATTATCGGCATTTCGGGTAAACAGCTTTCGGTCAAGCATATCGAAGGACCGATAGGGGTTAATGGACGCAATTCGGACAATACTTTAGTTAGTGAAGCCATCGGTTGGGAACCTAAAACTAATCTTTACCAAGGCATTGAACGCACTTTTCATTGGATTAACAACCAAGTCAATCCACATTCCAATCATTAGCCAATTCGCCCAACAATGACCCCCTACCTAAGTATCGTAGTGGCTTCCCGAAATGACAATCACGGTGGCGACATGCTTAAAAGAATGTGTATTTTTGTAAATGGGCTGATTTACCAAACCCAACAATATCGCCTTCCTGTCGAACTGATTATTGTAGAATGGAACCCTCCACAAAATTCATCACTCCTCAAAGAAGTGCTCCCCAAACCTCCCGAAGGTCATCCATACATAGAGATAAAGTACATAGTCGTTCCACCGGAAATTCACCAAAACTACCGTTTTGCGTCCGTCATTCCCCTTTACCAAATGATTGCCAAAAATGTGGGCATCAGACGTGCAAAAGCTAAATTTATCCTTTGCAGCAATGTGGATTTACTTTTTTCCGATGAACTGTTTGCCCAATTGTCAAAACAAAACCTTCAACAGGATTGCTTTTACCGCGCCAATCGTTGCGATATTCCGAATACCATTGACGAAAATCAAAGTGTAGCCGAACAACTTGAGTTTGCACAAAACAACATCCTAAGTCGAAACGGATTGAGTGCTTATTTTCCTCATCTTGCCAATGCTCATCCCTTGTTGACCAAATATCCACCTTTGGCTAAATACATCAATTATGCTGTCGGGCTAAAACGAAAATGGTTCAACAACCCCATGCAGGTTAATCTTTGGTCGCTCGATACCGATGCTTGCGGCGATTTTACCCTAATGAGTGCCGAAGCATGGAACAAGATTCAAGGTTATCCTGAATTAGACCTTTATTCAATTCACATTGACAGCATGGGCATTATAGCTGCTGCTGCTTTGGGATATCGGCAAGTCGTGTTTGAACCCAATGCTTGCACCTACCATATTCATCATCAAGACGGTTGGGCAAGTATGAACCCTATCGAAAAAGTGCATTTTTGGCATAAAAGACCCGGCATAGGTTGGGACATTGTTTCACAATGTGGTGAATACCTTTTACAACATCAAACCTCTTTTAACATCAACCCAAAAGATTGGGGATTTGCCGATTTGGATTTCGATACTTATACTTTTTGATAGGTGAAGTTTTGGGTGTTTTTATCAAAATAGATACTATAACAGCGTTCGGATAAACAGCAACCCTCCCGTAACTCGTAAAGCAGCATTCGGATAAATAGCAACGCTATTGATAGTGTTGAAAAAGTGTCTATTGAGATTGTATTTTTTAGTAAATTGCAGCCCTCTTCACTTCAACGAGTTCAACTGCATGTTAACATTAGACCACACTCCTGAGTTTGACCATGCCATTCGGCTGCTCGAAGATTCTGCGGGTCATCATGTTTTTTTGACGGGGCGTGCCGGAACCGGTAAATCTACTTTATTGCAACATTTCAGACAACAATCTAAAAAGAAACTTGTTGTCCTTGCGCCTACCGGCATTGCAGCGTTGAATGTTAGGGGACAAACCATTCATTCTTTTTTTGGGTTTCCGCCTCATCCTATCCATTCTGACCATATTAAGAAGCGTCAAAACAGGCAAGTTTACCAAAACTTGGATGCCATTATAATTGACGAAGTATCCATGGTTCGTGCCGACATTTTGGATGCCATAGACTATTTTATGCGCATTAACGGTCGCGAGCGGAGTTTGCCTTTTGGTGGAGCGCAAATGGTATTTATTGGGGATTTGTTTCAACTGCCCCCGGTTATTTCGAGCGATGTTGAGCAACAGTTGTTCAATTTTCTGTACGACACTCCTTATTTCTTTAGTGCAAACGTGATGCAGTCTTTACCCTTGCATTATATAGAGTTGAAGAAGGTTTATCGCCAAAAAGACCGCCACTTTTTGGATTTGCTCGATGCCATCCGCACGAAATCCATCAGCCAATCTGAATTAAATGAATTGAATGCAAAATGTTTACAGCGAGGTGCCGGTTCATCGGGAAATGAATTGGCCATCATGTTGACGAGTACGAATTACCTCGCTCAAAACATTAACAATAGAGAATTGGAAAAATTATCTGACCCGCCTTTCTCTTTTGATGCCGACATCGTTGGCAATTTTGAAGAGCACATTATGCCCAACGAAAAGAAATTGACTTTGAAAAAAGGGGCGCAAGTGATGTTTGTTCGAAATGATCAATGGGGAAGATGGGTCAACGGAACGCTTGGGAAGATAAAAGAGATTAATAAAGATGAAATTACCGTTGAAATCAACACCTTGGATGGTGAAGTGAGCTATACCTTAGAAAAATGCACTTGGGAGGTATTGCGTTATCAGTTTGACCATAAGGACAACAAGATTAATACGGAAGTATTGGGCAGTTTTAACCAATATCCCATTAAACCGGCTTGGGCCATTACCATACATAAAAGCCAAGGTAAAACCTTTAACCAAGTGGTGATTGATGTGGGTAAAGGTGCGTTTGCACCGGGTCAGATATACGTGGCTTTGAGTAGGTGTACTACTTTAGAGGGCATTGTTCTTAAAAACCCAATCAAACAAAGCGACATTATCATTGACGAAAGGATATTGAATTTTGCACAACGAACGAGGTTGTACTAATCGTTGACAAAAGATGAGCAGAAATTGGCGTTCAGCAATATTTCGACTTTGAGATTTATTGTTTCAAATTGTCATCACTCGTTTAAACTCCCCATTTCGCCGGACAAGTGATAACAAATACGGCATCTTGGTTCGTACAAATCTTTTGCTCCCAACAAAACCTGTTCCTCATTGGCTAGTTTGCGATAGGAATGACTGGCAAGGTTGCCGCAAACCATACAGATGGCGTGGAGTTTGGTAATGTATTCGGCTACTGAAAGCAAATGAGGCATTGTTCCAAAAGGTTTGCCCAAATAGTCCATATCTAAACCGGCAATGATGACCCTCATCCCTTTCAAGGCTAATTTTTCGCACACTTCGGGTAATTGAGCATCAAAAAACTGCGCTTCATCTATTCCGACCACTTCGGCTTTGGCGGCTTGTGCAAGCTGTAAAATCTCCGATGAATGATTGACCGGCACCGATTGGATGGTAGTGGCATCGTGTGAAACGATATTGTTTTCATCGTATCGGGTATCTATCCCGGGTTTACAGATAATTACCTTTTGATTGGCAATTGTTGCCCTTCTAAGTCGTCTTATCAGTTCTTCTGTTTTGCCAGAAAACATTGAGCCGCAAACCACTTCTATCCACCCCTTCTTAACCTGTGGTTCTAAAAACATGATTGGTTATCGTCTATTTAATGGATTGTAAAAGTAGTGTTTTTAGCTTCATTTCTCAAAAAAGAACCCCAAACGATTAAACTATATCGGTTTAGGCTCAAAAATTTATCAAATAATTGTAAAATCGGGGCAATTATTTAACTGTTTCGAGCAATTTATCGGACTTTAAAATACATTTACCGCTACATTTACTATCTTTCGGGCTAAACTGCATTGCTCTACATTAGCCTCACAAAAATAACCAACAAAAATATGGACAAAAAACTAATTAACCGTCTGGCAGTTACGATAGAAAAAATTAACTACCTCTACCGCAATATTCGCAAGCGAGAGGAGAACATGCAAAAATTAGAACTTGCCTTATTGAAAAAGTATGTTACCGAACTATATGACGGTTTGGTTGAGGTTGAGTTGGAACTCAAACAAGATGGCGTTAATCAGGGCGATTTTCATCCGCTTGAGCAAAGAGCACAAGTTTTAAAGGCTCAAATTCAGGAGGAAGCAGTCATTTTTGAACCGGAGGTGGAGGAAACACCCGAACCTCAAATTGAACCGGAACCCGAAGTTTTCATAAATGATACACCTGTTGTTGAGGAACCCGATCCCGAACCGGAAATAGAACCTGAGATGGAACCTCTACCGATTCCTGAAATTCTTCCCGAACCAATCGAAGTGCCGGAACTGGAACCGGAATCAGAGCCATTGATTGTGTCCAACACTAATTTTTATTCTGACGAAGACGAAACGGACGACATCGCTGCTACTGCCTATATGAATGTCAATTTACAGCATGAAAACCACGATAACGAAATTTCTTCCGTGCTTGAAGACGAAGAAGTTATCGTAGATGGCGATGGTTCGGTTAAAACGCAAATTCTGACCGATTTCCATAAATCGCAAATCATGCAAAGCGAAGACGATGACGATGACTTATCGGAAGAAACCGTAGCGATGGAGCTAAACGATGTATTGGGCAAAAAGCAAAAAGAAACGAGTTTTGCAGATAGCTTTATCGGCAAATCGGGCGATGATGTCTTTTCAGTTGGTAGCGGACAGCGAGTTACCTTTATCAACCATTTGTTTGGTGGCGATGAAGAGGCCTATACTCATGCTATTGATGATTTGGCTGCTTCGCAAGGTTATATCGAAGCCCTAACTTATGTTAATCTAAACCTCCGTTACGATTACAAGTGGAGCGATCACGACACGATTGTAAGAGAGTTTTTGGATTTGATTAAAGCTAAATTTATGAACCGCTAGTTTCATAACAATAGTTCGTTAAAAATTAAGCGGCATAACAGCCCATAGATAAGAGATCAAAGATGTTGGGTTGATTTATTGATAACTCACCATCATAATTAGAGATGTCAAAAATACGGTTATTCAAAAATTGGATAAAAACCTTATTACCTTAGTAACAACATGTCATCAAGTAATTTCCCAACCTTATTACCTTATAAAATGGGAATAAGATACTATGTTGAATTCCAAGCAAATTTGTTAATTTTTTTA
>CALCIK010000160.1 GCA_937907475.1 uncultured Bacteroidota bacterium | reverse complement strand
AGGGGGGCACGATTACCGCCGGTCAAAACACCTCCACCGTTTCGGTGCAGTGGAATGATACCCCGCCTTACCAATTGAGCGTTGTTCGCCAAACCCTTACCGGCACCGTTTGCACATCTGAACCTGTTACTTTAAGTCCCGTCCCGCTTGCCTATTCGCCTTTTACCATCACCGGCAGTGCCACTGCCTGTCCCAATAGCCTGCAAACCTATCAAATAACACCCTCGCTAATCGGGGCATCTTATACTTGGACGGTCAATCCGCCCGATGCTGTACTTATTGCCCAAGGGCAAGGCACCGGTCAGGTAAGTTTGTTGTTTGGTAATATGCCTAATACTGGCATCACGCTCTCTGCTTCTTATTGCAACCTGACTGCCGAATTGGTCATTGACATTGGCGCATTACCCCAACCTGCCATTCTTCAAGCAGACACCCTGTGCACAGGAGGAAGCATAGTACTCAGTGTGGCAGACTTAGGAACCGGCTCATCTTATACCGGCTACCTTTGGAAAAACGATTCCAATATCACCATATCTACCCTCCCAACTGCTACAATCACCAATGAGGGGGTGTATAGCGTTCAGGTAACCAACGATTCGGGCTGTTCAGGATTTACCACGCACCGGGTTTACCAATACACCTCACCGGTTGCTAAAATACTGATTTCGGGCAATTCCAATATCTGTATCCAATCTCCTTCGGATGTTCCGCTATCTGCCATAAACGGCACCAACTACGCATTTGAATGGACGCTGGACGATGTGGCGATACCCGCAACTAACTCACCATTCTATACTCATTTTGGCAACGATATTGAAGACAGTTTCTCCTACCGCGTATTGGTAACCGATACTTCCAACACCTGCTCGGTTTGGTCAAATCCACGCACCATCAATCATTTGGATTGCAGTGGCGGCATTGCTCCACCTGATACCATTATAGTTCCGCCACCGCCACCTGCTAACTGCCCTCCCGTTGCCGGTTTTACGTTAGATTTTACCTTTTCAACAACAGGCACTGACTGCAATACCGTAACCCTCAATACAACCACATCCGGCGTTTTTACCAATTTCGCAGTTCACTGGGGCGAAGGAAGTGTACAACCCTTCGATGGCATTTCGGAAACGCATACCTACTCAAGTTTGCAGGTCAATATTTATAAAGTAACAGTAATCGGATATTTTATTCATCCCGTTACAGGGTTAGAATGTTTCAGGTCTGTCCTGAAAACTTATGAGGTTCCGCTTGCTGCCCGCTTCGACATCGAATCGGCTTGTTTGAGTAATCCGTGGAGGTTTCAAGATCGCTCCTACCATCTGCCCACTACCGGCATCACTCAATGGACATGGGATTTTGGCGACGGCACCCCTCCGGTTATCGGCACTCAAACCGAAATGCATACCTTTATCAACTCCGGCACCTACACTGCTACACTCACCATTACCGATGGCGTTTGCACCGTGTCGAGCAACACTACCTACACCGTAACTCCTCTGCCCGATGCGCAATTTACCATAACCGGCGGAGCCTGTGTAGGCAATGCTCAAAACTTTATGCCCAATGATAATAGCCTTGCCTCCTATTTTTGGCAGTTTGGAGATGGCGCAATTTCCATGCTGCCCAATCCGGTACATTCCTACGCCGCCCCCGGCGATTACACCGTTTCTTTACAAACGCTGAACCATGAAGGCTGTTATTCTGATGTACAAACCCAAAGCATTTCCTTAGCCGATGCGCCCGAAGCGCTACCAATTACAGCTTCCGATACGTTGTTTTGTGCCGGACTCAACGCCACCCTTACCGCTCCCGATGGTGGATCGTCTTACCTTTGGTCAACAGGGCAGACCACCCCACAAATTACCGCAGGCACATCGGGTGCATATAGTGTACAAGTAACTTTGCCAACGGGTTGTGTTTATATTTCGCCGCCGGTAAATATTCAGGTCATACCAGCACCTTCGGCTGTTATCAGTCCGGCATCGCCGGTGATTGTTTGTCAGGGAACCGGTGGTGCTACGCTGCAAGTCCCTTCAAATCCAAACTACACCTATACTTGGTCGCAAGTTAATAATGGGTTGCACAACAATACCTTTTTAAACGGAGGCACCAAAACTGTTACCGTAACCGATACCATGACGGGATGCACATCAGTTGGCAGTGCGCAAGTACAGATAATTAACCCTCCCAATCCCCCGTCCTTATCTGCCACTGCCACTCAAATTTGCGAAGGACAAACCGCCAATCTATCTATTAACTCACCCAATCCGCAACACACTTATTTATGGACATCAGGAGCAACCGGCACAGCTATCTCGGTAAACACATCAGGTGTGTTTGGAGCGTTTGCTGTTAATTCAAACGGTTGTATTTCTGATACCTCATTTTTAGCGGTTATTACGGTCATGCCACTTCCCAATATAGCCGCATTCCCGGCAGGATGTTATTCCATCTGCCCCGATGAACCCATCACCCTGTCGGCAAATACTGCCGAAACCTATCAATGGTACTTCAACGGCTTGCCTTTGGATGGAGCAACGGGAAATACCATCGTGCCTCAAGCAGAAGGCGCATATTGGGTAGTAATGACCAATGCTCCCAACTGCACGCTCACCACCGATGTACTTCAATTGGAGTTTAGTACCGACTGTTCCGGGCCGCTTCCAGTCAGTCTTATTTCGTTTACCGGAACCGTGCAACCCAACGACAACCTGCTGAAATGGACCACCGCTTCCGAACTCAACAGCGCATACTTTAACCTTCAGTTCTCTGCCGATGGAAACACTTTTGAAGACTTGACCCGCATCACTGCCGCCGGTAACAGCAGCACTGTCCGCCACTATGAATACTGGCATCTTCAACCCTATCCACTTACCTACTACCGCCTCCTCCAAACCGATTTTGACGGCAGTATGCGACAGGCAGGCAATGTCATTACCCTTGTGCGCCCACAACAACCAAACACATTTGGCCTAACGCAAATTGCCCCTGTTCCCACGCAAAACATGGTGTACATCACCTACTTCAATCCCAACCAAAACCCCGTAACCCTGAACTTGTACGACCTGACCGGAAGACTGCTGTTTGCTGCAACCTTACCGTCTGTTGTGGGAAATAATATGTATGCTTTGGAGATGCGGCATTTTTCCAATGGGATGTATTTATTGACTCTTAACAATGGGGAGGAGGTTGTTACAGGGAAGGTGGTGAAGAAATAATTACGAATTACGAATTAAGAATTACGACTTAAGACTTTCGACTTTCGACTTATGACTTATGATTTACGACTTAAGACTTACGACTTACTTACCTCAAAAACTATTCCGATGAAAGCAATCCAAATTATCCGCTTGCTACTTGTTGTTTGCCTGTTGTTTGTTGTGAAGATGGCAGTTGTCAATGCACAGGTCAGTTTCTCCGCCGAAAAAATCATTGCCCAATCAGAAGTTATTTTTCCAACTACTATAAAAGCTGCCGACCTTACTGGTAATGGGTATTTAGATATTATAGTGCTTTCAGAGAATGGATACAAGTTATCTTGGTTTAAAAACAATGGGGGGGGTGATTATGAAAAAATACAACATATCACCACGTCTTCTGCAATTTTAGTATCCGCACCTATAACGAACTTCCATCTTGCTGATATTGATGCTGATGGTGACCAAGATTTATTGGTTTATAATTACGAGGAACTTATTTGGCTGCCCAATGATGGCTACGGTGTTTTTGGAATGCCGCAAAATATATTTACAACTGAAGGGATAAATTACATTCAGGTAGCTCAGATAGCAGATCTCAATACAGACGGTTATCCCGATATTGTTTTGTCATTAGTTCTTCCCTATAATGATTTACTTTGGTTTGCTAATGACGGAACAGGCAACTTCGCAGCAGCTCAAACTGTGGGTAGTTTTGACGATAATATACCGCTTAACACATTAGCAGGCGATATGAATGGCGATGGTTTTTTAGATTTGGTATTTAAGTTCATGTACAATGTAACCGGATTGGTTGGGGTGATGTGGCTGGCAAATGATGGAAATGGCAACTTTGGACCTGAACAGATAATTATTGAACCGGTATATGAAAACGATTGCTTTTTAGATAATTATTGCGGTGGTGGCGAGCCAAAAACTTCTGAAATTGCTGATTTGGACAACGATGGCGATTTGGACATTGTTTTTACCTATACAGGTTATGAATTCCTTTCAGGTGCATGGGTTAATCTTACCAATATAGCTTGGATGCCAAATGATGGTTCCGGTAATTTTGGAACACCTCTATCTATTGTAAAGTACTTCAATGCTATAAATATAAGTAATTTACAGGTAGCAGATTATGACAATAATGGGTTTCCAGATATACTGTACGAAGTAGTATGGATTAACAGTTTTTGTTGTACCATTACCCTTCCGGTCAGCTCACATCTTTCTGTATGGTACAATGATGGCACTTCTTTATTCGATACCTCTTTCAATCCTGATTATGGCATAAATGATTGTATCATAAACACCTATTATGCAGCAGATTTTGACAATAACGGCTCAGTTGATTTGGCTACGGTAAGCGTACAAAATAACCAAATAATTATTGAACCAAACGGTTTTCCGTCAATACACTTAACCAACCCTATACCTGCCCACCATATCCGTTACTTTGACCTTGCAGATGCAAACAATGACAACAGCCTTGACGCAGTTCTGATGAATAGGTACATAGATAGTTACGCAAATTATTTTTTTCAAGGTAGTTTATATTGGTTATCTAATAGTAATTCGGGAGTTTTTCAAGAAGACAATATAATTGACGATTATTCCTGTCCTCAAGAGATTGAGACTTTCATAAATATTTTATGTGCAGCAGACTTTACCGGAGATGAAGCTATTGATTACGTCATTCAAAAGTCTGGGGAAACATCAAGCATAAACCTAAACTCAAACAATGGAAATGGCGATTTTGAAACAGTTACACTAATTGATGATACCGCAACCTATTATTATGATGCTTATGCCGTTGATATAGACAATGACGGCGATTTGGACTTGTTATGTTCTTCAAATAGCGGTTTTGGAATGTCGGGTTATGTTTTTTGGTATGCCAATAACGGAACCGGAGAATTTGAAGAACCGGTTATCTTATTCGCTTCTGCCCCCGGAATTATTTTTGCAGATGTAAACAATGACAATCTGACCGATGCCATTGTGGGCACAAGTACGATTTTTTATTGGATTCAAAATTTGGGCGGAAGTAATTTCGGCACTTTACAATTGATAGACTCTGGCTTTAACAACTTATTTGCAACCGACCTCAATGGCGATGGCAACATAGACATTTTAGGGCGAAACACCACTACAGGAATAGGTGCATGGTTTTCCGGCAACGGCACAGGTAGCTTTGCTGCTCCTATGATACTACCCACAATTTACGATGAAATAGTAGCACTTGAAGATTTGGACTTAGACGGCGATATGGATATTATTACCGGCATCAGCGAAGTACTAATCTGGCACGCCAACTACGGAAACGGCTTGTTTGCAACTTATCAATTAATAGCCTATGCCCCGACGGATATGAAATACCTTACCAATATGGTGAGAGTGGCTGATATTGACAACGACGGCGATTGGGATATTGCAGTTGTTTGCAAAGCATACAGTTCGGCTGCCAACAAAGTAGTTTGGTACGAAAACCTCCTATACTCCCCCTCCGAAACCGATCCACTCCCCCCCATAGCCGATTTCACCACCCTTCCCACACCCGATGTCGCTAACCCCGATACCCTCGTTATCTGCCAAGGGCAACCCGTTCAGTTTTTCAACCAATCGCAAAACAGCAACGCCTTTTGGTGGGACTTTGGCAACGGCACCTCCTCCACCAACACCAACCCTACCTACACCTATCCCGAACCCGGCACTTACAACGTTGAACTTACTGCCTATAATAACCTGCCCGATAACTTGGAGTGTCAGGCTGATGTGGGAACTCCGCAATTTGGTTTTGAAGGTGGTTTTTTCGGAATGACCAATTACAATACCTCCCCTAATTATACTTTCACCTTTTTATCTTACGATTTAGCCGGAAACCTCACAAACTCTACTAATAATTTTAATGACCTGTACGAACCAACAGACGATGAATATGTAGTAGCGGTAAATTACCTGACAAGTGAGGTTGTCCCCTCATCAACCTTTGCCGGACTACAAGTTCAAGTGGATACCGGGGAATGTATAGATATTCTAGTTTTTAGCAAATGTGAATTCATAATAGGTTGGGGAGCTACACCCATTTTTAACGCATCATTGGGTGGGTATTTAATACACATTTTCACACCTTATTTATCAGACTGCTCGCCTCCCACGTGTATGATTGCAGGATACCCTGTTTTATCTTATTTATATGGTTCGTGGTTTGCAGAAGCAACCATCATCAATACCAATTACCAACCATTTCCTTATGGAGAAATAATTGTATTATGCCCAACAAACAATACCGGAGAGATTCAATGCTGCCAAACGATCACAATCCCCGATGGCCCACCACCCATAGTAGCCCCCCGCCCTGCCGGAAAACCCTCCGGGCTTTCCGATAGCACTTCGTTGGTTATAGTTGTAGAACCGGCCTTTGCTCCCGATATTTCATGTGCCGCCACCGTTTGTGCCGGCACGATAGCAGAATACAGTACCTCTGCCGATT
>CALCIK010000159.1 GCA_937907475.1 uncultured Bacteroidota bacterium | reverse complement strand
ATGCTGATGCCGGAAAGGACTTTAAGTTTTTCGCCGTTTTTGGCTGTGTGATAGATGCCTGCCATTTCATTGAAAGCCCCTAAAAAGTTGTTTACTACTGACACATAAGTTTCGAGAAACTCTTTTGTGATTTCCATAGCGACTTCTAACAGCGTAGCTTGGTCGGATAGGTTTCCTGCTTTACCTAATTGTACCCCAACAATGCGAGGGTCTATGATACCAAATGCAGACAACAGTTCCAGTTTAACCACTGCATACGCTTCTTCTATCAATGTAGTGTCGAAGTTTGCTGAAACGGGAGTAAATTCAATCGTACCTGCTTTTTGTGGAGCATCCGCAGGAACTATACCGGGTAGCACGACTATACCCCCTGCGTTAGACAAGCCTGTAAAGATTTTCATTACCTGATCTCTGTCTTTTTCCCACCTGTTTTTAAGGCTTTGAATGGCATCAATACCGCTATCAATGTAGCTGTCAAGACCGGAGTAAGCTATATCGAATACCCTTACAATCCCACGTATGTGCTGCCCTCTTAGGATGGCATTGTGGATCAGCAAGGATAGCTGATAATCCAGGTTTCGGTAGTTTCGGAAACTGCCTAAGCTGTGGATAGGGATGGGGTAAGTTCCGGTATCGAACACCCCTTCCATTTTTACCGCCCAACATTCTATTAGATTTGTGCCGGGTAACGGGGTTTGTTCACCTTTATCATTGACCACTACTTTGTTTGGGTTAAAAGCGGGTGTTTTAATGACGGTGTTTTTGTTCTTGCTTCGTTTCGTCATCGCCTGTAAAGCAGTAACGACTTCGGGAGTGCCATCCCCTTGCATGAACGTAGCTTTAGGAAGGATGAACATAAACGGCGTTTCAAGCCTTACACCTCCTTTCTCAGAATAAGTCATCGCTTGCTTACCATACCGGAAGACCTCCCCTGCCACCGACAGAACAGAGGTGAATTGCCAAAAATCCCTGTCTGACAATTTTTCCCCCTCAGCATTTTTCCTTTTGGAGCTAATCAGCAAGGGAGCGATATTGAACAGGAAGAGGTTGTTCACCATTTCCACGACTGCCGATTGGTTGTGTACATTCGTGTAGTTACCATTTTCATCTTTCCCTACCCCTGCATTGTACAAGCCCAACCGCGCGTAAATAGCTTTTACCCGCTCAATAGTTTCATTGATGGCTTTCTGTTCGCTCTCAGACACTTCATAGCCTGCCGGTATTTGTACCTCATGCCATACGCCCTGCTTTACCAACATATTGACAAGACGTTGAATGATGGCTCCGGATTGACCTGAGTGCATGATTTCATTCTTGTACAGGAATGGCTCATTATCTCTTAGCCCCCATTTTACATAAGGACAGCTTTCATCATCATCGAAGATGAAGCAGTAAGCCGGCAATGAAGCGTCTTGCTCCGATGACCCTCCTTTATTGTAGTTCATCATCTTAGAAAAGGTGGCATTTATTCCACCGGGCGCAGTCGTGCTGTCTGCGGCAACAGTATAGCCGGGTTCAAATACATCCAGCATGTCGTAGATGCTTAACTGTCGCTTTTTGTCTGAGGGGTTTTCCTTTAAATCTTCCATAATGCAAACTTCTAACAATTATTCGCAAGTCCCGCCAAATTATTGCAAGCATAATAATAAATATTGAACATGCAATAAATATTTAAAAGGTCAATATTGTTGCTATATTTTTGCATCGCAAGCACTAGGAAGTATTTCCTTTTTAACCTTAAAGCGATGTAGATGCTCCACGTTTCTGAATTACTCGCCAAAAAATGGGCTATTGACATCAACTATGCAAGAGCATGGTATCCAACATTGATACAAATGCTGCATGGTAGTCGTTCTGTGGTTTTTGGCGGCGAGGAGCATACTGACACTAGAGACTTAGGAAAGTCGAGGGCAGACAGTATGCCTTATTTCGCTTTCCCCGATGAGGACACTTGGAATTTTGAAGGTAATCTCTTAAAAGATATTAAATCCCTTGAAAATCTTCCGGAAGGCACTGTTGCCATTATCCCCGTCAAGGGTCCGATTATGCGTGAGGATGGATGGTCTTCTTACGGTACGGAAAGCAAAACCAAGTTCCTAAAAGCAATTTACGACATTCCCAATATTAA
The DNA here is from genome assembly GCA_937907475.1 of uncultured Bacteroidota bacterium. GTDB lineage: Bacteria > Bacteroidota > Bacteroidia > Chitinophagales > UBA2359 > UBA2359. Next base: position 10,869 of record CALCIK010000159.1, on the reverse strand, counting down.
AGGAGTTGTCCTTGACATCAATTCCGGTGGCGGTGAAGTAGATGGCACAATGACATTTGCCAATGCCATTAAAAACAGAAACAAGCCTGTTGTCGCATTGGTAAACAGTATTGCTGCAAGTGCCGCCTATTGGATTGCTCAAAACTCAGATACTATTCTGATGAATGACAGCACTGCACAGGTAGGCAGTATTGGCGTGATGATGACCTTTATAGACGACCAAAAGTATTGGGAAGATATGGGCATTAAATGGGTGGACATCATCGCCGATAAAAGCCAAGACAAAAACAAAGGCTATTTCGATGCCCTGAAAGGGAAGTATCAAACCATCAAAAACGAAAGCCTTAACCCGCTACGTGAAATGTTCGCTCAGGCGGTCATAGATGCGCGAGGCACGAAGATAGACCTCGAAGCAGAGAATGTCCTTAGCGGTAAAATGTATTTCGCCTCAGCCACTCCATCCGGCAATAAATCAGCTATTCAGGTAGGATTAGCAGACGGCATCGGAGATATGGAAGCCGCCATCAACCAAGTATTAAAACTTGCCGAGACAGCAAAATATGTCAGGCAAACCAGTAATAATTTTTAATTCAATTTCAAAATAATAGGTCTCATGGACGCTGTAAAACCAATCCTTCTGAAAGCTAAAAATCAACTGATTTTGGCGATTTCTGCTGCTACGGCTGCCTTTGTTGGCGATGTGAAAGTGATGGCGGAACAATTTTCAACTGATTTAGATGTGAATATCTTTAAAGGCTCTCTCGAAAGCCGGGCAAACGACCTGACCTTGTCTGCCGACCTCTATCCCGCACAAGCTGAATATGAGTTGACGGATATGGTAAACGGAATTGTAGCGGATTATGATACTCAGATTGCAGCCCTTAAAGCTGAATTGAGCACATCGGCTGCAAACATTGAAGCCTTGAATGTACAACTCGCCAATGCTGCTACCGAAAAAGAACAAGTAGTGGCTGACCTTCAGGCACAGGTTTCCTTGAAAGAAACGGAACTGCAAGCTGCACAATCCACAAATATGGCTCTAGCCGGTGAAGTGGTAACCATCAAAGGACAACGCGACAATTACAAGCAACAGTACGAAGCTGCTATTGCAGATGATGGCGTACAGTTGAAATTGGAAAAAGGATCGGATCAATATGCTCCCCCTGCCGGTGCTCCCGACCATGATGAAGCCGAAAAAGCAACTGACCCATACGCTGAGGCTGCTTTAGCCCTTAAAAGAATGAAGACTAAAAGGGGCTAATATAATAGCTTCTTTATTTAATAAATAAGAATTGTTAAACCTTTAATACCTAAAAAAATGGCTTGCTGTGATAATTTTAACCCCGGAACGGAAATGATTGGCGCGACCCCTGTAAATTTCGGTCAAAACCAACAAATCTACTGCGGCAAACTGACGGTAGCTGCGACACGCGGACTTCGGTTGGGTGTCATGGAAGATAGCGACTTAGTTGCTGTCGGGTTGATGGATCCTTCCTTTATCCAAAATGCTCGCACCGGTACCCTCATTGACTATGGATGGAAATTCCGTTTTGAAGTAAAATCTAGAGCTACCGGCGGATTGGGCATCTGTGAATGTGGTTTCGACCCATCTCCGTTTGACCGCGTACACTTCAAACGTCAAATTGGCGGATTACCCCGCTTATACGTTCACGCTCGCGAATGTCCGCGTGAATTGATTGGAACGGAGATAGAACCCAGCTTCTACACCCCCAATAAACCGACCAAAAGCCCCAATATCGACAACGAATACACTCGTGCTGTCGTTGCCGCTATGGTGAATTCAGTTGGAAAGAATTTTTCTACTTCTGCTGTATTAGGTATTAAGGGAGACAGTCAACGCGAAATGTCGCATTTCTACGGCATCATCGCTCAGGCTTGGTTTGCTGCGCAAAATGCGACCTATAACAGTGCGAAATACACTGTTGACAGTACCGAATTCACCGATACCATTTCATTGGCGGTTAAAATCGGTGGGGAGCAAAAAATCTTTACCCTCGAAAGCACCGTTACCGGCGAGTCGGGATATGATGCTATCATAGAGGGTGTACTTGCTACTGCTACTTATGCTAACGCTCAGGCATTATTCAACGCCGTATGTGTTTGGATTAACGGTCGTACCCTTGCAAGCGGACAGCGCGTATATGAAGCTCAGTCTTTCGGTTATGATGTGTTCATCACTCATAAACACGTTGCTGAAATCTTGGATGTTCGCTTCCAAGTCATTGAAGTAGGTGCTACTCCTAATTGGCAAAATTCTCCCAGTTGTGATAAGGTAACTTATACCATCATTCAGCAGCCTATGCCGATAGATGAGCGTCCTATTATCTTGCCTTATACACCCATCAACCAGTACAATGCTTACGATGTGCTTCACGATGCCCTTCACCTTTACAGTATGCAGGTGCATCAGGAAGACTTGAATGAGTACGATGCTACCGGTAACATCATCGGTTCGCTGATGGTGAAAATGTATTGCGACAAAAACATCTACTCGATGTTTAAAGCCTCTCAACGCAGACAGGAAAACGCGATGGACTTGGAAATCCAAACCCAAAACGGCGTAAGTCAGCCGATTGAAATGATACCGTTGACCCAGTTAGAAGGAACAGGATTGTTCTTCTTCACTACTGAAAGAAACATGTTAGGCTTGACCGACATCGTAGCAGGTAATCAGGCTTTCATTGCTCAGGCACCTGATTACTTAGACAGTATTGCGGGAACTATCAATTATGCTTTCGAGATGAACGCATTGGTTACGTTGAAAAACTTCCGCACGTTTGGTGTAAACTTAGGTTGCAACCATCCATATCTGCAAAAGCTGATTGGACATACTGCCGATAACGACACGGCTTGCTGTATTCCTTGCTTGCACCCCGAAGTATTGAAATGCGCTATCGCCGCAACCACCACCTGTAACGTTACGCCCGGCTTCTGCGTGAAAATTGTCGCGGTAGATGCTGATGCAGGCGAATACAAATTGGTCATCGAAAGCACTGCCAGTGGGTTCGATATGGGAGAGGATATTGACATTTCTTACACCGGAACATTCAATAACGGCGTACAAACCGTATTGACTTTCAGTGCCAACGAAGCCACCGTTGAGATCCCTTTCTATACGAGTGCTCTTAACGGGCTGAGTGCGATGATTACGCAGAACATCACAAATGGTTCTTGCAATGTCACCACCACCAAAACCATCGGTACGGCTCCAGACTCTGACTTTACCCCCACGAACATCGTTGTCTTCGGCTTTGATGTGGTCATCGCTGCCGGTCCTACTTTGGCGATTGTCGGTCAATCTGATTTGGGCTTGGATGCGTTTCACGGTACTGCTGCGGTCATCTATACCATCACAGATGGAGATGGTAATGATGAATGTATCACGGTCAATGCCGGTGAAGATGTCGCTGCGGAATCTATCGCCACTATCGGAGGGAATACCTTGGATTACACCAAAGGCTTAACCATCACTGCCACATACCGAACGGTTGGTGGATTAGGCGGTAACGGCGACAATGCTCAAAGCTGTGGCTCTGTGGCTGTAGATGCGATTGACATGCAGGTGGTTATTGCTGCCGGCGATGTTGTTGCAGGCACTTATTCTGCCACTCACCCATAGTTTCACTTTAAAATGATACGGGTTTTGAGATTGAGCGTGTGGGAGGTTAAAGCCCCGCCGCTCACTTAAAACCAAAACTAAAAATCAAATTTATTTTAACCCCTAATTTTCATAGCTATGCCTATTTGTTGCCCTACCCTCAGAAACCTTTGCAATGAAACTTGCGAAGAGAAAGAGTATCAAATATCTCAGATGTATGTGGGCTGTACCTCCCACTTCACTTATGGTTATACGGATGATGAATTAACCTCTCTTGCGCTTGTAGAGGTTGTTACTCCCCCCGCTGAGCCTACGACCGGCTTGGTTCAGTTCTGTTTTGAAGGCGAAGACTTTGACCTGATTGAAGACGGTACTTATGACCGTGCCACAGGGTTAAGCCTTTGGAATGACAGCACGGAAAGCCTTAAAATTTACAGTGCTACCACTGCCGATGACCAGTCCGTCAGAGGATTATTGGGAAAACAAATTTGGGGCATCGTGAAGCTAAAAGGTAAATCAGGCGATAACATCTTCCGTACATTCGGATTGGGAGGCGGTCTTTATGTCACGCAAACCAGAAGGACCGTAAAAGGTCAGAATTGGGAAATCACCTTAGATGGAAACGGTGAAAAACGTCAGTTATATGCCATACTAGGTGGCGATGCCGATGCTACCGAAGCCGCCATTCTTGCGCTTTTATTGCCATAGTATAATTTCATAACCCTCTTTAATATCGTCATTTACTATGTCGGAAGATACCAAAAACAATATTGTCAAAACGGACACTCCTGTTCCTGTTGCCATACCTGATTTAAAGGTTGCCAAAAATGCTGCCAAAGCGGATACTTATGAGCATGGGTTCAAAGTGCCGTTAGAAATCCACCCACAACACCAAAAGTCCACAAAGATTGGCTTTTACATTGGGAATACCCAATACGTGCTGTCTCAAAAAGACATCCTAAACTTAGGATTAGGAGGCAAGATTAACCCCGGCGTATCTGTTGGAAAATTGAAATGGGCTGCAGCTATCGGCTTATTCGTCAATAACCTTGACGGAGGAAGAAACAAAGCGTTCAGCGACATGCTCGAACAGAAAAAGCAAGATACCATTTCCGATAATCTCAAATAAACCCACCCGATTATGAACAGTTTCGTATCAAGAAAGTCCGGCGGTACGGTTAAATACCGGTTCAACAAAGACAAACTTCCTATTGGAACGGATGTCGTGCATTATATGGTGCCAGTTGAGGTCAATGGACAGAAAACACAAGAAATACCTGTGTCTGAATTAGAAGCGCATCCCGCTAAGTATCACACCATGTTTCCTCAATACATCGACAAAATCAAGAACGGTAACCCGGTCGTGATTAAAGTCTTGTCCTCTGAATTCAAGGTGAAAGATGGTGCCGTGGTGAAAAATGCTCCCAAGCGCACGATTAAGGATGTGTCTCCTAAGCCTTCAGGTAATACCTCTAAGGAAGAAAAGGTAGTAGCCCCTAACCCTGCGGAAGAAATTAAAACCGCTTCCGGTCAGGCTGATGTAAACAATGCCGCAGATGCTGAAAATGCTTCCAAACGCAAAAAATAGTAACCGCTAACCATGAACCAAGTACTCACCCAAAATATGTTAAACTACCTGACTTTTTGGGTGAGTACGGCGGTTGCGGAAGCAGAGAATTTAGTTTTGAAATTCCTGTACTGTGGTAAGACGGTTAAGGTACTCGAAGTAGAAGCCTCTAACTATTGCAGTTGTAAAGTACAGGTCGAGTTTTGGCTTGAATGTAATGAGGTGAGGGAAGCAGACACGGTACAGCTTATTGCTGATAATGTAGTATCAGCTACATATCCAATCACAATCAATAATTCCTAAAAGAAATGGAAAATCCTTTTGTTACCAGATACGACAATTGCGCGGTATGCGAAACAAGTACTACACTTGAAAAGTGCTATAACGCTGACCCTCGATGGGTGAAAGTAGCACAGCCGAATGCCGGAAGTCCTATCGTTATTTCCAAAACCACCATGAGGGTTGTATGTGCTGCCGATGCTTGTGAGGATGTATGCCCTCCTGTACCGGTAAGACATACCGTCCCTGCTCAGGGCAGTAAGGTCATCATTCATGGTGAGGGTCTCTATGAAGGAGAATGGGGCACTAATACGTGGCTCAAGCCTTTAAGTGTAGAATTAGACATGGCTACTACTACGGTTGCCGGTGTGACGTACACTGATTTTGATGAATTCTGTGATGCAGTGAAAGCCCTGGCTGATTGTGGCTGTGAATGTGAGTAATCATCAACCAATAACCCGATAAAAAAACCATAAAGTGGAGAACAAAGACTATTTGACCTTTACCCACCCTAATTGCTGCGACCCTGCTTTAACTGTGATTGAGCGTTGCTTTGATGGGAATGCTAACTTCCTGAAAGTTACCGTTCCGGGCGTTGGTTCTTCAATGGTATTCGAGAAGGCTACCCTTATTGTAAGTAAAGTAGATAATTGCAATGATACGGGATGCGGCTTGCCTTTTAAGGGTACTGCCGAATCTCCGTTTTTGGGTTATATCCTATTGAAGGGCAAGATGTTTTATGTAGCGGAAGCCGCAACAGGATTGTCTAACAACCGATTTAAAAACACGTTGGAGGTTAAGTTCAACAATACTACCATCGATGGTAACAGCTACGCCACTACCGCCGAGTTGTATGATGCCATCATGGGGGTTGTTGTCGATTGCGATTGCTCTTGTTCAGATGTCCCAATGCCCTGTGAAGCTCGCTTGACGGGGATTAGCAGTGGTGGAGAGGGAGAAGAGTCTTACATCGCGTTGAACATTTCCCAAAGCACCGGCGCAACAGCTAAGGCTGTTTTTCTTAATAATGAAGGTGCTATTGTTTTCACCTCTGAACCTGTTGTCATCGCTCCGGATGCTGCTATCCTTTTAACAGGTAGCGAGCAGGGTTATTTCCAAGATGGTAATACAATCAGAATACTTATTACAAATGGCAGGACAACCTGTTTTATAGATGTGCCTATCATAGAAGGAGAAGCATTTGTTGTGAATAATGAAGCCGAAGTGAATGTGCCATTGGCGGGTTACTTCATAGACAACTTCGGAGAATGCGAAAGTGAGACCCCCATTGAACCCATTTTGTTTTATTCCAATTACGATCCGGGTGTAGTCATTGATGGAGAAGATTTGGTTTTTCAGCCCGATGAGAGCGAACCCGAATCTGAAACTGTTGGCAATATCGGTTTGGCAAGGATTTGCAATGGCAATATTGATGTGATTATCATATCAAATGTAAACTATGAGGAGATTATCCGACCGGAAGGATTAAGAATGGTATTTGTAGATATGGCTGAATTAGAAGGAGAAACGGGCATAACAGACCCCACTGTTGTCGCTCAGTGGAATACCTTCTTCAACCTACCAACAAATGGCACAGCTTTTTCTTCTGTTTGGACATTTGGCAATGAAGTGATATTGGTTGGTGGTGCAAACATAACAATTGCCAGCAACTTGTTTGCCGGAAAAAGCATTGTAGCAATTGACGACCAATCAGGTGTTTGTTTAGTTATAGGTAACGATTGTTTTAATTATACACCGACATTAACTTTAGGAAGTTTCCCTGAAGTTATAACCGTAATGAATACGAGCTTTTACTTATGCACAAATTTAACAGCACTTTCTGTTCCAAAGATGCAAACAGCCGGAGTAGCCGCTTTTTTAGGTACTCAAGTAAGCGTTTTTGATTTTGCTTTTGCAACAGCAGTAGGCAATCAATGCTTTGCTGCTTGTTTATTAGCGACCTTGTTTAATTTGCCACTCTGTACAGCATTGGGTAGTTCATCTGCCAACAACAATGTATTCCAAGACATATCCGGTAACACCATTACCATCAACGTACCGTTATCCTTAGCTACAGCCGTCAGCGGTACAGACCCTGACGGGGATCTGGTTTACTTAGACGCAAACAATACAGCCACCATCAACTATATCTAAACCCAATAGCGTAAATGCCTATTCCCTCAACCATAAATATAGTTCGCTTCACAGAGCACCCTTGTTGTTCTTGGAAATTAACCAAGCAACACGCCTGTGATAACCCGATAACCCGGCACTATAAGGATGGCATCTTGGAGGCAAAGCTATACGCTCCTGTTCAGGTTTACAGAGATGGAGAGAGCTTTACCGTAACCGATGGAAATACTTATTTCTACATCAACTACAATGATGATGTCATTCAGATAGAAGGAGTGGAGATAGACCGTGATGTAGTTACGGTAGATGGGTTTGAAGCGTATTTGCAAGGGCTGTTCTGCTGTACAGAAGCAGAAGTTGTATTGCCGGCATATACGATAGTAGCAGGGGAAATGGGAGTAAGCTGTACGGACGATGTAACAACTGTTAATTTTGAAATTGTAAACACATCCGGCATACCGATCCCTGCCGGCACATTCTTTTTGCTCGAATGGACAGGGTTGCCTGAAGGTTCAGTTTTTCAAGCAGATAGCGACTTTGCAATAATTGCCATTGATGGGATAACTCTTGAGTTGACAGAAGTTATAGAGCCTGACGGAAGCATTACTTTTGGCGTTAGCTTCGACAATGAAGGCTGCGTAGAAGGTCAATACAGTGTCAGCATCACCCCTAACGATGATTATACCTTAACGCCAAACCAATTAGTTTTAAGCGTTGAAGGATAGATATTATTCACACACCACCCAAAAAACCTTTGATATGGAATTTAAAAGCCCTGTTTTTTTAATGTTGATTATGTTCTTCGCCTTCTTTTACACCGGCTGTATAAAGCAGAAGGCACCCCCCGATACTGTTGTGACGGTGACGGATAAAGCGTTTCCTGTTGGCGTTGGAATTGACACGTATATTGTACAGAACGAAGACATACCTGATCCGGCATTACCCGCTACACGCGGACCCGGAGATGTGACTGTTGCAGTTAACTACCTCAACGCAGTAGCGGATTGCTCCGGCGGCGTGTTGAAAATAGTCGCTGCAATGAAGGGTCAAAAGCTGACAACCTTCTCGGTCTGGGTAAATATTGTACCGGTCTTGATAACAGAAATAAAGGGCATTATTGTTTCGGGGAAGCAATTAAAGAACTTCGTTGCATTATATGGGTCAGCTCAGAACCTAACAATCGAAGAAAGGGCGGCAGTTGCTGTTTCTTTCGCTAACAGGTTTTCTATTCCTATTGAGCAGGCGGAAGAACTCACTGAATTGCTGATAGAAAGCGCAATGGTGAATATGGCGGTTGCCGGTAAGATACAATTGCTGACTAAGAAAGGGAAGTGAAACACGCCGTCATCCTGTTCGATGAGCGGGATGAGCATGTCGCTGAACGTTTAGAGAAATCCCTATTGCTGATGCAGCGTAAAGGAGAACTTAAAACATACAGCCGCTTGCACATTCAACCCGGTTCTAACGTACAGGAGACGATTGAAAGTCAAATTGCTGAGAGTGAAGTAGTAATTATTGTATTGAGTATAGACCTTAATCAGGATTTAATATTCTCCATGATAGGGAAACACAAAGAAGAAAAGACAGACCTGTTAGTGGTCTATGCTAACTATGTGGATGAAGAACTGATTGATGAGTTTTTAAAAAACAAAATACCCGTTACGCCGATAATGCCGGTTGCCGAATATAAAAATCAAGATTTTGCATACCAAAAGATTACCAAATCTATCAGAGAACAATTGGTATCTCATAAAGCCAAATCACCTAAGCCCAGAACTAAAAAGTTACTTATTCTATTAGCCGCCAGACGAAAAATCCCCAATGATTAAAAATGATAGAAGTTCAATTGTGGCTGATTATATTGAACCAGTCAGTGATTATTCTTTTATTCGTAGCATACGCTGTCGTATCAATTATGCTTCGTGTTCAAGCCAAAAAAGCGTCCGATGAAACTGATTTTTTGATAAAGAAAATACTAAAAGACGAAACAGAATGAAAACGCTATTTGCCTCACTTGTTTTATTTACCCTTTGCCTGTTTATGACCTCGACTGCCCAACAACAGTTTGTAAGCCGAGATTACGGTCCAGGGGCAACGTATCAATCCAGTGATGATTTGGAAGCTAAAAAGGCTTTTGAAAACCGCAAAATAGCACCCTTTTTTATTAAGATTGCAAGGGTTACCAAGTACCTCTATACGGGTGATGCTACGTTTTCTTTTGAAAAAAAAGATACTACTATACATGACTACCAAAGACATAACTAAACTGCTTGTACAAAAGCCGTTGCCGTTTAAGCATTACTATCAGACCATGTGTGTTAAGACACAGTTGGTAGTGCATCATACGGGAGGTGGTACCGGTAATTCGGCTTGGAATTGGTTTCAACAAAGGAATGGCGGAATTGGGACTATATCTGTGCCTTATATTATTGAGCCTGATGGCAGTATCTTAAACCTGTTTCAGAACATGTTTCAGTTCGGTTATCATTTGGGCGTAGCAGGTAAATCAAATTTGGATAAGGCAAGTATCCCAACTGAAATTGTCAATTGGGGCTTCTTAAAAGAAGAAGAAATCGGCAAAAAGGTCAAAGAAAATGAAGTAGTTGAATACTCGACCCCATTCAGGGGGTTTAAGTTATTTCATAAATACACTGAAGCTCAAATAGATAGTTTGTATTCGCTGCTGAAAACACAATCCTTTGTTACATCCATCCCATTAAACTATCAATACGACCAATTCTTTAAGGTCAGCAAAAAAGCATTAGCCGGAGAGAAGGGGCTTTACTCACATTGCTCATACAGAGCAGATAAAACAGACTGCCACCCACAGCCGGAGTTAATTCAAATGCTGACGGCAGTTTCATCTACATAGGCTTTTCATAATAGTTACTTATAGTTTAGCCCGCAAAGCCTCTGTGCTTTGCGGGTATTTTTATGCTTCTACTAAAAGTAAGACACACCGCACCTCATACCATACCGGCATAATTAAAGCCAAGACCACTATAACCTCAATCAGTAAAAAGAAGTACCGCCACACAGCAGTACCGGCAGTGTTTTGGCTATCATTTTGTTGTGTCAGGACTTGCAGTTGTTTATCCCCCTCAGCAATCCGCTTACTGAGGTCCTTAGAGATGTGTAAAGACACGCCCCATTTGCCGTCCAGTTCTTTCTGTTGAGCACGCCACAGAGTAAGGCTATCGCTCAGGGAGGCTACTTTGTCCTCGACAGGGGAGGACTTAAATACGCTACCCTTCCACGCTTCTGCTTGGTT
>CALCIK010000158.1 GCA_937907475.1 uncultured Bacteroidota bacterium | reverse complement strand
AGAGCTAGAATTTTAGTCAATTTCCTCTGATGCGCTAAAAAGTCGGAAGAACCAAGATTTTAAGATTTTACCGCAGAGTTTCGCAAAGTATTACGCAGAGTAACACAAAGTAAAGAAAAAAACTCTGCGAAACTCTGCGTTTAACTTTGCGCAACTTTGCGTTTAAGATTTTACCGCAGAGTTTCGCAAAGTAAAGAAAAACCTCTGTGTAACTCTACGTTTAACTCTGCGAGACTTTGCGTTTAAGATTTTAAGATTTTACCGCAGAGTTTCGCAAAGTATTACGCAGAGTAACGCAAAGTAAAGAAAAAAACTCTGCGAAACTCTGCGTTTAACTTTGCGCGACTTTGCGTTTAAGATTTTACCGTAGAGTAACGCAAAATAAAGAAAAAAACTTTGCGCGACTTTGCGGTTAAAAATTTTATAAGAGAGTTTCGCAAATTAACTCAAAGTAAAGAAAAAAACCTCTGCGTATTACCTCCCCATTAACACAAAGCCACTCCAATAGGAAGGCGGGTAATGTTGACTTATCATATCTAATTTAGCTTTCGTTAATGCTTTTTTGTAGGGTAATCCTTCCAATACATATTGATATAAAAGCCGCGTTAATTGGCTTGTCGGGTTATCCAATACTTTAAAGAGGGTGTATATAATATTGTGTGCGCCGGCATATAGAAACCCACGGTTAAGTGCCATCATGCCCTCGCCTTCCTTTTGTTCACCCAATCCTGTTTCGCAACAACTCAATACTAATAAATCGGCTTGTAATTGGAGTTGAAAAATGTCATTGAGGTAAAGCATGGAATGAGCACCTTGTTCGTCATGCGAGAACAAGATGCCGGTTAAATCGGGATATTGGTCGTTGTAATCGCTGTGGGCAGCAATGTGTACATATTTATACCTCTCTGATAGTTTGATAAAATTAGTCAGTGTGGCTTTATCGTGTAGCATCAACATTGCCGAAAGTCCTTTTTGGGTAAAAATGGTACTGATGCCTAATAGTTCGTTTTCCGATTCGGGCAAGGCTTCATATATTTTACCCCCCAATCGAATGAAGGGAGGTGTATTCAAATTTTGGTCTGTGAGATGGGTGCTTTGATCTTTCTCTTCGCTTGAAGGTTGTCCTAATTCAGTAGGTAATTGTTGTTCTGAAGGTAGTGAACCCTCTATTTGCTTGGAATAGACGGGGGCAAAGCCGATAAAATCATTGAGTTTTATTGGGTTTGGATGGAGGGTACTTGGGCGATTTCGGTAGTAATGCCATAACGTAGCCGAAAAATGATACTGAATATCGTATTGCTGCAACAGATATGGATAATCATAGCTACCCGATGTTTTAACGGAATATGTGAGGAGTGTTTCAAATGGCAGTTTGGTCAAAATGCCATCGGGTATAATAATTAAGGTATCAATGGTATCGGGAGGCAGAAGTTGTAGAGCGTTTTGTAACAGGAGTTTGTAAAGGGCATATCCTTGATGCACATAGAGACGGTTGTTAAAACTTTCAATGTTTCGGACAAAAGCAGTAACAATCATATCCAAAAGAGGGATTGTCGGTATTTGAAAAACGGCTTGGTTACAATAACCGCCGTCTTTAGCCGGTAACATATCCGTTGGAGTGAGCAAAAAGAGGTAAATGTAGTCCTCGCCTACAAAAAACTCTAACAAAGCAGCGCGAGCAGGTAGTTGTATTTGATCAATAGTAACTGATTGAGTTTGATATTTTAGTTGAAAATAATCGGGATAGTCTGTTTCAAAACTTTTCAAAAGTACCGCATATTGTTGTTTGAAATCAAAGAGTCTGCTTTTCAAATCGAGCAGGACTTGTTCATTGCGCTCTTCTTCTTTTTCATTCTGTTCTTCGGCAATTTTTTTCTCTATAAAGTTGATTTCTACCCGCAAGCGGTATTCTTCTTCTTTCAAGTGTAGGGGTATTCCGGCAGTTTGTTGAGCATGACGTTCTTTAATAGCGGCAAACAGCAGAACAGCCTTGCATTTTTCTGTATAAATAAAGGTGTGGTGAAGGGTGTCTTGGGGATGTGGTAAATCGTATTCGGTATGAAGTAGTTGCAGTTCTTCGAATGCTATTTCCATTTCCGGTTTGTATTGGTCATCTTGCCAATATTGATGTACCTCCCAATTGACTTGAATGGCTTGGTCATACACCGGTTTGGCTTTTTCTGCCAAAAGCAGTTTGCTGCCTTCTGCCTGATAACTTCCTCTCATAAGGTCAATTAGTTGTACTGCCAAATGGTAAGTGTTATATGCTGCGAGCAAATGAAGCAGAAACGGTGTGTCGCTATTTGTGAAAAGCAGGAAAAAGGCTTTTGCTTTTTTGGTTAATACCTCTAATAATATAGGCGCACTGCTATATTCGCTAAGGGTCGGGTTATGTAAAGGGTTATGGTTATGATAGTTAAGGCAAAGGCTATTGAGTGCATTTTGAATGTCGGTCAATGGATCATCCCCATTTTGTTGACGGCACGAGCCTAAGTTCAAATAGGTGAGTGCCGTATCCGGATGCTTTTCACCAAGCAACTTAAGTCGAAGGTTTATGGACTTCTCAAAATAGGTAATTGCCTGTTCAAAGTTTTCTTTCCCTACAAAACAGGCACCCAAATTGTTGTAACATTCGGATAGCATAGGATGGTGCTCGCCGAAAATCTTTAGGAATAAATTCAAAGTGCGTTTGTGATAATAAATGGCTATGTCATAATCGCCCATTTTTTCATAGCATATCCCAACATTGTTAAAGTTCATGGCTATATCGGGATGCTGATGACCAAAGACGCTTTTCCTTATCTTAAGCGACCGTTTGTAATATAAAATGGACTGATCGTAATCGCCTTTGCTTTCATAACAAACGCCTATATTGTTAATACTCATCGCCGTTTGCAGGTGGTTTTCACCATGAATGGACATGCGGATGTTCAAAGCACGCTCCATATATTCAATGCCCAAATCATAATCTCCTTTTTTGTGATAGCATATACCTAAGTTATTATAGTTTGCTGCAATCATCGGATGTGATTTATCGTAATGGGCCAACCGTATTTTCAAGCAATTTTGAAAATGGCTGATAGCCTTATCGAAATACCCTTTCTCTACAAAACAAACCCCTAAATTGTTAAAGCTGGTGGAAGTGTCTTTATGATCTAACCCAAGCTTATTTTGTCGAATGGTCAGGGAGCGTTCAAAATAAGTGATGGCTTTATCGAAATCGCCAATAGTGAGGAAGGCTGACCCGATATGGTGATATCCATTCGCTATATTCAAGTCTTGTTCACCAAACCTAATCCGACTAACCGAAACGGACTTTTCAGCCTTCTCGATAGCTTCAGCAGTCTCTCCCCTTCTCCAACAACATTCACTTTGCATAAGTAAAACATCAACAAAGGCCTGCCATTGTTCTTCAGCCTCTAATATGGGTGCTATCTGTTGACAAATTTCAGCAGCTTTGGCATATTGCGCAGCATTAAACAACTGTTCAGCTTCTTCTATTTGAGTTTGGAGCATTTGACCTATTGATTTTACCGGAGTATGGGCTATCCTGCAATATTCAAAGATACGATAAACATTAATGGTTCTCAGTCTTTTTTTGTGTTTTGAATCTTGTAACATAATTCAAAGTTATGTCTATTGGTTTGTTTAAACACACTTTCCTCACCCTGTCTTTTTTTTCATAAATTAAAATTTCCGTGGTTCTGCCTTTAGATAGGATAGGTTAAATCTTTTTATACAGGTAGCAACGGAACTTGTTCCGTTATGATCAGACGGAACAAGTTCCGTCACTACCTGTATATCAAACCACATTTAAGAGCTTATTTCAATTTTTATAGAGAACATAGAATACTTATTCTTCCGCTATTGTAATCAGTCTTCTAAGGTGAAATTTGGTAATAATGCCTCCTAGTAAGGTGTCAAGATGCTCCCAGCAATCTATGTGTAGTTCCCTTTGTTGTTCCCATACCTCACCAACAAATGAGGTGCTTAAAAAAATTTCACCGAAGTCTGTCACAAAACAAATCCATCCGGTAGTAACCAATAGCGACACCAAGAAAACCGATGTAAAACGAGAAGCAAAAAAGAAAAACAACAAAAAGTGTCACAAAACAAATCCATCCGGTAGTAGTAAACAGACACCACAAACGGAAGCAAATCAAACCGAATTTTTAAACACTAAACCATAACCGAACATGAAAAATTTAATTCTTCACAACCTTTCCAATTCAAAAAACAATTTTTCAACCCCAAATTTTTTAAGTCTTATGAAAACCTTAATTGCTCTATTCGTTATCAGCGTTGCCCTTTTATTTGCCGGTAACTTAAATGCCCAAACCGATGGAATTTCCCGTTTACAAACCGTTACACAGCTAAAAGCTGACAATGCAAACCAAGAATTAGTATTTGAAGACAAAGAAGTAAAAGTTTTTTTGAAAACAGATGCCGACCAAAACAAACAGTATATTGCTGTTAACCAATTTGGAGATAACGTGAACATTAAATTTGATGAAAACTCCGTTACGAACACACCAGCTACGACAGCAAAAAAAGCAGGCTCAAACCAAACCCCTCCCACAAATCCTAGACCTCCTATCAAATGTAAATGTGTGAAAAAAAATCCCCAAAACGGACTTTGCACAGAGTATGAATGTACAGCAGGCACTGTAAAATTTTAATAACCCAACCCTTTCCCTACGAACACTCCCTTTAAAATCTCTTAACCGGGAGTGTTCTTTTCTCCAAATCTACAATTCAATTCCATTTTTAAAAACTCAAACAATTCAAAAAAATGAAAAACTCAATTCTATTTTTATCCATTTTATGCTACTTTGTTATTCTGAACACTTCAAACGTATTTTCTCAAGCCATTAAAAAAACTGATTTGGGTAAATTCAAAGATTGTGGCAGTTGTGGTGTCGGATGTACAAGTTGTACGGTTTGCGACGACAAAGAAATGAAAACTAATTGCAAAGAATACATTTGCGATGCTGCGGGCAACTGTGAGGAACTTCCAAAAACCAAGAAAAACAATCATATACAATATGAAACCGGTAAAGGTGGATATTCCAATACTGTTTACGAAGAAACCACCACCACGACCAATACCCCTGTAAACATCAATTATGTTTCTCAAAAATCTTTAAGCACCAAGAGTTTTAACAGAGGCAAGGTAAATGCCACCCTGATACAAAAAGGTGCTTTAAAAGAAGGGGTAAACGTAATAGCCGGCGACAAAAAGCAAACGTTAGAAATCATCCAACAAAACGGTCAAATCGTCTCTATGTTTGCTGTTAAGAATAATATCAAAAGCAACGATTTAATAGCCGAAATTAATACTGTCAAAATAAATAGTGGCGGCGGAAAAGGCTTAAACTTTCAATGTGGAATCATTATCTGCGAATGTAACGGCGATGACGATTGTAACAAAATGTTCTCGTCCGACATTTGTACAGGAAGTGCATATTGCGACTCTGTTACCGGAAAGTGTTACTGCATTTCTTTTTAAGCACCCATTAAGTTGTTAAAACGCGGTTCTTACGTTTCATAGAACAGACTTCTCCCTCTCCTAAACCGCTACGAAGCCTTCAACGCTTTGTAGCGGTTTCGTTTTAAATATACTTCCCTATACCGGTTATAATTGCTCAATACTTGATCGTTTGTTAGGTCTTACACCAAATACTCTGTATAAAAATAAGGTACTTTGAACTTTTACCCCAATGATTTGCGTTTGTTATGAGTTCATTCATTCTTAAAAACCAAAAAAAATCTTGCCTCATGGAAAAGAAAGAGAATTACTCCGAGTTGTTTGAAGACCTAATCAGCAAAGGTGCTCAAAGTTTAAATAAAGGCATGGAAATGCTTGACAAAACCGTTAAAGATGTATTTAACAGTGGTGGAGGTGCAGGTAAAAGCAGCGGTCATACCGTACCGGCCATCAACATCATCGAAACCGGCGAAAGTTTTAGAGTTGAAGTTGCCGCACCGGGTTACACCAAATCCGATTTTAAACTTCAGGTAAACAATGATGCGCTCACCATCAGTGCCGAAAAAATAAGCGACGAAACACGCGAAGGCGAAAAATACGTGATGCGCGAACATAGCTATTCGGCTTTTTCCCGTTCGTTTAAACTCGACCCAAGTATTGATGTCAAAAAAATCAGTGCCGCTTATCAAGATGGTCTATTATTGGTAACTCTTGGTAAAAAAGACGAGTTAATCAGCAAACCGGGCATTGATATCAACATTGGTTAGACGTTAACATTGTTTGTTTTCGAGCGTTAAAAAAGGTTAATCTATCAGCAATAGAAAAATTTTTTCCTTGCAATTTTGTTAACAATCCAGTCATTCAAAAACACAAACAAAATTTTATTTTAACCAAAATAACAGATACTATGAGTAAACTATTTCAGTTAGTTCTTGCCGCTGTACTTGGTAGTGCTTTGACCTTAGTGGCCTACCAGCAAATGGGATTTACTTCTGCTTCAAACTCCGGCAATTCAGGCATCGGTGCTTCACAGGATATGCCTGTAGCGACCAACACAACCCTTACCAACTTTGGCATTCCGGCTTATACAGGAGTGGGTGCTCCTACTGATTTTACCGCTGCCGCTGCTAAATCAACTCCGGCAGTCGTCCACATTCAATCCACTATACAGTATCAAGCTACTTCCAATCAATACACGAACCCCTTTGATATTTTCGGCGATGATTTCTTTTTCGGACCAAGAGGTCGGGGTGGACAAGCAAGACCGCAAGTAGCTACGGGTTCAGGGGTGATATTAAGTTCCGATGGGTATATCGTTACCAATAACCACGTGGTATCAAAAGCCACTGAGCTTGAAGTAACGCTATACGACAAAAGGACTTACAAAGCAACCCTTATTGGTACTGACCCTTCAACCGACTTAGCGGTTATTAAAATTGACGACACCAATTTACCAACCCTTTCATTGGCAAATTCAGACGAAGCTCGTGTAGGCGAATGGGTGTTGGCAGTAGGTAATCCGTTCAATCTTGAATCAACTGTAACGGCCGGTATTGTGAGTGCCAAAGGACGCAACATTAAAATTGTGGAAGACAAAATGGCTATCGAGTCGTTTATACAAACAGATGCTGCCGTCAACTCTGGTAATAGTGGCGGTGCTTTGGTCAACACTTCAGGACAACTATTAGGTATTAATACAGCGATTGCCACTCCTACCGGAACTTATGCCGGCTATTCTTTTGCTGTACCTGCCAATATAGTAGGTAAAGTGGTGGAAGACCTTAAAAAGTATGGTATCGTTCAACGCGCTTTTTTAGGCATTAGCATCAGCAATGTGGACGGAAAATTGGCTAAAGAGAATAACCTTACAGTTACTCAAGGGGTATATGTCGGCGAGATGCTGGAAGATGGTCCTGCCGTTAAAGCCGGCATTGTCAAAGGCGATGTCATTGTCAGGATTGACAATGCCGAGATAAAATCTATCTCTGAACTTCAAGAACAAATAGCTCGTCATCGTCCCGGCGATCAGCTTGCTGTTACTGTTAATCGAAAAGGTACTGAAAAAACGATGTCAGTAGTGTTGAAAAACAAAGAAGGCAATACAGATGTGGTTACCAAAAGCTCCGAAAAATCTGAAATCTTAGCCACTTTGGGAGCGGAATTTGAAAATCTGACGAACCGCGAAAGTACTGCTTTAGGCATTCCGGGCGGAGTTCGGGTGAAATCCTTGAAACAAGGTCAGCTATCGAGCAATACCAATATTCGCGAAGGGTTTATTATCACCAAAGTAGATGAAACTGTCGTTGCCTCAACCGAGCAATTGGCCGATGCTTTGCAAGAGAAAAAAGGCAACGGTGCCTTGTTGAAAGGCATTTATCCCAATGCTCCTAAGAGTACCTACTTTTATGGTATCGGTATCTAATTAGGTGATTTAGCATTCGATATAGGAATCTAACAAAACGAAACTCCCCTTTCTTGTTTAACATGAAGTTAAATAAAGAAAGGGGAGTTCTCTTTTATGGTGTTTGCTGTTGTCAATTACGGCAAATACAGAAAAAACAGTAGGCTAAAAGTTGGGTCTTAAGATGCCGTGCTTGTAAAAGTCCGAAATGTAGTGAACCACTTCGTTCACATCATCGGTAATAGGGATTAAGTCTAAGTCTTGCGGGCTAATTGTTCCTTCACGTTCCAAGAGGGTTGTTTTTAACCAATCAAACAATCCTTGCCAAAATTGACTGCCAACCAATACGATAGGGATGCGCTCAATGGTATGTGTTTGAACCAAAGTAAGACACTCAAACAATTCGTCTAAGGTGCCGTAACCGCCGGGCATAAACACAAAGGCTTGGGCATATTTCACAAACATGACCTTGCGCACAAAAAAATAGTTGTGGTCTAATGATTTATCGCGGTCTATATAAGGATTTGCGCCAGTTTCAAAAGGGAGGTTTATGTTTAACCCTACCGATTTACCGCCGGCCAATTGAGCACCTTTATTGGCAGCTTCCATAATGCCCGGACCTCCGCCGGTGATAATTCCATAACCTTCTTGTACCAACAACCGGGCTATTTCAACGGCAGTTTGGTAATATATATGATCGGGTTTTGTTCGTGCAGAGCCAAAAATGGACACGCAGGGGCCCAACGTATTTAAAGTTTCAAAGCCGGATACAAACTCCGACATGATTTTGAAAATGCGCCATGAGGACTCAGCTTGCAGTTCTGACCATGGCTTTTCATGATGTGGTGTCTTCGTTTTTAAAGCATCCATTGTAATCGTATTTGATTGGAAAGGTAAAATAGCACCTTGACTTATGATTTGTTTTGACGTGCCGAAATGAGCCATAAGCCTGTAAAGGTAAGCAACCCATTGAGAATGAGCAGTTCAAATCCAAATTTATAACCGTTCAGTACGGCTTGAGAGTAGGTGTTGATGAAATAAGTCAATATCGGGGTGATGACACACACTATTGGCGTTAAGCGGTCTTTAAGTTGTCGGTTTGGCACAAATAAACCGAATGCATATAACCCCAACAGCGGGCCGTAGGTGTATCCGGCAATGGTAAAAACAGCATTGATGACACTGTCGTTTAAAAAGTATCGAAAAACAAGAACGACCAAGACAAACAACGCCGAGAATCCGATGTGTACAAGGTGGCGCGTATTGACGAGGTTCAACTTGGGGTCTTTTTCGGTTCGCTTTTCAAAGTTTAGGAAGTCCACGCAAAACGATGTTGTTAAGGCCGCTAATGCAGAGTCAGTACTGGCAAAAGTCGCTGCGGTTAGTCCTAATAGGAATAGGATACCCATCACGGGTGGAAAGTACTCAAAGGCTAATATGGGAAACAATTGGTCGGTTTTGGCCGGTATTTCAATGCCCTTAGCTTGGGCGTAGAGATATAGCAATGCGCCTAGGGTAACAAAAACGAGATTGACCAACAAGATGATGAAACTGAAGGTGAACATGTTTTTCTGAGCATCTTTCAGGTTTTTGCAACTGATGTTTTTTTGCATCAAATCTTGGTCTAAGCCTGTCATGGCTATGGCGATAAATGCACCGCCGAAGAATTGTTTAAAGAAAAAACTCTTCTCTTTGAAATCCCAAAAGAATAGTTGACCGTAAGGGCTGTCGTGGACTGTTTTGATGAGGCTGCCTATACCTAGGTTTAGTTCACTTCCGATAAAGTAGATGGCACTGAACAAGGCGAGGAGTAAAAACACCGTTTGAAAGGTATCGGTGAATACAATGGTTCGGATACCTCCACGTAGAGTATAGAGCCATATCAGCAATAGAATAAGGCTTACGTTCAACGCAAAAGGGATGTTCCAAGCATCGAACACAAAGAGTTGCATGACCATCGCTACTAAATAGAGCCTAAACGCCGAGCCGATGGTACGGGAGAGTAGGAAGAAAAAAGCACCGGTTTTATAGCTCCAATAACCAAACCTTTGCTCTAAATAAGTGTAGATAGATACCAAATTGAGCCGATAGTACACGGGCATGAGGATGGTAGCAATGACAAAGTACCCGACTACATAACCCAATGCCAATTGCATATAGGAAAAGGCGGCATTGGGATTGGAGGCGGTTAAGTTACCTATTGCCCCGGGAATGGAGATGAATGTAACGCCGGAAATGGACGCACCAATCATACCAAAGGCCACCAAATACCAAGGTGATTGTTTGTTACCAACAAAAAAAGCTTGATTACCACTATCCCGGCCTGTAAACAAGGCAATGATGAAAAGGGCGACAAAGTAAAGGCCTACAACAGATAAAATGAGTACCGGCGACATGGGCAAATTAGCGATAGTAGAGGAAAATGGCAAAGGGAGATGGCTTCCAAGTTCAAACGCACATCGTCATCAAGCTAATTACCGGTTGATGGACTCGCAGATGGTTTGCATGTAGTTGGTCAATGCTGCGCCCCATTTGGGTGCGATTTCGTTTAACGGGGGGTTCTCCTCGTATTTTTTTGCGGCTACTTGCACCAAAGGGCAACCCTTAATCATCCCACCGCCTGCCGACTCGGGAGCAAAGAACGTGGTATGGGCAATGAGGTAGTGTAAGCGGGGATTTTCAGGGTCTAATTTGGTGGCATCTTCTAAAGCGATGTTTACCAAAGTGCCGTAGTCATCAATTCGGTTGGTGGGGTCTATTTCAACTCTTTGTTGGTAGATATAGGCTTGTAAGACTAAAATTTCGGCATTACCCGGTTGAATAGAAAACGCTCGGTCAACAAACGATTGCCCTTTGTTTAGATAGGTATCTTTTAAAATGCGGTCTCTTTCCATGAAGCACATCGTGGCATAACAATAGGCAGCGTAGTAGGGGGGCAACCATTCTTTGGGTTGGTCATCGCTTATCTCTGTAAAGAAATTGATGGCTTGCTGAAGCTGTGATTTATCCATAGCAACGTCCATAATGGCAATTGCTTGTTTCATGTTGCTGAAATATTCGCTGTCAGTCGGTTGGAGGGTGATGTAGCTGTAATCTTTGTAGGTTTCTTTAGACGTATCTTGTGCCCAAGCCGGTGTGATGGCGCAGAAAAGAATTGCGAGAAATAAGTACTTTTTCATTGGAAGGGGTTTTGTAGTGGATAGGATAAATTGGATGTGCTATTTTTGAACAATCAAAATAACATATCGGGACAAAAATCGGTAATAATATTGTAGTTTGTGCTTTAATTGTGGATTTCTTTACCATTTAAGCGTTAATTTCCATGCAAACCTTCTTATACAAGGTAAACCGACTGTTTTGTTTGTTTATTGTGTTAAGCAATTTTGCGACAGTGGCGGTGTCGGGACAAACATTTATGGTTAGCCCCATGAAAGAGATGCCGGAGGCGGTGAGCAACAATGCCGTTACCTCGGCTATGGTCGGTGAGGTGCCTTTTGTTTATTCTTTTGGCGGGATTGACAGCACTAAGCTGTTTTCGGGTATTCACCTTCGTTCCTACCGTTTACAAACCAATACCAATTTATGGGAAGCACTTCCGCCCTTGCCCGATACGCTTGGCAAGATTGGGGTGGCGGCGAGTACGGTTAAGAATAGGATATACATCATGGGGGGCTATCATGTCTTGAGTAGCGGTGCGGAAGTTACTTCTAACAAAGTACATGTGTTTGACCCTCAGTTAAACACCTTTTTACCCGATGCCATGCCAATGCCCGTGCCTGTGGATGATCATGTTCAGGTCGTGTGGCGAGATAGCTTGATTTATGTGATTACCGGATGGAGCAACAACAACAATGTGGCCAATGTGCAATTATTTAACCCCGCTTCCAATTCATGGCAGATTGCTACGCCTGTTCCCAATAACTCGAACTTTAAGGTTTTTGGGGCATCGGGGGTCATTGTTGGCGATACGATTTATTATGCAGGGGGGGCGGAGTTTGGGGCAGCATTTCCGTTAGGCACTTCCTTTAGAAAGGGGGCGATTAACGCTAATGACCCTACGCAAATTACCTGGATTGCCGACGAAAATCTCTCTTTTAGCGGCTACCGCATGGGGGCGAGCAGTTATGTAAACAAGCCAATTTGGTTTGGCGGAGCATTGGTTTCCTACAATTACGATGGGATTGCTTACAATGGCAGTGGCGGTGTGCCGGCGATAGACCGTATTCAGATTTACCAACCCAACTCTAACCAAATAAACAGCATTTTTGGAGTGATGCCGTCATTGATGGACCTGCGGGGCGTTGCCAAGATTGCTCCTAACCAATTTATCATTGCCGGTGGCATGGGTGCAAGCCAAATCACTTCTCGCAAAACATTATTGTTGACGGTTCAAGACTATGTGGGAATGTTGGAGCAATCGAATTTACCCCTTGTGCGGCTTTATCCATACCCTGCCCGAAACGTGCTCATGGTGGATAGTCCAAAAGCGGCTATCCTTAGATTGTATAACCTGCCGGGCGACTGCGTATTGAATCAACTCGTAGAACGGTATAAGCAAACGATTGATGTTTCGCATTTGCCCGAAGGCCTTTATGTTGCTGAACTTCAATTTTCTGACAGCCAAGTACTACAATATCAACGGGTCGCTATTTTCCGGTAATGATTGCATGGGTTATCCAATATCGGACAATTGCGAATTGGATGGTTATTCACCCCACCTATTTTACCCAAACATTGAACAGCCTTGCATTGAAAGAACTGTTTCGGGCACTATTTTTTACCCCTAATCTTCTTTTGCTTTAACTCCGATACCATTTCGTTGAGGGTGTATCGGGGAAGGGGGACTTCGTTGTAGAGGTATTGGACAAAAAACAGGAACGGCGAGAGCAATTGTATCCGCATTTGCCCAAACAACAAGAGATGGAGGGCAAGCAGAACGAGGTATTGCGCATCGCGGATGACCGCTGTTAACAACAAGGTGAAAGGCAGCCATACTAAGTACAACAAGGTGGCAAACAGTGTTGCTTTTTCAGGGGTGGAAGAGGGTAATTGTTTGGCAAAATATAGGGCGGCGTATTGGAAGATGGCAAAGGCGATGAATAATATCAAGCCATTGGTATGAAGGACTTGGAGGGTTACGTGTACGAGAAAGAGTGCAAAGGCGAGCAATTCGGCAGGAAGCAAACGATGGGTGATGGTATGGCGTAGTTTATTGGTGTTGGCGGATTGGGCGTAGGTTTTTACCCCTGCCGCAATATCGTTTTCGAGGTCTTCGAGTTGATGTTGCAAGATGTTTCGTATGCCCCACAGTAATTGCCATGTTACCAAACCTGCCATATAACCAACGAGGGACGAGAGCGGTTGTCTGATGATTAGGGTAAAGGTGAGGGCGGCTAATAGTGCGGGATTGACGTGGGCGTAGAGCGCATCGGTCAATATGCCGGCTTGTTTGCGTTCTTTTAACCTCATCGGGGGCAGCGAGTAGGCGAGAAACAGCAGGAACTGCGCCAAAAGGAACGGTGCGGTGAGGGTGGTGAGGGGCAGGTAAAGCCAAGGCAGCAAGGCAACGAGCAGAATGATGACCAAAATAACCACCCGTTGCATCGGGGACAGCCGCGCTACGCTGTTGGGCTTTTGGGCGAGAGCATCTTGGCGTATATCGGTCAAATCGTTGATGAAATAACCAAACGCCGCTATGCCTATGATGGTGGTATAGGAGGCAAACATGGCTGCGATGGTTTGTTGGACGGGCATTTGACCAAGCAAGGCAAAGAAATAAGGCACCGATACCAACACGGGAGCTTTGTAGTTCCACGCATCGGACAAACGGTTGAATAAAGTGGGGCTTGGCATAGATGGTAGGCTCGTTGGAGGGCTTTACTTTTGACCCTTGAACATCGTGCGCAGGGTTTCTTTCAAGTTGTTGAAAAAGCGGAGCGGTGAATTTTGAGCAAGATGGGGATTTTGCCCGAAATATAGCTTGTCGAACCCGTTTTTATCCATCGGGCGATGTTGGTAGGGGATAGTGGCGATGTGTTTCATGTCGTGCGGGTATTCGCCTTTGGGGTATCGGTTGTTGTAGTATAGATAAAAGTCCATGTCTATTTCAAAAACATGGAGTTCGCTGCCGGTCGGTTCGGGGAGGTAGTAGTAAATGGGGTTTGCTTGGCGAGGGATCATGACCTGCGCAATGGCGTACCGGGTTTGTCCGCTAAGATTGGGCGAGGTGTAGTGCAATAGGGCATCGTCTAAAATGAGGGCATCACCGGCCTTTAACCGTATCGGGGTTAGGTAGTTGTTTTTTATATAAGGCAGGATGTTTTCAAACACCGAAGGGATAAACGGGCCGCCTCGGTAGGTCGGCAACAAGCGGTTCGAGCCTTTGACCACATACATGGTGCCGTTTTGCTCGTTTGTATCCACCAAAGGTATCCACAAAACAACCGATTGATGACGGCTTTCGTCCACAAAATTCCAGTTTTGATGTAACTCAAAGGCAGTATCGCTGCCCGGTTCCTTGACCATATAAGAAGCCAAAAAGTATTGGTATTCGCAAAGCAAAGCTTGGGCCGGAGGGCTTACCACTTCGTTAATGGCTTGGCTTAATTGGGTTTTATAGCCCGTGTCGGGGTTGTCGTAGGTGCGATGGAAGCCGATAGGGTTGTGGTGTTCGAGGTTTTGATAAGCCGTTAACAACTTACCAACTTCTGCGGAAGGCAGCAGATTGGGGATGACCACATAACCATCCTTTTTGAAGGCTTCCTGATGTTGGGGGTGGGTAAATACTTGTTCCATCATTTTTTAGTGGTTAACGGTTAGTGGTTAGTGGTTAGTGGTAAATTTTGTGTGTCTTCTTATCCCATCAGGCTGATAGGTTTCATAGATATTGCGTAGCCCTATGGACGGATGT
>CALCIK010000157.1 GCA_937907475.1 uncultured Bacteroidota bacterium | reverse complement strand
ACAAAAGAGCTTTGCCAACCAACAAAAGAGCTTTGCCAACCAACAAAAGAGCTTTGCCAACCAACAAAAGAGCTTTTATAAAGCAAAGTCTTCAATACATAAAAGGGGTAAAGCAGAAGTCAACACAACTCTCACATTCCCTCGTTATGCACACCCAAAATGGCAAAAAATATTCCTCCAACTAATATACATCGTTGAAAAAGATGAATGGTTCTCGAACTTTACCAAATTTTACGCCATAAAAGCCGGTAAACCACAAAAGCCAAAATAGCTGTCAGCAACACTCTAAAACGCATTAACCAAGTTTGAAGCAAATCGAATTGAGCGGTCATTGTGTTTTGCGGAGCTTGTACTCCATTGTACCGAATGACGGGATTGAGGTACATCTTTGTATGCTCATTGTTAATAACGATTCGGATATAGGTGTCATCCGGTAAGAACGTATAACTTGCGGTATTTGCTTGGTGAACAACAGCCCTGACCTTGCCATTTTGGCCAATAAACGATATTTCTTTTGCCGGTTTTTCCAATTGCAGGTACATGGTTTGGACTTGTACCTGCAACGATTTCAAGTGATTGTCGTTTACCCCTCCCCTTCCCTCCACCCCGTAGGCTTTGCCGGTAACCAAATGCTCTAAAACAGTCTTTCCATCAGATGTATTAGAGGCAATCATCGTCCATTTAGCACCGGTTTCGTCCGGTTTGCTGATGTTGTGGTTGTCGTCATTGCCCACAATCCATACCGGTTTACCTGCCGAAAGAACGGTATCCCAGTATTTATCGGAAAGACGGTAATGATTGAGTACTTCCAATATTTCATAACCACTGAGTAGCGTGAGGTCTTTAAAAGTATGACCTCCTCCAAACTTGGGATGTGCTATGGCAATATAAGGACTGTGTTGTTTAATTCGGTTGATGATGTACTGCTTGTCGCTTGTGTTTGGAAACAAAGTGATGTCGTAAAACGAAATTTCCTGACTACCCAATGCCAATCTATGGGCTTTAAAAAGGTTATAACCGTGTTCATAAACCGGAACAAAAGCGGGGAAGTTCAGCTCTTGTTGAGGGTTGATGCTGTGGTAGTCCGACACACAAATCACTGAATAACCCATGCTTTTGTATTTTTCGATTAATGCTTGGGTGGTATTGTGTTTACCATCGGTGATGCCGCCCCAAGCACGGGCATGAGCATGAAAATTGCACTTTTGCCATACAGTGTCTGTTGACCGGTAGGGATTGTAAAGCGAATCGCCTTTAAAAGGTTGAGGCGGTGTAAAAGTGTAGCGTTGACTTTGGATATATTGAACCTGTGCCAATTCAATAGCTATTAGAACAAGGGTCAATAAACACGTCAACAGTATTTTAAAAAAACCCAAAACGATTTTCGGCATAAAAGTATTTAAGAACAATTATTGACAAATATAGGAAGCGGTAAGCACAAAACATATAATCGGGTCGGTTTCTATGCAATCCAGCTTGCATAAAGACATCGGTATTTCTGTGATTTCGAGTGTTTATATAGCAGTTCTTTTGGCACAAATGGTATTTGATTGACTCTATTTGGAGTGGTTGATGCTTTGCGCCATGTATTCAAACTTTTTCTGTGCTTTTTGAAATTTCTTGATCGATTCGACACAAGTAACCACCATGACTTCAGTGTTATACATGTATAAAAACGAGATGGCTTTGAGTTCCCCTGCAAACTCTTGAGGATTGTTAAAGGAGTAAATATACTGTGCCGCATGTTTACCGTTGATAAGCGTTTCACCAATTTCAATCAATTTGTAATCGGTCGTTTTTAACTGGAGGTCTTCAAAAAACCATTGGGTAAAAGTGTTTATGTCAAAAACAGGCAGGCTGTCTCTGTCCTGAATGGAAAGGTTAAAGACCGTTGAAATCGGAACAGGTTCGATGGTAATATTTTGGCGATAAGCAACGTCTTTCCCCGCTATATTGTTAATTGTTGCTACGGCTTTAAACATTCCTGTAGAAGGGTATTCTTTGGTTTCCCAATCGGACGGTATGTTTAAACTATAATTGCGTACAGCCGTCTTATATGTTTTAAAAATACCGGTAGGATGCGTAATTAGTCCCTCTCCTTTAGATGGTTCATGAGTCGTACAACCTACTGACAGCAACGATAAATATGCAATAAGAACTATGAAAAAATGGAAGGTTTTTGGTTTCATGAAGTATTAAATACATTGCGGTCAATATACCTATTATTTGTTTGTCCGATAGTTTTCCATCACAATAAAGATGTTAAACAACGAATTATATACTTAAGTTAAAGCTTTTACACCATAAGCTGGCAAGGCGGTAAAGATAATTGCAGTAATTGGAACTAAATAGGGTCGAAACCAATTTCATGGGTTGTGAATCTTTTTAAAAAAAAATTAACCGCTCTTCGGGAAACTATTTGTGTGCAAGGTTTTGTTTGGAACATTAATTGTAGATACATTTATTAACCTTTAAATTAGAACGATATGAATTCGGTAGCTTCAAACATGGATATGATTCCTATTAGGGTACAAAGATTGTTAAAAAGCCTGACTGCACCCAAAAGAATAAAAACAGGCTATTACTTGCCCTATTTTCAAGATGATGTTGAATGGGGAGAATCTCAAATCGCTCCTTATTTTACCTCTCATGCTCATCTTCGATCATCTAACAGAGGCATCAGTCGCCAAATGATTGAAGATACCATAAAGCATGGAAAGAAAGTCTGCAAACAGGGCTTGTGTTTTTATATAATGATAGGCAAATCAATACCTGCATCATTTACGCGGCAATATGCCGAGAGGATTGAAAATACCGTAGTCGTTTTAAAACGTCCGGATATTATATTGACTGTTTACAAAAACAATAAAGCTATGCGTCAGATTCGGAAAAAATCAAAAAGACTACTGTAAACAAATTGCTGCCGTTATCGGGAGTGAAAAACGAAAAACCCTGCACTAATTCAAATATTAGGCAGGGTTTTTTTATTGGTTTTATGTAGTTTTGCAGGTTTGGTACTGTTGGATTTAAATTTGATATTTGATACAACAATTAACCAAAGCAATAAAACAGGTTCATATCGGTTCTATTACCGAATACTCCAAACGCTGCCTTTCAATTACCACAATCCATAAATCTATTGCTTTTATGCTCAAAAAATCAATTTTCCTGTTACTTATGGCTTCCTTAATGTTTGGTTCTGTTTCCTGTAATCGCAGTGGATGCCCTGCCAATGCAGAACAAACGGCCTCGAAAAAGAAAAATCAAAAAACAAAATCAGGACTTTTCCCGAAAGGATATTCAGGCAAAAAAAGGTAATAAGGCGGGTAAAAACAAACTTTACAGGTTTTTTTTCCACACAGGCATTAAAAAGTAGTTGCCAATGTGGGAAAATTGCTAATTTAGCCCTCAGTACTAACAAACGTTGGTTAATAACTATTGTGTAATACATAAACTACCATTTCACTATGCCGGACAGCACCATTTATAAAACACCTTTGTACATGCTCTACCAATGGGAGCATCAAAAACCTAAGGAAGTTTTTTTAAAACAACCTATTGACGGGCGTTGGTTAAACATAACCTGGGAAGAAGCAGCCGACCAAGTACGCCGTATGGCGGCCGCCTTGAAAGCACTGCAACTACCCCCGGGCAGTAATATAGCGATGGTTTCAAAAAATTGTGCCCATTGGTTATTAACCGATTTGGCAATCATGATGAGCGGGCATGTATCGGTGCCTTTATACCCCAATGTTACCGCCTCTACCCTCAACTATGTGCTCAAACATAGTGAAGCAAAAGTCCTGTTTGTTGGAAAACTGGACGATTGGAATACGATGAAGGCCGGCTTGCCCGATGATATATACTGTATATCTTTCCCGGATATTTACCAAACAGATAAGCAATACGATAATTGGGATAAACTGATTGCACAACATAAGCCGCTTGAAGGGAATATTGACCGCAATTTAGACGACCTATACACCATTATTTATACATCGGGCACCACAGGTAAACCTAAAGGGGTGATGCATTCGTATTATACCCTCTCTTATGCCATTACCAATGCCCTTACGGTAATTGATTTAAAAAATCTAGACGAAATACGTTTCTTTTCCTATCTGCCCTTATCGCATATTGCAGAACGGATGTTGGTTGAAATTGGTAGCCTTTATACCGGAGCTAAGGTATATTTTGCTCAATCGCTCGATACCTTTGCCGATAACCTGCAATTTACCGAACCCACCGTATTTTTAGCAGTTCCCCGAATATGGACAAAGTTTCAGAAAAAGATTCTCGAGAAACTGCCTCAAAAAAAGCTCAATCTGCTGCTCTCCATCCCGATTATCTCTACCATCATTAAGCGAAAAATAAGAAAATCGTTGGGATTGAGCAAGGCATTGTACTGTTTAACCGGAGCCGCACCCATTCCGGTATCTTTATTGGAATGGTTTCAAAAATTGGGTATCAAAATACAGGAAGTATATGCCATGACCGAAAACAGTGCTTACTCGCACTTTACCCGTCCCGACAATATAGAATTTGGCTATGTGGGACAACCTATGCCAAATGTCGGTGTAAAGATTAGTGAGATTGGGGAGATATTGGTGAAAAGCGATGCCAATATGTTGGGTTATTTCAAAGAACCCGACATAACCGCCGCCACTTTTGACGAAAACCATTATCTCAGAACAGGCGATAAAGGAGTGATTGGCAAGGACAATTTTTTGAAAATCACTGGCCGAGTGAAAGAGATATTTAAAACTGAAAAAGGGAAATATGTGGCTCCGGCTCCTATTGAAATGGAGTTATCCGAAAATGAATTTGTCGAGCAAGTTTGCGTGGTCGGTGCAAATTTACCACAGCCCATCGCTTTGGTCGTCCTGTCAGAAGTTGGCAGGGCATTTGAAAAAGATAGAGTAGGTGAAAGCTTAGCCCAAACCGTAATATCCGTAAACGGCAGATTTGAAAAGCACGAACATCTGAAAACATTGGTCATCGTCAGAGAAGAGTGGACGGTAGAAAACGCCTTACTCACACCAACGTTAAAAATAAAACGCAATCCCATAGAAGAACTGTATGGTTCCCGCTTTCAACACTGGTACGAAAAAGATGAAAAAGTGATTTGGGAGTAACCGCCTTTGGGTTGTGGTTGCATGGTGAAAGTTTGATTACCAAAGTATTGAAACGAACTGTATCTAATCACTGAATAGTTAGACCGATATAAGCGAAACAATGACTATTAAAGATGTTGTAAATGCCTTAGAAGAGATTGCGCCACTTCGATATCAGGAAAGCTATGACAATAGCGGATTGATTGTTGGCAATCCCAATGCTCTTTTTATTAAAGCCCTGCTATGTTTGGATTCTACCGAAGAGGTCATTGAAGAGGCAATAACCAAAGGTTGTAATTTAGTAATTGCACACCACCCCATTGTTTTTGGGGGTTTAAAAAAAATTACCGGTAAAAACTATGTCGAACGCACGGTGATAAAAGCCATCAAAAACAATATCTCCATTTATGCATCCCATACCAATTTAGATAGCGTTCATATCGGGGTAAGCCGTAAAATATGCGACAAAATAGGGCTTCAGGATTGCCGGATTTTAGCCCCCCAAAAAGGGTTGTTGAAAAAAATAACCGTCTTATGTCCGGTAGAACAAGCCGATGCGGTGCGAATAGCCTTGATAAGTGCCGGTGCAGGACAAACGGGCGATTATCCCGAAACATCGTTCAACCTGCTTGGGGTAAGTACTGCGGTTAACAGTACGACCGGTCAGTACGTCCAATATGGTCAAATAAAGATTGAAACCCTTTTTGCCGTACATTTAGAAGGTAAAGTATTACAGGCACTCTTTAACCTGCCCGGTGGGCGGAACTTGAGTTGTAACCTCAGCACGATTGAAAATGCCTATTCGCGTATTGGGTTGGGGATGATAGGTGAGTTACCCCAAGAACAAGACCCCTCTGCGTTTTTAAATCATCTGAAAACCGCGATGCAAACCAAATGTATCAGGCATACAAAGTTGTTTAGGAAAAAGGTGCGGATAATTGCAGTTTGTGGTGGAGCCGGTTTTTCGTTGTTACCCCATGCAATCGCTCAAAAAGCGGATGTTTATATTACCGCCGATATGAAGTATCATGAGTTTTTCGATGCTGAAAACCACCTTATTCTTGCCGATATCGGGCACTATGAAAGTGAACAATTTACCATTGAACTCCTAAAAGATTTATTAACCGAAAAAATTGCTAACTTTGCAGCCGTTTTAACTCAGGTGAACACCAATCCGGTATATTACCTGTAAAACGACCCACCGTTAACATCGTAAAACTTCTATTTTAATCATCTTTCAAACACTTTACCTTTTTATATGAGCAAAACTATTAAAGAACTCGTAACCATAGAAGAAAAACTTCGGGCACTTTACCATTTGCAGCAAATAGACTCTAAAATTGACGAAATCCGTTCACTTAGGGGGGAGTTACCCATTGAGGTACAGGATATGGAAGATGAGATTGAAGGTTTGAATTTAAGAATTCGCAACCTTCAGACAGAAGTTGATGTTCGCAATAATGCGGTAGCCGCCTCAAATCTTAAAATCGAAGACGCACAAGCCTTGATTGCTCGCTACGAAGGGCAACAAATGAATGTGAAAAATAACCGCGAGTTTGAAGCCTTAGGAAAGGAGATAGAAAATCAAAAATTGGATATTGAACTTGCCAAAAAGCATATCAAAGAAACAAGAGAGGATATTGATAAAAAGCAACTGCTTTTAAATGACGCAACTCAAAAAGCCGAAACGCGCAAAAAAGACCTCGAATTGAAACGCGAGGAATTAGAAAGAACGATAGCAGAAACACGCATAGAAGAAGAAGATTTGCTCAAAAAATCGGTAGCCGCTGCCGTTCAAATTGAAGAAAGACTAATCGGGGCTTATAACCGTATTCGAAATTCCTACAAAAATGGTTTAGCGGTTGTTACCATTTCGCGTGCATCTTGCGGCGGTTGTTTTGGAACCATCCCCCCACAACGACAACTTGAAATAGGGCAACGCAAAAAAGTTATCCTTTGCGAACACTGCGGTCGCATTCTTGTAGATGCCGATATTGAAAGCGACTTGTCTGAAGTAACTATTCAGGTGGAATACGTGGATAAAGACTAAGTAGTTGTGAATGGTGAATGGTGAATTGACAATCCACTAACCACTTAGTTCGACAAGCTCACTAACCACTATTCACTATTCACAATTCACTTTCCTTCGGTTTCAATGCGAAATTGACTAAGATAGCTGCGTTCATAAAAAAGAACGAGCCTATTTTGTCCACTTCAATCAAATCTCCCATCGTGATATTTAACACGACAATGGCAAACGATATGAGTATTGCCATCACAAATCCTTTGTTTTTGGGAGAGGTGTCTCTGTAAAGATATTCGCCGCTAATCAAAACAGCAAGGCAAAGTGCTATAAATAAAAGCAGCCCAATAATGCCTTGGTCAACCAAGGTCATCAAGAAATAGTTGTGTACGCCCGATTGTTCGGGGTTGTCGCTCACATACGTTTCAAAGTTGTCAATCGTATAATAGCGGTAGTAGTTGTAAAAATTACCGGGTCCAAAACCAACAACAGGACGGTCTGCACTCATGCGTGCGGCGGCAATCCACCGGTAAACGCGCTCCATTGAAGAAACATCTTTTCCCTCGAATGTGGCTAAGAGATGGTCTTCAAAATCATCGTGATAAATGGTCGATTCGTAATCGGGGGCAAGGGATAAGTAACGGTTATCGTTGGCAAAGTAAACTCCTAAAATCAAAATAGCAAACACGCCCAAAGCAGCAATCCATTTGGTCAAACGGTTTGCAAATATAAAGTGCATGACCGGAATGAGCAATAAGGACAGGTAAGCTGCGCGGGTATAAGCGAATACAATACCGAGCAGCAATATGAAAATGGTAAGATTGACCATTAACCGTTCTAAACTGCCGCTTTTGTACCACTTCCTTGCATGTAGCGCAAGCGGGAAAAATACCGCTATCATCACCGCATAATTGACGTGGTTTCTAAAAAACGGGGTCATCGTTTTATTGACTTCCTGAAACTCGAAATCGAGTAACGCATGGCGGATGACCGTCTGAACAATGATGATACATAACGGAACAGCAATGCACCAATAGATGGCTTTAAACTGCTCTTCGCGCTTAATCAGAAATGTGGTAAGAAAGAAAAAGACAACTACGTACCAAATTTTGGAAATGAAGAACTTGGCCGACACAATGGGTACTTGCGAAAAAAAGGCGGCAATCCCAATCCAAACCACGTGTAAACAGATGACTGTTGTAATGGGATGGTTTAATAATTTGCGGGTGATTACCTGTGGGTTGGCAAGAAAGTATAAAATAGTCGCCCCCATCAAGAGTACGATAAACGGCTCGGTGGGTAAGTCTGTCGCAAGACTGCTGCTAAATTCATATTCCATCGAAAGTGGGATTAAGAACCAAAGCAACAGATAGGTCTGTCTGAAATATTTGATAACAAACAGCCCAAACACCACCGACAAAGGGAGCGCATAGATATAATAGGCATCGCCGGCGATGGCCATGACTGCCGATATGAGGGTGAAAACGGCAAAAATGGTAAAAAGTCCAACCGAATTAATGCGAAACTGCGGGCTGATACCGAGCATAAATAGTAGGAAAGTAAAAAACCTTAGACTGTTATTATTTAATTCTACCCATCCACTCTTAGTAGCTGTTAGTCGTCCATCGGGTCTTCAAAATTGAAGGTTTTGAATTTCTCAATAAAGACTGACATCAGCATCATCGTTGCTAAAGTTACTAAGGTGGCACTTACGACTATGAGCCAACGCACCGGTTTGGTTCTCTTTACCGCCGGAACAGCACTCTCAATTATATAGACCGAAGAGTAGGGCTGATTGATAGCCGATAGATGTTGTTTGTAAATAGTGGTAGCAGAATTGTACTCCTCAACTGCTTTTCTGATGATGCGCTCTAAAACATGTGCCGTAACGGTGTCATCGGGGTCGTTATTGATAGATCGAATTAAGCTATCGCGCATGGTTTCGAGGTGTACTTCTGCCGCCTTCGCTTCACGGGCATATAAGGGGGTGAAGCCCAATTTTTTTTCCATAATCACCAACTTATTGAGCGTATCCAATTGAGTAACTATCTCATTGGCCATTTGGGCAGCAATATTGGGGTCTCTATCTAACACTTCTATCATTAACAAGCCGTCGGGAGTTTTCACTGTTTTAAAGTGGCTGCGCAATTCTTCGCTGACCCAGTAGCCTTTTAGCTTGTCGGTCGAATCTATTTTGTAATGCTCGTAAAGATTGAATTTGCTTACCAAGTGCTCTTCCAATACTCTTGAAGTGGCGAGTGTTACCAATCGGTTCAATTCGGGCTTACCGCCAAATAGGTAAACCGGAGTTTCACCACCCTCAACACTAAACAGTGAGGTTCTGTCCATCAAGTGTGGGTTAATGGGCGTAATCACGGCAGTAGATAAAAAATATTCGGGCAATATTAAAGATACCAAGGCACTTAATACAGCAGCGATGCCGGTTACTATGCCTATCGGTTTTAACCAACGATATAATATCCTTATTAACTCTTCCATTAGTTATGTTTTGTAAAATACTTATCTGTTTGCTAATAATTGGCAAAGATAGGTAAAAGCCTATCAACTATTGCAGACACTTCCCAATAAACCCATGTTAACCCGCCGCACTTTTTTCAAATGCCAACAAGCTCGCCATCCATGCAACGAATAGACAGACGATAAAAGATAGTAAAAAGGATGCTTGCCATGCCATAAAATTATTTCGTGCGCCTAAAATGGCAATGCCTATACAAACGGGCAGGTAGAACGCCACTCGAAGCAATGTTCCATAGTTGATTTGAAAGGATAGTTTTTGGGCCGCTACTACTATAAATGCCAAAGCAGCCACACATTGGGTGAAAAGGGCTGCCCAAGACGAGCCTAACGCTTTGTAATGAGGAATGAGCGCATAGTTTAACCCCACATTTAACACCACACTGACCAAAGCAATTGTATTGATTTGCCACAGGTTGTGATTGGCCGTCAACAAAGCCCCAAACACATAGACGGACGAAATAGCGATAAACGAAAGCATTAACCAGCCAAACACCGATGCGTAATAAGGGGTAGCATCAACATATAACCAAGACATAATCGGCTCGCTAAAGAAGAAGCAACAAACCGCACCGGCTGTCGCAAAAGCATATAACCCTTTTGCGCTGAAACTGACCAAGGGTGCGACCGCCTCCCTTTTGATTAACATGCGCGCAAACATCGGAAGTAATATGGTTGACAAAAGTACCCCTACCATGTTGACCGCATCCAATAACCGGTATGCTGAGGCATAAATACCTGCTTCGCGTGCCCCATCAGGCAACATTTTTTCGAGCATCACCGAATCTATGCGGTGGTAAACGCTCATCAACACGCCGATGAGCGCAAACGGGTAGCTCTTGCGCAATATACCCGTTAAAAAGGAACGGTCTATATTAAATTCAGGCAGATGCAGATGCCCGGCTATCAGTCCTATTCCCACAAAAGCCGTGAGCAAGTATCCGGCGGTTTGTGCATAGACAAACCATTCTATTTTGAAGGGAGTGGGTAAAAAACCGCCCCATAAGATTGTGGCGCAAATTGCAATCATAAACACCCGGTCTAAGACCGACATAAAACCGTCGCTCCGAAACCGGTGCAACCCTTGCAAATTCGACCTAAAATAGCCGATGAAGGAGAGCAATGCTTGATTGACGCATAACACTACCAAAATCCACATCTCAAAACCGCCATAGCCCAGCAAATAACCCCCGCTTAAACAAAGCAAAAGATACAAGACGGTGAGCAGCAGTTTTACCGTTAATATGCCCGCAAAATGCCTGTCCAACCATTGCGGTTCTTGCGCCACCGCTCGACTATTGTAGTTGTTGATGCCAAAATCCAAAAGGGCTTGCAGCAGGAACGAAAAATTGAACAAAGCAAAGTATGCTCCATAGGTTTCTGCACCAACTGTATTTTGCACGGTTCGGTCAATCCCAAATATCCAAAAGGGTTTGATGAGCAGGTTCACTATGACCAAACCCGCTACATTTGCTACAAAGCGTTTGTTCATCGGCTGTTTTGTAGGTGCAAAAGTACGATTTCAATTTTAGATTTATGATTTTAGATTTGCGATTGCCTATAGCTTACTTTCCACTTTCCCCTATTGCGAAAATCTGTAAAAGAAAAAATGTCTTTGACAACTCATTACGCATGTTTTACGACTTAACCATTGGTAAAACGTTGTTTCTTGATAAAAGAACGATTACTTTTACCCTTCTAAACCTCCCTTTTAACTAATCACACCTCCCAAAACTACTATAATATGAAAAAACAGCTACTCTTTTGTATAATTACTTTCATAGCTTTTTTACCAGCCTTGCAAACGCAAGCTCAACCCGACCCATGCCTAGGTTCAACCAATCCTCTGACGGTTGCAGTACAAGCAGTAAACGATGCCTGCGATTGCAACGGAGCAGTTCAGGTATTTGTAACGGGCGGCACGGCCCCATATTTGTACCAATTAAATGGTGGTACATGGACATCCCCTTTCATTCCGGGACTTTGCCCCGGCACTTACATTCTTTCTGTTACGGATGCTAATGGTTGTGAGGCAATAGCTACTTTCGTCCTTTATGGCGGAATTAGTACAACTACTATTGTTCTGACCCCCACTCAACCTTCATGTGGACAAAGTGACGGAGCCATAACCACTGCTATTACAGGAGGGGGTGCGGGTGGTAATACCTTTAGCTGGAGCAACGGCTCTACTACGATGAACCAAACAAATTTATCCGCCGGCACTTATTGTCTTACCGTTACCGATTTTACCGGTTGCTTTGCTACTCAGTGCATAACTTTAGAGTCCGGTTTTATCCTAGACTACGAACCTCCTACCTGCGGATTATGTAACGGTAGCATAGAATTGCCGGATAGCAGTTCGTACTTTGTTAGTGGCACCGGAGGGGCTTCCCAAACCTACCTTGGACCAATTACCTTGACCGGGTTATGCCCGGGCTTTTTTACTATTTACAGCTCTGTCGGAGAGTGCCAAAGCTTTGTCGAACTCGGTAACATAGACCTCCCCTTCGTTGCCGATGCCGACTTCAATACTTCTATTGGCAACGCCGATATGCTGTATGCCTGCACGGGTCAGCCGATACAATTTACCGCCCCTGACGGCAACATGTCCGTTGCTTGGAACTTTGGTGAACCCACCTCGCTGACCAATACCTCCAACCTGCCCAATACTTCCTATACCTACCAAAACACGGGCACTTATACCGTTACCCTGATTGCGCAAGGTTGCACCGATGCCGATACTTTGCAGCGCACCATCACCATAGAACAAGGCATTGCCCCGCCTATTGAGTGCGCCTCGTTGGTTTGCCCGGGACAGGAGCAAACTTACAACACCTCTGTGGTTTGCGATACCTACAATTGGACGGTTACGGGCGGCAGCATTTCTGCGGGTCAAAACACCGCCGAGATTACCGTTGTCTGGAACGACGTGGCTATGGGAACGGTGGAACTCACCGTGGGCGACTGCGATGGCAGCACCATTTGCAACCCGATTGGCAGCATCCAAGTACCCGTCGTCAGCAACAACATCCCCATCAACGGCCCCAACGTGGTTTGTTCCAATACCAATGCACTATACAGCGTGCCCCAATACGGCGGCGTTCAGTACAACTGGAGCATCAGCCCTGCCTCGTCCGGCACTGTTTTGTGGCAACAATACAACCAAGTAGGGGTACATTGGAACAATACCGATGGAACGATTTCGGTCAATATGAGCAGCAACTTGGTCGGGTGTAGTGCCGTAAACAGTATGCCTGTGGAGGTCAATCAAAC
Source organism: uncultured Bacteroidota bacterium (assembly GCA_937907475.1). Taxonomy (GTDB): domain Bacteria; phylum Bacteroidota; class Bacteroidia; order Chitinophagales; family UBA2359; genus UBA2359. The sequence continues at coordinate 7,467 of CALCIK010000157.1, read as the reverse complement.
ATACAACATCGTTGGCAGCGACATCGTCTGCCGAGGGGCGGAGGTTACTTACAGCGCGTCTGCAGGTTTGCACAACTGGACGGTAACGGGCAACGCCTCTATCGTAAGCGGCGGCGGTAATAGCAATACAGTAACGATACAAGTAGGATTAGTTGCGGCTGGTTTTACCGTCAGTGCCACCCCCGTAGATGCCACCCAATATTGCAACTACCCGCAAACGTTAGCGGTCAACATTGGCGACCAACCCGCCCCGCCGCTCATCGTCAGTTCGGGCTATGTCTGTCCGGGCAGTGCCTATACATACAGCATCGCCTCACCCGCTTCGGATGTCAGCTATTTCTGGACGGTTACGGGCGGCACACCTGCTACCGGCAGCGGCTCTTCCCTCAGCATCACTTGGTCGGTCGGCAGCCCTACTTACAGTTTATTTGTAACCGCCCAAAGCAATACCGCTCCCTTCTGCACCTCCTCGCTCGGCACAAACATTCCTCCCCTGACCGATTTGGTCATTGACGGTGATGACGACCTTTGTTCGGGCGATAAAATGCTTTACACTGCCCAGCCTTATCTACCCGATTTGACCTATACTTGGGAAATCAACCCGCCCCTTTCCGGTAGCATCGTTGCCGGACAAGGCACCTATAATATAGAGGTACAGTGGAACGCCGGATATCCCTTTGCGACCCTTTCGGTCAGTGCTTGCAACTTAAATCAAGATTTACCAATCGCCATACATCAACCCCCTGTCGCGACCATTAACGCATCGGGCAATCTCTGTGCCGGCAGCAACATCGGGTTAACTGTTTCGCCGCTCGGCTTTACCGCCTACGAATGGGGGGATGGCACCTTAGCCGACAACCTGTCCGTATCTGCCGGAGGCAGTTATGTGGTGAATGTTACCGATGGCAATGGCTGTACTGCCAATGCTTCCACCAATGTGCATCAATATCCTTTGCCCGATGCCTCTATCTCTGCCCAAGACATCAACACGATATGTTCCGATGCACCCAGCGATGTCAACATCAGTGCCTTGGTGGGCGATGGGTATAATTATCAATGGTTTGAAAATGGGTCGTCTTTTGGCGGCAGCGTTTCTACGATAACCCATACCGGCAGCGGTCTGGTGGCAAACTTTTCCTACTCGGTTCAAGTAACCGATGCCAACGGCTGCCAAAACACCTCTAATGTCGTAACTATTACTCAAGACATCTGCAACTTTGTTCCCGGTTCTTGTCCCGGCGGTACTTGTCCTTCGCCCGGCGGCGGAGGTGGGGGCGGCACTTGTGTTGCCCTGCCCGGTACGGTTATCGGTAACCAACCGGTTACTCCTTATTGTTTTGATGTTACCTTTCAAAACATATCCGTAGGCGGTCTCAGCTATGTTTGGGATTTTGGTGATGGCAGCCCTACAGTTCCCTCACCCGATACAAGCCCTCAAACGCATACCTTTTCAGAGCCGGGTTTTTATGTGGTTAAAATATTCGGCATTTTCCCCAATGCCCTGCCCGTTCCGACAAACTGCACCTATATGAGTTATTCGGTCGTAGAAATTCCTCTAAAAGCCGATTTCGACTTCATCAGCCCCTGCATCAACAGTTCTACTATGTTTACCGACCGTTCCCGTAGCTCCGTCAATACAACGATTACCTCGTGGAACTGGGATTTTGGCGGTGGAAACACGAGTACCGATGTCAATCCTTCCCATGTCTTTACTGCATCAGGTGACTACGACGTTACGTTAACTATCGGCGATGGGAATTGCACTTCTACGATGGTTAAAACTGTCACCATCTACGATTTACCCGATGCCGGTTTTACCATCCCCGCCCAAATTTGCCAAGGAACGGCCGCCACTTTTTTACCCGATGTCAACCCCAACGCCATCCAGTGGGATTGGGATTTCGGCAACGGTGCTACGGTTAGTACCCAACAGCCCGACCAAAGTTATCTGCTGGACGGCAACTATACTGTCAGCCTGACCGTTACCGACAATCGGGGTTGTATCAACACCGATAGCCAAAACATTACTGTATTACCCGTTGGGAATGGCAACATCACTTTCTCGTCTCCCAACGCCTGCGAAGGTCAGACCATCGCCCTAACCGCACCTGCGGGCAGCGACTACCTTTGGACAGACAACTCGACGGGCAGCACTTTAAACGCCGCACAAACCGGAAGCTACACCGTAACCGTTACCCAAGCAAACGGTTGCACCTTTAGCGCATTACCCGTACAGTTAAACTTTGCACCCCTGCCACCCGCCAATATTACCCCCTCAACCACACCCGTCAACCTTTGTCCGGGCAGCAGTATTACCCTCAACGCAAACGCCGGCACTAACTATGCCTACGTATGGAGCACGGGTATCGGCTCTTCGAGCATTACCCTCCAACACAACGCTATTCCGATAGCGGGGTTAAACATTTATGTAACCGTTACTGATGCCCAAACGGGGTGTGCCAATGTTTCATCGGCTATCAACATCAATGCTATTAATCTTGCCCCGCCTGCCATCACCCCCAACTTTCCCGGTGCCCTGCAACTATGCGAGGGCGATGACTTGACGCTCAACGCCACCCACCCCACCCTCAGCAATTTTAGTTGGAACAACGGGGAAACGGGTAGCAGTATTACTGTATCTACATCGGGTAATTACGCCGTCATGGTAACCGATGCCAACGGCTGTACCAATGCCGCCAATGTTACGGTAGGGGTCAACAGCGGCGGGGATATGGCTGCCATCCCTGTGGGTTGTTATGAATACTGCGAATTGGAACCTTTTAATGTGCCCAATATCTATGCCGGCTACCAATGGCTGCTCAATGGTTCGCCCATTGCCGGAGCTACTACCAACGAGTTTGTACCACCCCAAACGGGTAATTACCAACTGCAAATCACCACTGTTTGGGGCTGTCAGGACACCTCCGATGTATTGAGCCTCAACCTGATAGACTGTTTGGAATGTTTGGTCAGTGCTTCGTTTACCTATACGCTTTCCTGCTCAACGGTGCAACTGACTTCTGTGGCATCGGGTAACGGCGTGCTTTCTTATGCTTGGGATTTTGGCGATACTATTACCGATACCGGTGCTACTGCCACTCACAGCTTCGCTGCATCGGGAACTTATACCGTATGTCTCACCGTTGATAACCTCGCTCTTGACAGCGATATTTGTTCCGAAACCTATTGCGAAGACATCGTCATCAACGGAGCAGACCTGTTGAGCATCGCAACCGATAACCTCCAAGATGCCAATTGCGGGGAAGTCGATGGCAGTATCAGCATCACCGTCAACGGAAACAACCCGCCTTATACCTACCTGTGGTCGGATACCAATGCCGGTGAAGACCGCACCAACCTACCCGCCGGTGCGTATGACCTTACCGTTACCGATGCAGGAGGATGTATAGCGGTACAATCATTTACCATCGCCGAATTGCCCCTGCCAACAACAAACCTAAGCTGCCTATTTGCCGACCTGACCGAGTTAACGGTTTCGTGGGATATGGTTACCGGTGCATCGGGTTATGAAATCAGCATCAACAACGGCACCCCTATTTCCCTGTTACCCGGTGATACGGAATATACTTTTACCGGCCTAATGCCCGGTGAAGCATACAGCATCACCATCGTGGTCATTGCCCCTTCCCCATGTATCAACAGCCAACCTGCAACGGTTACGTGTAACACTTTACCCGACCCCTGCCTAACGACCGTCTTTTCCATTACCTCACAAAGCACCACCGCTACTTGCGGTTTACTCGATGGTGCAATAGACTTGAGTGTCAGCGGTGGAGTTGAACCCTATCAATTCGAGTGGTCGAATACAGACACCGATGAAGATTTAATACAAGTTCCACAAGGCAGTTATATGGTAACGGTTACGGATGACAACGGTTGTACCGCCACTGCTACGGCTGAAGTAAATGCCAATCTACCCACACCCGAACTGTATTGTCTTAGTTCCTTGGCGACAGAACTTAGTGTAACATGGAATCCTGTAGCCAATGCCTCCGGTTATCAAATTAGTATCAACAGCGGCGCATCGGTTTACCTATCTCCCGATGTGACGGAATACACGTTCTTCGACTTGTTGCCCGATGAAACGCATACCATCACCTTAATCGCTTTGGCATCTTTTGTTTGCGATGATAGTGCAGCAGCAACGGTCACTTGTTTGACCGATGTGCCGCTTTGCGACCCCGAGTTTTTGGAGGTAATCGTCACCGCAAATAACACCCTCGTACAACTTGGTGAGGAGGTGCAATTGAGCGCAACCACAGGAGGCTTGTTCGGCGACCTCGTTTTTGAATGGACAGCCAACGGCATTGCCTTAGCCTGTGCCGATAGCACTTGCACCCATCAACCCGAATTTTTGACCACTTACTCTGTTACCGTTACCGATGAATACGGCTGCTCTGCACAAACAAGCATTGACATTGACGTGCGAATGCCCAACAAAGTGCTCATTCCCAACGCTTTTACGCCCAATGGCGATGCCCTAAACAGCACCTTCCGCGTAGCCGGATTTAATATAGACACCTATCAACTAAGCGTCTGGAACCGTTGGGGGCAAAAAGTCTATGACAGCGGCTACACTTCCGATATCAGTCAAGGATGGGATGGACGGTACAACGGAAAGGATTCCGAACTGGGGGTCTATGTGTATATGGCAAACGTGCGCTACACCGATGGCACGGAAGAAAGCCTAAAGGGCAATGTTACGTTGATTAGATAGATTGGATGATTTAAAAAGGATGCGGTATAAGCGTTGAAGGTCAGCGTTTATACCGCATTTTTTATTCGCCTAAAACAACAGAAAGGAAACAGCAAGAGTAGATATGAGATAAACAACAAAAAAGAGCGGGTAGCAGAAAATCATAAATATGCTTTGCTTCAAGATGGTCTTGAACCAGCCTTGTCCGTACATTTTTTTCATGGACAGCATTAAATAAATGGTGCTAATCAACAATAGCCAAGGGAGCCATTGACCATTAAACCCCCAAATAAGCATATAGAGCACCAAAAGCAGGTACAAAAAAGAATGTATATGAAGAAAAAAAACGAGGTGCTCAACAAAATAGCGTTTACTCCTAATGTAGAGCAGATTAAAGATAAGTGCCAAAAGGGGCATCATCAACAACATCATGAGTGGGATCATCCCTATAAAATAATTGACAAAATCCTTTCCCTGACTTTGATACAACTTAACTATTTGCTTGGTAATAGTAGTTGCTACGGGGTTGTTGTTAAAAAAGGGGTATTCTTTTTTAAGCGTGTCCATCGTAGTCGTGGCATCATATTTATCGGCAAGAGCAAAGACTCTATCAATAGATACTTTATTATCAAAGAAATGAAAACTACCCGGTTGACCTTCTTTCACTTCTTGCAAGATGCTGTCTTTTAGATTGACCACTACTCCTTCCTCGTTGGTAAATGGTTTTTCTAAACCCGACAAAACTTTCATCGGCGGTGTATTATCCACCAAAGACAGCAATTTTGCCGAAAAAATAGAAAAATAGACCAAGCTGATAATGAAATATAACCGAAATGGAATCACATAACTTGCTATTCGCCCTTGAGAATAGGCCAAACTCAGTTTACCCGGAATAAAGAGCAGGGTACCAATGGTAACAGACATCTTTGAGTCAACAACGAGGTACTGATTGGTAAAGTCTTTCAGAAACCTGCCTAACGATACGATACGTTCATTGTTTTCTTGCCCGCATTGCGGACAAAACTCATCGGGCTGTGCTTCTTCAAACACATAGCTGCAGTTTTTACACATCGGGCTTTTCAACTTCTGACTTGCCATTTCCGAGCGTTTTTGAGTATCAACAATTCCCTTACTTACCAATCACCTTGGGCACACCAAACATAGTATTGGCCATTGAAAACAAAATAGCAAACAGGATAGCCGGTATAATGCCGTTCACCGTAAATCCATTGACGATATAACCGGCCAACATCACCAAACCCCCATTGAGCACCAACAAAAACAACCCAAAGGTAAGTATGGTCAAAGGCAAGGTCAGCGTTGCCAAAATAGGTTTGACAAAATAGTTGATAAGCCCCAAAACAAGACCTACCCAAACAGCGGTAAAAAAGCTATCAATTGTAATACCGGGAAGTATCCAATCTAAAACATAAACTAATAACCCGTTCACTAAGAGTGCTACAATAAAATCTTTCATGTTGCTTTTTAAATTTGCGTTTAAAGGTACTGAATTACAGAATGTATCGTCCTGTCAAACTTTATTTTTTGAATAAAAGTTCCAAACAGGTAGTTCGAAAGGAAGGCATAGACTGTGGATAGATTAACCATGTTAGGCCGTCACCTGCTCTAGAGATCGTGCATTTCCAATCATTTGCCTGTCCGAGATACTGTTAGTTTGATGAAAAACCATGCTAATTGAATAGGTAGCTGTGCTTATGCGGTAAATTACGTTATTTTGTGGCTTAATTATCTTGATTAAAATGCCCAATTACGACGATTCCCCTATACACCACACGACCGACAACCTTGTTTACGGCCGTCATCCGGTTTTAGAAGCCCTTCAAGCCGGTAAAGAGTTTGAAAAGTTGTTTATTCAAAAAGGGCTTCCAAGTGAAGCGATGAAAGGCATCTTACAACTAGCCCGTCAACAGGAAACACCCATTCAGTTAGTCCCCATCGAAAAGCTGAACCGCTTGACCGGCAACAAAAACCATCAAGGGGTAGCAGGTTTTACCGCACTCATCACCTACTATGAGCTGGAAGATGTGCTGTCGAGTGCATATTCGGGTAAATACCCTCCCTTATTCCTGATTTGCGATGGCATTACCGATGTCGGCAATTTTGGAGCAATAGCACGAACAGCAGCTTGCACCGGAGTAAATGGACTCATCATCCCCCAAAAAGGAGCTGCGACCATCAGTGGTGAAGCCATCAAAGCCTCGGCAGGGGCATTGTACGAAATGCCGGTTTGCAAAGTCCGGTTTTTAGATCGCGCCATTCTTTATTTACAGGAAAACGGTGTTAAAGTAGTTGCTACCGATATAAGTGCCACCAAATGGCTACATCAAACAGATTTGACCGTCCCGACCGCCATTATTTTAGGGGCAGAAGGCAAAGGGGTAAGCCCTGTTTTTTTGAAAATGGCCGATGAAAAGGTAAAGATTCCGATGATTGGCGATTTCAACTCTTTTAACGTGTCGGTAGCCACCGGCATCGTATTGTACGAAGCCGTCCGGCAACGATTGGGTTATAGTTGATTTTAACGTTACCGACACCTGTTTGCATTTATTAGGATTAGGTGTCGGTAACGTAACAAAAAAAAGCGGGCGCGGCAGGATTTGAACCTGCGACCATTCGGTTAACAGCCGGCTGCTCTACCTCTGAGCTACACACCCTTTTTTGTGAACAGCATTAAATTAGACTTTGGACAAAATTTTGATAGCTACTCAGTAAAAGAGGCAGTACAAAGT
>CALCIK010000156.1 GCA_937907475.1 uncultured Bacteroidota bacterium | reverse complement strand
ATACTGACTAAACTGAATATATATTCCGTAAAACAGAGTGAGAGTTAGGGCTTAAGTCTTTGACCTAAATTGCTCACCCCAACCAAACAACAAAAGCCGCCCTTCACAAAGAGCGGCTTTTTATAGGTGGATATAATGGAACATCAAAGAGTTATTATTTCTTCACCTCAATCGTTACCGTTGCAGTAGAGCAAGCCCCATTGTAATCACATACGGTATAGGTAAAGCTGTCGGTGCCTTTAAAACTGCTCTTAGCGGTATAAGTAACATTTTTGGTGGTGCGCTTAATTTTACCATACGTGGGCAATGTTACCTTGCTAATCTTGGGGTCCAAAGTGTCTTCGGGGTCGGAGTCGTTTTCAAAAATTTCGATGGTAATGGGTTGTGCTCCCTTCACGGTTACCTTGTCATCTACTGCATTGGGCGGCTTGTTGTCTTTTGCATCGGGAATCAAATGCAGGTTCATGTGTATGGCTTCCTGATACTGTATGCCGCAAACGCCGTTGTTTTTATAGACGGTAAACTCGTATTTAACGGTTCCGGTAAAGTTTTCATCGGGTGTATAAGTAACTTTACTGTCGCTGTCCGACAATGCCAACACTCCGTGATTGGGTTCTTTCGATATTTTGATAAACGCATCGGGATATTCAAAGTTTTGAACCGTTCCTTTAGCCTCTATTTTTTCAACCATCTTGGGAAAAGCAGGACTGCCGATAGGGCATTTAATAATAATCACCGTTGCTTTATCGCACTGTTTTTGCTCATCGCAAATCTGATAGACAAACCTGTCGTTTTCGGGGTCGGTATAATCGGGTTCATACCAAATCTTGTCCAATCCTTTATCGTTCCGCACTTCCAGCTTTGCTTTTGCGGCTTCTAAGATGGTAATTTTGGTTTGCTTATAGTCGAACGATATGTAGTCGTTGACCAAGATATTGTGCAATTGAGGGTCTTTTTTGCTGACCAAAATGGTGTCATCGGCAGCTTTGGGATGCAGTGCGCCGGTTTGTGCAACAGCAGAGGAATGACCGAATGTTGCAAAAATCAATAATAGTGCAATAAAAAGAGCCGGTTTTCTTTGTAGAATCATAGTTTTTAAAGGGCTTAATGATATAAATAGGTGTTTTCAAAGGTAAATGTACGTTTTTTTGACCAAACACTCATCACTAAGCTCGAAAACAAGTCGACCGGTAAAGAAACTGATAGGGGATGCCGAATGTCCGGCAGTGCAAGGTTAGCTAAGGAGCTACTTCTTTCAGTTGTCTATCTGCCGAAAAAGCAGTAACTGTGGCATATAGATACCCCTTCCCGATTAACTCTTTACACTTCCTTTCGGCTTCGGTATAATTTCTGTAACATCCGACTGTATAAGTAATATGGTCTGTCTCTGTAATGACGGATAAATCGCTTCTGACGGCCTCCCAATAATCGGATTCAATAGGGATGCGATGGGTAAACACGCCTAACAAAACGCGGTAGTTCAAATCGGGAACTTTGGTAGTTTTGGCATTAGAATCATAAGCAGACATGTCGCTAAAGGTATTGTTATACGAAGCAAACATGGTCATTTCATTGCGCGTTTGTGCCTGAGTAGTGTTTAAATAGGCTAAAAATACCGGAAGTACTAAAAGCAGTTTCATAGTTGCACGTTTAATTGGCTTGTTAAAGGCAACAACTATACCAAAACTTTTGTGCTTTTTCGGAATCCGTAGAAGTGAGGCTTTTTTAAGCTCAAAACGAACTTATACATTTAAATTTATTTTTGTATTGCATTGCAAACCAACATTTTAATTTTAAAAAATGATAACTTGATGAATTAGTCAAGTTTAAAAAATGACAAAACCATGATATTAAAAGCATCAAGCTTTCGGGCTAAAATTCAGCAATTGTGTACTATACTATACAATAAGAATGGTGGTGTCTATACAAAATGCTTTTTCCACCAGTATTGGAAAACCAACAGTGCCCAAACAGTAGCTGCCGAGTCGGCAGGGTTGGCCGATTTCAATTGTTTTAGTAAACCGCCGATGGCGTTGGGGTCAAACAACCCTTGGTGGCGCAGAAAATCGGGTTGCAGCAGGTCGTTGGTCAACAAGGGATATAAATCGTTTTGCAACCAACGCAAGAGGGGCACTTCAAACCCTTGCTTGGGCCGGTTGTATAATAGCGGGGGGAGCATAGTTCTAAAAGCATCTTGCACAATCCGTTTTTTCATGCTGCCGTCTATTTTGTAGGAAGCCGGCAGTGAAAAGGCAAAATTGACCACGCGGTAATCCAAAAACGGGGTTCGCACTTCCAGCCCATGCGCCATGCTCATGCTGTCCACTTTTCGCAACATATCGCCGGGCAATACCAATTGCATATCGGTCAGGAGCATACGGTTAAAATCTCTGTCTTCATTGTCTGTTATCGCACGAAGCCACTGTTGTTGGCGTTTGGTAAAGTGTTGATTGTCGGGAGTATTTGCCAATAGCTGTCCGGCTGTCTGCGGAGTTAAGATACTTGCCCAACGCCAGTAGCGTTGTGCTTCTGTCAGTGTAAGCCCTTCAGCAAAACGGTTCACCTGTCTGAAAAAATTACCCCACCGCGTATTCCTCGACTGAGGGAGTTGTTTCAAAACGGGCAATAAAAGCCGGAACAGCCCCGATGCTTTGCCCCATTTTTGAGCACTTAGTTCGGCGGCATGTTTGCGATAACCGGCAAACAGTTCGTCTGCTCCGTCTCCGGACAAGGCTACCGTTACCTGCCTTCGGGTATGTTTACTCAATATATTGACCGCCAAAGCGGACGAGTCGGCAAACGGCTCATCCAAATAATCGAGGGTATCAAACAAATGTTGTAACAGGTCGTCGGTAGTCAGTAAAAACTCGGTATGATTGGTTTGATATTTATCGGCCACTAAGCGGGCGTAGTGGGTTTCGTTAAACAGAGGCTCGTCTTTAAATCCTATGCTGAAGGTATTGAGATGCTGCGTATGTCGGGATGCCAAGGCTACAATCACCGAGGAATCAATCCCGCCACTCAAAAAAGCCCCCAAAGGCACATCGGCAATCAGCCGCAGCCGAACAGAATCATCCATCAAGCGAACCAATTTCTGTTGTGCCGCTGTGTAGGATAGATGGGACAACTTTGCAGGAGGGAGGTAGGGAATGTGGTAGTATTGCTGCTGTTCAATTTTTGCAGTGGTCAAGTCTATGTTCATATAAGTGCCCGGCGATAAATGCTGCACCTCTTGGAAAATGGTATAGGGCAATGGCACATAATTGAGTTGCAAATAGGCGTAAAGCGAATCCGCATCTATGTTTTGGGGAACTTGTGCGGCTACCAATGCTTTCATTTCGGAAGCAAACACTAAGCGTTCGTGATCCACATAATACAACAACGGCTTTACCCCATAACGGTCGCGTGCCAAAAACAGAGTTTGGGTGGGCAGGTGGTAAATCGCCAATGCAAAAAAGCCGTTCAGTTTGTTGAGTGCTGTTGCTCCCCAACGAATAAAGGCGTAGAGCAACACCTCCGTATCGCTTTGGGTGCGAAAATGAACCCCTTCCGCAACGAGTTCCGCTTTCAGGTCGCGGTAGTTAAAGATTTCACCGTTGAACACGATGGCATATTCCCCGCTTTGGTCAAATTGGGGTTGATTAGCCGTTTCGGCCGTATCTATGACCGAAAGGCGGGCATGTCCCAATGCCATTCGCTCATGACGGTAAACCGACTGATTATCCGGACCTCGGCGGCGCAGGGTTTGTGTTACTTGTTCTATCAATGGCAAGTACCGCAGCCCGGAGGTAGTAAATGCCGCTATTCCAGCTATGCCGCACATGGTTAACGGATTAAGTTGTAACTATTTAGGTACATTGTACTGTCGGCAGATGTTATTAAAAGTGATTCCCGCCAAAGTATATTTGATTTCTTTCAAAACAATTATCAGCGAAAATCTGCGTAATCTGCGGGAGCTAAACAATTGCGTTAGTTTTTAAAGACCCGAAGTGTTGCCACGCCTTGAGTAGGGTGAATCACTTGGAGCAGGTAAATCCCTGAAGGCAACAGGTCTAAGTGCAGTTCTGCTATTGGGGTGGCGGCGTTTTGTTCGGCTACCAAACTGCCGTTGAGGTGGTAGAGTTGCAAAAGGCATCCTTCAGCACCCTTAATATGCAGCAAGTTGCTTGCCGGATTGGGGTAAACATTGATTTGTGTTGCGAAGGGAGACGCTTCAATGCCCGTATTTAGGGTTACGTTGATATTATCCACCGCAATGCAGCCGAAGGCATTTGTAACTGTTACCGAATAGTTGCCGAATGTGCTGACCTCTATGGAAGGGGTAGTTGCTCCGTTCGACCATTGATAGGTCAGCCACTCTTCCCCGGTAGGGGTCAATGTGATTGGAAACTGAGAAGGCAAGGTGTATAAAACGCTCGGCCCAATATCGGTAATGCAGTAAGGTCGCATATCGGCCAATACAAATGCCGTATTGTTGAACTCGCAATCTTCCGTAATTTCAAAGCTGCCATCTATGGTAAACACAAAGGAGTTGAAGCCGCTATGTTCGGGCAAGTCGTTTGGCAGATAATAGGTCAGCGTATCTGCATAAACGGTGGAAGGGAGGCGTTGCGAGAGGATGGGCAAATATTCTCCGGTTGGCACGATTCGGGTAATGATTAAGTCAACCGAGTCGGCTTTGACTTGCCCCAGATTTTTTAACACAATCTTGGTTTCAAATCCCTGCATCTGTGAATTGATGAGCGGTGGGTTGCTCAATATAGGGAAACCGGTATTGGGGTTGAAATAGCTGATTTCGTCTGTCGGCAACACAAAATCGGGCTGATTGCGAGGGACAGGACTAAGTGCGGGATCTCCGGCAATTGTCATCGTTTGTATGGTGTAGCGCAACTGATTATCGTCAGGTGAAGTGCCGAGAGTGGTTTGTGCGGCATTTTTCATACTCATCGCCAACGATTGCCCATAGTTCAGATTGTTAAATTCGGCGATGACGGCGGTGGTCAGCGTGTTAGAAGTTTCGGGAATTTTAGTATCGGAATTCCCCATAAAAGCGGCACTGCCTCGCAAAGCGGCAAGTGTGTAATTTTCAACCATCGTGGCAGATTCCCCCGAAACATAATCGTACATATTACCTGTTTTACCGGCGTTTGCCAACATCACCGGATACTTGCCTTCGTTGGTGTAAAAATCAGGTGCATTGATGGTGGTCAGCCAATAACCATTGTTGTCGGAATTTCCGGTAAATTGAACCAACCCTACTCCGTTATTGATGAGTTGCCCGATTTGCGGGTAGCTGATAGTTCCGAATTTATTGTTTTCAAAAAATCCTTTCACCTGACCCCCATAACCCACCGTACCTTCTAAGGCTGCGCGGTGGGCATTGGTATAGGCAGTATTGATGTCCACCTCCCCCGTGTCCCCTTGCGAGAGAAACAAGAGGTCTTTTCGCCAAATATGCTCCTTGTCGCAAAACAAGTCCGATTGAGTGTGTTCGTATTGAATGAGTTTGTCGAGATAGTTTTTCACCTGAACCGAATTAGCGGCAGGAACACGGCTAATCGCTACTTGTGGCGAGGTGCTCTGCTGGTTTCGGGCAGCAAGCAGGGCATCGGATGCCGGCACACCATAAGTCGGGACGAGGCAGGCATTGGCAGCAGCCGGATTAAAGGTGGTTTGGTTATAAGTAACACCTTTACCCAACAGCAGTACATACTGCGGAGCAATGGCCCAAGTATCGAGTGCGTAATTGATAAAATGTCGTATAGATAAGGGATGCTTGGCAGTCCCCCAAGCAAATTGGTCGTACAACTCATCAATATTAACCACTTGAACGGTGTAAGCACCGCCTGACAACGATGCTCTGTAATTGGCATATTCAGCGACAAAATTAGTATCTCCCTGTGCTAACGAGGGGTGGTTAATGATGATAAAGTTGCCTTGATTGGAGGGGTTGGTAAAATCGGTAAAAGTAAACGGAATGGGGTTGGGTGCCATCACCGAACCTGCATTGGTATTGGCAAGGCATAGTTTTCTGCTGCTGCTTGATGAGAAACCTACGGGGAGATTGAATTTTAGCAAACCGTCTTCTTGGATTGCCTCCAATCTCAGGTTGTTCGTGAGATCGTACAAAACGGGGATATCGCCACCGTTAAAATTGCTGATTTCGAGATATTTACCACCATCATTGGGAATGGTAAGGTTAAAATAGGCGGTATTACCAAAGTCGTAGGCATGGGGATACTCTAAACGGCAAAACGAAGCCGCATTAATATCTACCTCAGAAGTACTGCCGACAGAAGTGATATTGATGGCGGCCGTTCCGCCCGATAATGCCGTGAGCGGCAGATCGAAGTTGATGACCGAGCAAGCAAACCCGTCATAAGCTGCATTGGTGTATGGGGTGCCGTTTACCCCCACAATGATATTGTGGTCGTTGGGCACATCGGGATTATCGGAACGGCCAACGGTTTTGAGGGTTATCTGTGCATTGACAGGGGCTGATGCGTATAGTTGTGTGGCGAGGAGGTTATAGGTTTGGGTAGCACCCGCGGCGATATTGACCCCTACAAAACCTTCGCAATCGTCAAAACCCGAAAAGCGTATTGGGGTGTTGTTGAAAGATGTAAAGGGTAGTCCTTGGTTAAACTGATTGTTGACTGTGTTTTGGACGGTATGCCAAAAATAGGTTTCGGCGGGAGGGGCACCACTCAAGTCGTTCACGACCGTTTCGAAGCGCAGGTTCGGGAAAGTGTTGTTCCAGGTCAGGAAATAGGTGGCCGTATCTGAAAAAAGGCTTCGCACGTCCGTCAACTGTTGAGCGGGGTCGGTAAATAGCTGCATGTCCAAAGCGCCGTTGTTGGATTGCCCGATAAATTCAAGGTAATCAGAAGCGGTGAAGTTGCCTTCGGTGGTGGTGTAGATTGGTATTTGTTGCCCATCGCGGTATAGTTGGTATCCACTGCCAATAGCGGGCAACCCAAGACTGAGCAGGGTAGTATGGTTGATGCGGTACAAACCATTCGTTGCCACTTTAATTTTGGCATAGTTTTGACCGTATTGTACCCATTCGTTTTGATAGGGTTGCGCTTGGGTAGCTCCTAATCCGACAAACAAGAGTAGCAAAATGTAGAAAAATCGGGACATCAGGGTATTGTTGTGGTTTTTGCAAAAAGAAAAATTCAAGGCTCAACGTCAATATAAACGCAAAATTAGGCCTTTTCGCCTAACCAAGTCCGTTGAATTTAATTACCACAGATGTTAAGTACTGCCTTAAAGGTTGCAGAAGAGCTTGTTTTCTCTTCGATATTCCTTTTTTACGCTGCGATTAAATAGCCATGATGTTCACAAGGTCTTGTAATCAATGAGCGACTTTTCGCGATTGACCATACCGGATGAAGCGAAATATTTTAACCGCCCGAAAGTAGTGGTTTGGCGGTAAAAGAAGGCGTTGTCATTCCAAACGCCCTCCTCGTTGATGCTGCCGGGGGTTTGCTTGTGGAGAGATTGAAACACTTCAAAGTGTTGGCAGGACAATCGGCGTTGGCGGTTAAAACTCCATTTCACTCCCAACATAAATCCCTCATCATGCAAAAGGTCGAGTATCTTAGGCGAAAAACGGAGCGATAAAATATGTGCCGAAGTTTCGGTACTGTTCTTCCAGTCTTTGGTTTTAAACAACATGCGCACCGTTTGGGAATTGCTGTTTTCTATAAAATCCAGTTTCTGGGGCAGGAGTTGTTGCTTTCCATACCGTTGCTGCCTTGCAAAATGACTGTACTGAGCAAGGGTGGTATTTCGCTCCAGTTCGTAATAGTAGTAAGCATCTGTATAGCGAAAGCGATAGTTTTTAGTGGCGTTAATAAGGAAGTGGTCAATATCTGTCCACAAATCTTTACCTAACAGATAAGCACCAAACACGGAAACAACCGACTCGACCGAAAAAAGGTCATCTAGCTTAAATTTGGCAAAAAACAGCGCAATCGTGCCGCCTAAGATTAACCCGAATGTTTTGTTCATCTTTTCGGAAATCGGGCGGTAGGCAGAGCGGTGCCGGTTGGCGATGTCGCGTATATATTCTTCGAAAGGGGTGAAATGGTAACGCTTGGATACAATTTTGCGGCTGTATGGATAGAGCACCAAGTGGCACTCCAATTCGTCGTAAAACTGTTTTATTTGATCCAAGCAGTTCAGTTCTACTTCAAAGACTTCCGGGGCATCTGCATTTTGGCGCAGGGTTAGCAGCGAGTCGGGTAAGTTGTCAGGGTTAAACACGATGTAAGAAATGGTTGGCTTAGGTTAAAAATGAAGTGGGTATAAAATGGCAAATGGGCAATCGAGTATGATGTTTCAAAATGCTACAAAAAAATGGATATGCGGAAGATTTGAACGTAGTAACGGAATGACTATACTTGCCGTTGCAATAACCCTTCCACCAATTCAGGTACACCGGTGGTGGCGTTTGCTGCAATTTTGTGAAGATTGTGGAAATGACCCACCTCGGGTAAATCGGGGTCTATGATGTATTTTGGCACATTAGCGGGTACAGAATGTATAAGTCC
This sequence comes from uncultured Bacteroidota bacterium, assembly GCA_937907475.1. Lineage (GTDB taxonomy): Bacteria > Bacteroidota > Bacteroidia > Chitinophagales > UBA2359 > UBA2359. Next base: position 11,844 of record CALCIK010000156.1, on the reverse strand, counting down.
GGCAGCAGGATAGACCACCATGGAAGTTCCTATGACGATAAAGATGTCAGCACCGGAAACGATATTTTGCGCTGTTTCAATCATAGGCACCATCTCGCCAAACCAAACGATATTAGGGCGAAGCTGACTGCCCTGCGGACAAAGATCGCCTATTTGAATGGGTTTATCTCCTATATCGAACACCAGCTCGGGAAACAGGCTACTGCGGACTTCTCTCAACTTACCGTGTAGGTGAATCACCTTGGAAGAGCCGCCTCTTTCGTGCAGGTCATCTACGTTTTGGGTAATAATGGTTACCTCATATTTTTCTTCCAACCGCGCTAAGGCATGATGTGCAGCATTGGGTTGGGCACGGGCGGCCGCTTCGCGGCGGATATTGTAAAATTCGAGCACCAAGGCTGGATTTACATTCCAAGCAGAGATACTTGCCACATCTTCTATCCGATAGTTTTCCCACATGCCTCCCATTCCTCTGAAAGTGGCTAAACCGCTTTCGGCACTAATCCCTGCCCCCGTTAACACGACAATGTGTTGTTTTGGCATGGTTTATCTGTTTTATTGGCCTAATTAACGACATTTAATTTTAAAACAAGAACAATCATGTTGCAAAGTGAGTTTTTTTGCTAAATTTACATAACAATTTCGGTTATTTGCTCTACAAATCTATTGCATGAAACTATTTACCAAAAAGTGATAGCGATTATCTATATTTAGTAGCTTTGCACTACGATATTTTGTTCAACGATTCTTAATATGCAACTTTTAGCAAGTTTTTAAAGTCTGTCCAGTTCTAATCTTTTTTTTAAAACTAATTCCACCCTTTGTTATCCTAAAAATTCTTTGATATGGCTCATAAATTACCCTTCACTTTTTCTATCAGCAATCGTTTATCATTGCTTTTAGCGGCATTATTGGTTTTATGTTTTGCGAGTGCTCCAACCCAAGCGCAAAATCAACGCAACTTGTTTTTCAACAGCTTTGACAACGTTGTCCGTCTCGATTTTGCTACCGATCCTCCGATACCTTATGGTACAGGTGTAGCCGGTTCTTACGAGGGCATTGCCCACTATGAAGATGGCGATGGTAACTTGCTGTTTTGGTTCAACTCCAATGGTGTTTATGACCAAAACGGAACTTTCATGTCGGGGTCTTTCGGCATGTTGGCCAACTCCTCCTCTGCTGAAATCTGTATCTCACCGGTACCCGGCAGTCCGGATCGGTATTATATCCTATACAATGCCGAAACTTGCAGTGCCTTGTATTATTCCATCGTAGATATGACCTTGAATGGCGGGTTTGGGAATGTGGTATCACTCAATACCTTAATTAGCAATGCAAACCACTCGGAAGGCATGGAAGTTGTACAAATACCCAATACCGAAGACTATTGGTTTTTAACTTATCGCTGCGGTACGGGTTTTACCAAATACCATATTACCCCTACCGGCATTGCTCCGGGCGTTGTCTTCCATCCTTACCCGATGCCGGTAGGAGGATACGACGGACGTGGAGAATTTGACTATCATCGCGGACGTATCGGTGCTTGTTTCGCTTGGTCTAGCCAAGTATTTCTAGCCGATTTTGATCCGATTAATGGCGAAGTTTGCTCTCCGGTAACGCTCAACTCTACGGCTTTCAGCAATAACCCTTTTGGTGTTGAGTTCTCGCCAAACGGAAACAAAATGTATTTCACCCTTTGGTACACCACCGGGCAACCCAACCTTTTTCAATATAATTTTGAAACGGGACTGTTTACCGGCTATCAACCACCTTTTGGAGGCACGGGATGGATAAGCGGTTTGGGGGAAATAGAAATGGGGAGTAATGGTAAGCTCTACGTCATCCAAGATGGCGGGACAAACATCACCGTGATTCTAACCCCCGATGACGATGTACCTACTTTCGGACTTATTCCATTGCCCGCCTCTACCACCGGCTTGGGTATTTCTGACCACATACAATCGAACGTTTTTGACTCGGGTATCAGTTATACCGATACCTTATGTGCCGCTGTCGGCTCCAATTTAGTATTGTTCCCTGCCATAGAAGGGGAGTATGAATGGACAAGCGACGCAGATCCCGGAACCGTTTTGGCTATTGGGTCTTCCTATTCCGCTACTGTTGGCGACTCTTTTGGCATTTATACCGCAACAGGTGTGGGTGGTACGGAATGTTTCAGCATATTTAACCAATACCAATGGTCGGTCTTCCCGCAACCCGATGTAGATGCCGGTTCCGACAAAACCATACAGGTTGGCCAAGGCACTACATTAGACGGCAGCACAGGAGTTGCCGATGCGACCTTTATCGTTTGGTTTCCTGCAACAGGGTTGAGTGACCCCTTTGCCATTACCCCTACTGCTACACCTTCCGTAACGACTACCTACACCCTAACCGTACAAAATGGCCCTTGTCAAGGATTTGACCAAGTAACCGTAACAGTACTTCCTGTGTCGGTTTTAGAAACGATGTGTGTCATTTCAGGAACTCAACCCTCCTTGACTGCCCCCGATACTTTGAGCAATGTACAATGGTACGTGGCAGGTGATCCGGCAAATATATTAGCCACCGGTAATGCCTTTACCCCTCCTGCCGTTGTCAGTTCAAATGTTACTTATGTGGCTTCGGGAGTTGGTCCTAACACACCGGCCGGAGCATTATATTCTATTACCCTTATTCCTCAGCCCGACTTGAAAGCCGGAGACGATGTTACTATTTTTGCGGGTGAATCAGTTACTCTTAGCGGTAGCGGTGGCGACCAAAGCGGCTATACTTGGGCTTTTGATGCTTCGCTTAGCAGTTTGACCATCCCCAACCCTGTGGCAACCCCAACGGTAACTACTACCTATTTCCTTAGCAGTGCTTTTGATGCCGCCTGCCTTGCCGAAGACAATATAACGGTAACGGTGCTCAATCAAAATGCGATATTAGATACCCTTTGTGCTGTGGTAGGTAATCAGATTAACTTGTCAGTACCCGGTTCTTTTGCCACGATTGCATGGGTGAATGCCAATGACCCGAATACGGTTTTAGGCTCCGGTGCTTCTTTCAGTACGACTGCAGTCAACAGTGAAGTAACCTTCATCGGACGCGGAACGGATGCGGCCGGCAATATTACCGAATACTTCTACACCTTGCAGCCCAATCCGGTCATTGATGCCGGCCCGGATAAAGTGATTTTAGAAGGAACCAGCCATACGTTTAGCATTACCGGCGGAACCAACTTGCAATGGGAACCAGCGCAATTGTTCTCCGACCCGACCTCTGCCAACCCTACCGTTACGTTGATGGAAACCACCACTTTTACCGTAACCAACACCACTGACAAAGGATGTCTGTTTTCGGATGAAGTAACCATTACGGTAAAATCGGATAGTTATATGCTTATTCCTAGTGGCTTCTCGCCCAACGAAGACGGGGTGAACGATGAACTTCGCATCGTTCCGTTTAATGTGACGGAATTGGTCACGTTTGTTGTTTTTAACCGATGGGGTAACAAAGTATTTGAAACCAACGACATCACCAAAGGTTGGAACGGCACTTTCAAAGGGGAGTTGCAAGAAGTGGGCACTTATGTGTATTATGCCACCGCTATCTCTAAAGACGGCGTGGAATACACCCAAAAAGGTAATACAGTGCTGATGCGCTAATAGTCGTTAAACCATACCTAAATTAACAGGGGTTGCTGAACATTCGTTTCGGCAACCCCTGTTTTGTTTTAATCCTCTATAGTCAATTCCATCCGCAGCAGGTGGCTCGAAAAGTTTTTACCCAAGGTATCCATTCGCATGGAGCGCGAGGCACCACCGTCTAAAGCACCGTTGCAGACAAAGTTGAGGGCTTCTATGGAATCCCACTCATACCGAACCACCTCACCTTGTATGAGGCTGCCAAAATGGGCTTTTACCAACTCTGCACTGAGGTGTTGCTTGAGCAGTTGATAGTCTTCGGGGGTTCTGGCCAATACACCGATATTACAAACGTCATTCTTATCGCCCGAACGGGCGGCTGCTATGTCTATTAATTTAATGGTCTTACTCATGATTGTTAGGGTTTAGAGGTCAATGATTTTTACCTGCTCCATTACCTCACTGCGAGGGATAAGCGTTGGCCACAGGCTTAATTGCAGCCGGTTGGTTTTACCCCATGCAGGCATAGACACCACGCCGGGAGGGCCGTTCAGTCCGAGGCAAGTTACGGCTTGGATGGCGACTTTTCCTACATGCGGCTCGGTATGTTTGATGGCGATGCGCACTCCAAGTTCGTTCATTTGGTCGAGCACTTCTGACGGGGGCATGGGGGCTTCGCTTCCGGTAATGCCGTTTATTCCCAAAATGGAAAATTCCTTGCGGTCAATTTTAAGGGGTAATCGCAGCCATATCTCTTTGACCGCCTCAATAAACCGAAGGCATTTTTGGTAGGCAAACGGCCAAGAGAAATAAAACAATTGCTCGCTGATAAACCCCTCGTTTAACCCGATGGCCAATTTCAACGCTTCGGGGCGGGGTTTCCCCACTGCACCACTAAGCCTGACATGGTTAGGTTCCAGTTCGGTCAATTGGATTTGTGTTAGGTCAACAATCACATCGGGGGTGATATAATGGGCGGGGTTGTGAATTTCATAGACCAACTGCTCCCTCAGCGTGTTTCGGCTCATTTTACCGCCCTCTGACTCCAGTTTGGTAAACACCGCACTGCCGTCTTCGCTAACATGTGCAATGGGGTAACCTAAATTGCTGATGGGGTAATCCATTGGCCATTCTGCGTAAGAGTTGCCGCCTGATGCCTGACCGCCGCACTCCAATAAATGCCCTATGGCGATGCCGCTTGCCAAACGGTCGAGATCGGCTTGGTTGAGGTCGCTGTTTAGCTTCCATTTAAAATGGTGTACTAAAATGCCAAGGGTTAGGCAGGGGTCTGCCACGCGGCCTGCCAATATCAGGTTGGCCCCTTGGTCTAAGGCATCGGCTATGGATTTTGCTCCGGTATATACATTGGCATGGGAGATAGGGAATTTGTTGACCGAAAATGGTAAATCGGTATCTAAATGCCGGAGTTCGTGCCCGTTTTTTTGCAACTCGGGCAATCTTTCCAATAGGTCGTCGCCGGTGATGATGGCGATTTTATAACCGGTGATGCCTTGTTGTTGGAGGATGGCGGCTACTTTTTGAGCAGCACTTTCGGGATTCAATCCCCCCGAGTTGGTAACGATCCGTATGCCGTGTTGGTGTGCCATCGGGATAAGGAACTTTGCCAGCGTTTCAATGTCGCGGGCATACCCCAAGTTAGGGTCGGTCAATCGGTCCTTTTGCAGAATGGAAAGGGTCAGCTCTGCCAAGGCATCGTGTACCAAATAGTCCGCCCCTTTTTGGGCAACTATAGACAGGGCAGCCATCGGACTATCGCCATAAAAACCTTGCGCACCCGCTATTCTGACTACGTTCATGATGGAGTTATGAGTTATGAGTTATAAGTTATGAGTTGTGTTCTTCTTTTTCCGATGCGTTGTTAAGGGAATATGCTGTTAAATCCTCGGTGTAATCCTGCATATACAGGCCACACTTTGCCTGAAATAATAAATCTACCAAGCGATTCATTTTTTCCAGTAGCTCTGTACTTCTCAACAAGGCCGACTCCTCCTGCATCAATTGATACTCGCTGAGGGGTATTTGTAATATCCATAAAGGTAAAGTTAATGTTTTTTGAACAAAAATAACGCTTTTGTTTAAATACACCTATTCTAATGCTGCAAGCTACCTCCTTTTTACAAAATTTTTGACTGGACACTTTTATCAATTGGATAACAATAAAACTACCTCCTGCAATAAATTTCTATTTATTTGAGGTTATTGTCTTTAGGCGGTTGGGTTGAGGATGAATTGCCTCCGTCTTAAGCCGGAGGAATCAATGAATATCCATAATTTCCTAACTTTGCATATACCTAATCACCCAAGTAAACTACCCATTCATTTACCCGCACCAACTCCTAACCCATGCCCATCCTCCTCACCACCAATATCCCTGAAAATTACATAGGAGAAGCCTATTTAAAACTTCCGGTTGGGAACAAAAACATAACAATACACTCTCGTTACACAGTATTTGGCGAACTGCTGTCCTACAAATGTTTGGAGACAGAGATGCCTGAAGCAGCTTTACGGCTTACTTTTTCGTCGAGTGAATTGAATTTCATAAAGGCAGAGTTTGCCTATCTCCCTTACAGGTTGTTGATTATGGCGTTTGAAAGCAAGAAAAAATATGACAACAAGAACCCTTGGCAGGGGGTAAAAAATAACCTCATCAGTCTTAGGCAGGGCAAAGATTTATTTAAGCTGAAACTTACCCCTCAAAGTGATATTGCTCGTGAAATTGTTAACGCCAAAATGTCTCCTGAAACTCGCAACAGGATGTTGAAGCCCTACACACTGCTTTATGAATACAGCATCGGAAAAGATGAGGATCGAGTAGGAGTAATGGGCCGGTGCTATGGTGTTGAGATCACCCCTTTACTGCCGGTTATCATAGAATCGCTGAAAAGCACAAATATAGATTTAATAATCAAAACAATATTCGTTTTAGGACACTCGGGTGATGTACGGGCAACTCCGCTTTTGATAAACTTGTTGCACGATTCCAATGATCGTATTTCCAGAAACGCCGTATCTGCTTTAGGAACATTAAATAATCGGGATTCTGTTGTTCAGTTGTTAACTCTAATGAACGAATCCGATCGGGATAAGGTAAGAACTCTCGCTGCATTAGCTCTGACCAAATTGAAAAATATTCATGGCATTAAATTTATTATAAACAGACTGAAATACTACGATTCTCCTTTTAATAATCAAATATTAAATGAGCTTATAGATTTAACTGCTTACGACCACAACTTCCAATTTCTACTAAAATACAATCCCGGTGAAGAAGAAAATGTTACCCGTGAGGCTATATTTAATATGATTGTTCATGGTATTGAACAAGCATATCCTGCTTTGATTGCCGTCTTGGGGGGTAAAAACACATCAGTCAGTCAAACAATTATGAAACTGTTCAGAGTGTATAACATTACCGCAGCAATACCTGCTATTGCCGAATGTCTGAATGGATCGGATTATTTACAATTTGAGGCGAGCTATACATTAGCAATGATGGGCGATGATAGGGGTTATGTTAATTTGGTGTCTGTATTTAAGCGGAATGACTGGTATTACAAAGGTCAAGCAGCAGAGGGTATTGTCGCTTTGGGAAAAAAAGATAATTATGCTGTCTTACTATTGATTAAATGTCTTAAACATCGCGATTACATCATCAGAACTTCAGCAGCTAGAGCATTAAGTGCTTTTCGCGATGAGAGAGCCATAGTTCCATATATAGAATATATCATCAAAAACCCAGACAAGTCGTTTTCACCTGCCATTGCCGAAGCCCTGAAAGCAATAGGAAAACCGGCGGCAAAAGAACTGATGGCCGCCTTTATGAATTTTAAAACGCAGAATATAGCTGACTTGAATTCCAAAATACATTTAGCGCGAACGATCAGCATTCTTTGGAATTATTATTCGGTAAAAGAACTATTAACGTTAATGGAAAACGAAGATAAAACGGTTGTTTTTTACCTGATTCAGGCATTGTCTAAGCCCGGTAAAAATGCAGTAGCGACTATAATTAAGTTGATGCGACATCGGACACATCCTGCCCGTTGTCATGCGGCCAATGAATTACTACGTTTAGCCGACAAACGTGCAATCGGTCCGCTTATAGCGGTGCTTAGTGATTCTGACGAAAGAATGAGAAGTCAGGCTGCCCGTTCCTTGTTTTTTTTCGCCGATAAAAGTGCTTTTGAACCCCTTCTTCCTCTTTTGGAAGATAAAGACGAATGGGTGCGGGCAAGCGCCATTGAAACGCTCTGCCAATCAGACGGTGATCGGGCAATTGGGCCGGCTCTCAAAATGTTGAAAGATAAAAGCTACGATGTTCGGCTTAGTACAGTAAGGGCTTTAATGAAACTTAACCGGCCGGAAACAGCTCCGCATTTAGTAAAATTGCTGAACGATAAAAGCAAAGAAGTTGCCGATTACGCCGCAATAGCTTTGGGAAAACTTGGTGATGACCGGGGACTTGACAGGTTGATTTTTGCAATTAAAAAGAGACCTTTTTACGACTTTATGTGCGAGGAAGCTATTGTGAAATTGGGTTCTAAGGCAGTAAGTCCCGTGATAAATTTGTTAGATAGTTATGATTATACGGTCAGACAAACTTCGGTAAAGCTGTTGGGGGAGATTGGAGATTCCCGTGCTATTGAACCTCTGCGAAAAAAACTTGAAACCGAAACAATCATCAGTTGCAGAACTGCTATCGAAGAAGCCCTCCAAAAACTCACCAACTCATAACCCATGCCCATCCTCCTCACCACCAACATCCCTGAAAATTACATAGGAGAAGCCACAGTAAAAGTCCCCATCGGAAGGGTTGCAATAACCATACATCTACGCTTCACCGTATTTGGCGAACTCCTAGAATATCAATGTACGGATTTGGAAATGCCCAAGACTGCCCTGCTGCTTACTTTTGGGGCAAAGGGGGTGAGTAGCATTGATGCGGAAATCAAATTTATGCCCTACCGTTTGATTTTATTAGCGTTTGAGGACAAATACCTTGAGTTTGATGCTTGCTGGGATGTAGTGAGGGAAACATTAACCCACCTCAAGCAAAGGCAAGATTTATACACGCTACCGGTAACACCCGTCCACTATGCTATTGACGAAATTATCCGGGAACAAGTAGATTTGAATATATTATTCGAAATAAATGAACTTCAATTTCAATATCTGTTATACAATTTGGTAGTGGGTTCGGTTGATAACCGGATATCTGCTGCTTCAGAATTAGGAGATTTAGAAGACCCTCTTGTCTTAGAACCATTAATTACAGCTTTGTACGATAAACATCATGAAGTAAGCAAAAAAGCTGCCGAGGGTTTAGGCAAATTGGCCTGCGATAGGGCAATACCGGCTTTGTTAGCAGCTTTAACAAGCAAAAGGAAAACTGTCCGCAAAGCTGCGGCTATCGGATTAGGGTTAATTAAACTTCCGGAGGTTGTTGCCGCATTGATTACTGCTTTGTCTGACAATAAAAAATCGGTACGCATGTTGGCCGCCGAATCTTTGGGCGAGATAGGAGATACCTCTGCCGTTTACGCATTGATAAATGCCTTAACCGACAAAAATGAGGAAGTGCGGGGGTATAGCGCTTTCGCTTTAGGAAAATTACAAGATTCTTGTGCGGTAGAGCCTCTGATTGGTACCTTAAACAATAATAGTACATCGGTAAAAATTTTTTCCGCAGAAGCTTTGGGTAAAATAGGTGATTCGCGTGCAATCACTCCGTTGTTAGCAGCTTTTTCATCTAAAAACGATTATTTGCGTATAGCTGTTTCATCAGCGTTAAAATTGATTGGAGATTCAACTGCTGTAATACCATTAATAGATGCTTTAAAAGACAAGGTTTGGCAAGTTCGGAGCAATGCTGCCGAGGCCTTGGGAATGATTAAGGACATTCGCGCTATTGAACCCCTGATAAATGCTATTTCAGATAAAGAAGGATTTGTCAGGAAGTCTGTTCTCAAAGCTATATCCAATTTAGAAACTGCTGCTTTAGCACCACTGATACAGGCATTGGCAGATAAAAACAAGAACAAACGGGAATTTGCAGCTATTGCCTTAGCTGAATTTAAAGAGCCGGACGTGGTGCAACCGTTGATAACGGCTTTGTCTGATAGATATGCAGTTGTGCGGGAAGCTGCCGCCGAAGCTTTGGAAAAAGTAAGAAGTGTCCACGCCGTCGAACCCCTGATCATCGCTTTATCAGATAAAAATGAAGGTGTAAGAGGCACTGCTGCCGGAGCCTTAGGTGCGATAAGTAATCCCCGTGCTGTTGATGCTCTGATAATTGCATTAGCAGATAAAACAGCTTTTGTACGCCAAAAGGCTGCGGACTCCTTAAAAAAATTAGCCGATCCCCGTGCTGTGCCCTATTTGATTGTTGCTTTAAAGGATACTGATAGCGATGTCAGGAAGTCTGCGGTTTATGCTTTGAACTCAATACAAGATCCTCGTGCCAAAGAGCCACTCGAAAACGTATTGGATGATAAAGATATTTATGTGCAATTTGCCGCACTCGCAGCATTAGGTAAATTAGGAGATGAACAGACCATACAGTTGTTGCAAAACAAATTAGAGACCGAAGCGTATGACCTACTAATTATCCACATCAAATATGCCCTCCAAAAGATCACCAACTCCTAACCCATGCCAACCCTCCTAACCACCAACATCCCCCCACAATATATAGGAGAAGCTACGGTACATCTGCCCGTTGGGAAAGTTGCCGTTACCATACATCTACGCTTCACCGTATTTGGCGAACTCCTCGAATACCAATGCCCGGTTTGGGAATTGCCGGAGGCTGCCCTGCTGCTTACTTTTGACAGAAAGGAGCTTCGCAGCATTGATGCAGAAATTAGATTTTTGCCCTACCGTCTCACATTCATGGCATACATGCCTTTATTGTGCGCATCTTCCCCAAAACATTGGCAATCTGTTGTTCAGCAACTACAAAAGCTCAGAGGATTCAAAATGCCCAAACAGTTGCCCTATCCCAAATGCCAAGCCTTTACGCAGCTTTTTGCGCGTTGGTTTAAGCCGTCAAAAGCACAATACGAAGAAGAATTAGCCGGCATCATCGAAAAGAATTTAGATATGGGGGTGTTAGCTAACAGGTACTACGATGAATGGATGAAAATACCCGTTTTACTGTATTTTCTGCGCGCGCCCTTTTGGTCGGAACTTCGTTCTTCAGCCGCATACAATTTGCGAATGATTAAAGACAAATCGGTGCTTCCCGGTTTGGTAGATGCTTTGCAGGATGAAGATAGAGGTGTGCGAAAAGAAGCCGTAGAAACCCTGAACATGATTGGCGATCAAAGCATAGTTGAGCCGCTGATTGAAGTATTGAAAGACCCTTTTCATTGGATTCGCAGCGCCGCCGCCGAAGCTTTGGCAAATATACCCGATGTCCGCTCATTCGAGCCGCTCATCCTTCTGCTCAACGATAATCACTCTCAAGTTCGCATTTCTGCCGTAAAATCACTCGGCAAATTAGCCGATGTCCGTGCCGTTGAGCCATTGATATATATTTTGTTAAACGATGAAAATTTGAATGTGCAGGCAGCTGCCGCCTATGTATTAGGCTATTTAGGCGATACCCAATCGGTAGAGCCTTTAATAGAGTTTTTAGCAACCAAGCGATATTTTAATGAATCCGGACTGTACAACGCAGTAGAGGCTTTGGGTCTTTTTAACGATTTACGCTGCATTCCCGCGCTCATTGATACCCTAAACAGTACCCATAAACACATACGCCAATGTGCGGCAGAAATTTTACTCAAAATGGGCGATGCCACAGTAGAGCCGCTGATTGCAGTGTTAAACCATGAAGCCATTTTAACCCGTCATCATGCCATCCTACTGCTTACAAAGTTAAACGACAAACGCGCTTTACTGCCCCTGCTGCAACGGCAACAGATAGAAATACATTCTCTTTGTAAGGAAGCCCTTCAAGAAGCTATCCATAAACTACATGCTTTGTAACCTTCAATGGTTCGCAGATTTATTCAGGTTGGAAAAAACAAGGCTACAAACCAATTTTTAATTTTATCAGACATCGGATGTCTGCGAGACATCCGATGTCTTGCGCCTACCTTAATTACCTTAGTAACAGAGATTCCGGTATATGCCGGAATCATATCATCAACCTTATTACCTCGTATGTTTGCCCCAGTGATGCAAA
>CALCIK010000155.1 GCA_937907475.1 uncultured Bacteroidota bacterium | reverse complement strand
TTTGTACTGCCTCTTTTACTGAGTAGCTATCAAAATTTTGTCCAAAGTCTAAATTATACAATTGATGCTATCCCTTTTCCCCCATCTAAAGCTGGGGGCTATTGATGCTTTGGTTGTTGAAATGCTATTGCCATAGAAGCAAAGGAATAAATATCAATTGCCACCGGCTTCAACCTGTGGAATCTTGAAATCACCAAGTAGGTAAAAGTCCCCTTTAGAGGATTAAAGGGTGAAGGGCTTTAGCTTGTGGAATCTTTTCTATTGATGATTTGAATGCAACGACTTAGGATAAAGAAGACTTCGCTTTTAGCATCTGTTTCATCAGTGTTCCAAAGGGAATAGAAAGCAGATGATTCGGATTTTTTCTTTTTATTAAAGATCAATGTTTGTCCGCATTGCTAGCATCCGTGTCATCCGCGTTCCAAAAAGAATAATATAAGGAATCACCCGAAAGAATAGATCTCGGATTCACTGAAAGAATAGAACGCGGATGACGCGGGTCTTCAAACGCGGATGACTCGGATTTTTTCTTTTTATTAAAAAGCTGTATTTATCCGCGTTGCTAGCATCCGTGTCATCCGCGTTCCAAAAAGAATAGTAGAAGGAATCACCCGAAAGAATAGAACTCGGAGCAGGCTATGCCCTTTCCCTTGTATTAGGGGTAAATATTCATTGTTATTCAATTGTAATATCCCATTTCCCATCGCGTATTGCATTTCATAACTCATAACTTATAACTCATCACTATCACAGTGTTTTTAGGAGAAAGGTTGCTGCGGATTGGGTAAATACCCTCATACATGAACTATCTCCCTCCGAAATGCTACAAATCTAGTTTCCTAACGAAATTTCTTTGTTTTGCAAAGTGGGTTGCCCCAATCCAATAGGCATTTACCCGAAAAACCGGACAGGGCGAATCTTGTGAATGGTCAATTGTGAATTGTGAATGGTGAATGGTGAATGGTCAATTGTGAATTGTGAATGGTGAATGGTCAAATGACGGGCAGAGTGGGAGAGGAGAGAGGGATTTATGGATTCACCATTCACAATTGACCATTCACAATTGACAATCTTCCACCGGTTATTTTCCCGATGGCTCTCTATACACATTCGGGTCTTTGGGGCAATCGGCGACACATTTGCCGTTTCGATTGATATAAAAGGTATAGCCGGATAGTTTTACCTTGGCGCGGCCGCCAACAAAATCGCCTGCTTCGTCAAAATAGGTGTTTGGATAAGCAGGGTTGCCCTGCTCATTCACATAAAACCATTTTCCGCCATTGCGAACTCGCAACAAGTTCTCGGTAAATTTAGTGTCCACAAAATCGAACTTTTTGCCATCACTTAAATTTTGTATCAACGCTTGTTGACGGACTTGCTGTGTCGTTTGTTGAACAGGGGTGTCGGCAGGAGGGGTTTGGCATCGGTCGCCCGTATAGCCGTTTCTGCAATCGCATTTCCCTGTTTGTGGGTTGCAATCGCCATACGCCCCGCAATTGATCCCCTTACACAAGTCGGGTGGGGTTTGACAACGCTCGCCTGTGTAGCCATCTTTACATTGGCATTTACCATCCACACAAGTACCGTGTTGCCCACAATTGATATTGCGACAGGGGTCTTGAACATTCGGTGGTGTTTGGCAACGATTGCCCGTATAACCGTCTCTGCATTGGCAAATGCCGTTCACGCAAGTGCCATAAAGTCCACAATTTATATTGCGGCAAGGGTCTTGAGCGGGAGGAGGGGTTTGACACCGATTACCCGTATAGCCATTTTTGCATCGGCAAGTACCATTCACGCAAGTGCTGTTTGCCCCGCAATTAATGTTCTTGCAGGGGTCGTCTATGGGCGGCGGAATTTCACAATGTTCGCCGGTATAGCCGTTTCTACAATCGCACAAGCCCGTTTGAGGGTTGCAAGTGCCTTGTTCGCCGCAATATTTGTTATAGCACAAATCGGGGGCTTTCATGGCGACATATAGATTGGCGTAGTGTAGGTGAATGCGTTTGTTTTGGGCAATCGCAATAAACTGTCCATCGGGCGAAAAGGCGGCTTTTGCTCCGGGAAAGGTTTTAATGGCACTTCCCCAATCGGTGGTAAACAAATGCACCGTGCCTTCCATTGGGTCGTTTTCCGATTGTGAAACATCGGAGCCGGTAATATAATCCCCTTCGGAGGTGTGTTGATCGTTGATGTAAGTGCCAATATTTTTCCCCGCCGCACCGGCCAATAAATAACTGCCATCGGGCGAATAGGAGAGGGAACTCACGCCGTTCGTGTCGGCTGTAAAGGACAAATTCAATTCAAAAGAAGGTATTTTCCATAAATTAATAATTCCATCGGCACTTCCCGTTGCCAATTGGTCGCCAATGGGCGAAAAGGCTGCCGCCATCACCCCACTATAATGCTCCGTAAGTTGTTTAACTTGGGAAAAATCTGTGCTGTTGTAAATATAAACCACGCCATCGGCACTTGTGGTAACGATAAACTTGCCATCGGGTGAATAACCAACCGACCAAACCGGGCCGGTGTGATCGGTAAAGGTGTGGATGTTTTCTTTGGTGGCAAGGTTCCACACTTTGACCGTTTTATCCTTACTGCCCGTCAGCGCAAAAAAGCCCGATGGCGAAAATACCACCGATAAGACCGCTTCGGCATGTCCTTCAAAAACATGCTCCAGTTCGTATTGATTTTTGGTGTTCCAAAGCTTGGCACTATGGTCTAAACTTCCCGTCAGGGCATACTGCATATTATTGGAATAGGTGAAATTCCAAACCGGAGCACTATGCCCTTGCAGCAGGTAAGCCACTTGCATGGAAGGTACCGATAAAAGAGCCGCATCATTGCTCGATGCCCCTGTCAATAAGAAATTACCATCTATCGAAAACGCCATCCCCCTCGGTTCGGCAATGCCGGCGGTCGGTGCAGACGAGCGTGGAGGGAAATCCTTTTCGCTCATTTGTTTAATGCCCAACAAAACGGCAAGATTAGGGATGAAGCGGTAAAAATAAGCCGTATCGGTTTCCGCAATCCGGTCGTAATAATATTTAGAACTGTCGGTAGCACCCAACTGAAAATGACAAACCCCGATATGATGCAAGGCATGTAACCCCACATCCGAGTTTAACACCAATTTGGCCGTGTTTTGAAATTTAGCGATGGCCTGTTCGGGTAAATTGGCGTAATAATTGGCAATTCCTTGACGGTAATTGATCAATGCCAAATTGTTTCGGGCAATAAAATAGCTCGTGTCTAAACGATGGGATTGGTCGAAATAAGCCAATGCGCTATCCAATTCATTCTTAGCAAAGACCTCTACCCCCAAATTATTCAAAACAGCAGGCGTTTTATTAACCAACTCCGTAGAAGTGAAGGACAAAGTCGAAAGCCACAGCACCAAAATACTAAGTAGCGTGGCATAATTCACCCAATTCCGATATTTCAACTGCCACCACTGCTGTTTCAACTGTTGCGCCGACAATTTCCATTGATTTCGGTCTCGCAACTCTTGTTGATAAAGCGATTCAAATTCAGGAACTTCGGCAGTAGGTTTAGCATTGTCAGACAGACGCTCGGTAAACCAATTGCGTATTTTTGTCAACAACTCATCTTGATTGACGGCAGGGGCTTGAGCCGTTTCTTCCTGCATCAAGGTCTGCTCCGTTTGTTGTTGCTTGGTAAAATTATTGGTATTGCCTTTATATAGGTTGCTATGTCGGGTAGGGTTATCGGCATTGGTTAAGGCATTTTCGGTAGCAATCATTTGCAAGCCAAGTTGCTGTTGTTGCTTGCGCAATGCCAATGAATTGGGCGGTAAATTCAAACTGTCGAGTTGTGCAATAATCGTTTGCCGCACAATCAATTCCGCCGCAATGTTTTGCGATAAATCTTCCTCCAAACGAAGACGAACATCTTCGGGAATAACCCCTTCCTGCATCCAAGGAAGATTAAACAAACGCAGCAAATGATGATGCGCCAACGTGCTTTTTTGTATCAATCCGTTGTCTGCCAATGCTTTAGCCAATGCCAAAGTCATTTCCCAAGTCAATGGCGAATAAGCAGCAGAGGCACAAAGCAAAAGATACAAGTCGGAATTAGCAACACCTTCCTCATTAAATAAGGTAAGGTATTGCATCAGCGCATCCCAATCAATATCTTCAGCAGTTTGTTGGGCACTGACCGGAACGGGAATGGTGATACTCGAAACGGTAAACCGTGTACGCAATTTGGTAAAATCTGTCGTTTCATCGGCCGAAAGCAATTCAGCCAATGCCAATTGCCCTTGTTTGTTGGCGGGGACAATCGTCATTATTTTGCTCAACAACTTTTCTTGATAGCTCCATTCCGCAGGCTCGGTAGGCGTAACCAATATTTTTCGAGACCAACCTTCAAAACAAGTCAAGGCCCAATCTTTAAGCTCTGCGCGAAAGGGTTGAAGGAGGTAATTGGCATTACTCATCACTATCAACCGATGTTCGGGGTATCGTTGAAAAAGCGTTTCAATCGAAATGCCATCCGGAAAATCCTTTCCCCAACAGACACGCGGGTCATGTCTGAAAAAATATTTGACCACATTCACATTTTCCATCGCCATCGTATCCATCCAACTTTCAAAAAGTTGTGCCCGATGATCGTTTCGGGTAGTATGGTCAATCAACGCCAAATATTCGGTCGGTTCGGACAAAAAGCGATAGGATACTTTAGGCATCCCACCGGCTCGGATGGTTTGGTAAATGGTATCCCTAATATCTAAAACGAGCACATCGGCCAATTGCCTTTGCCGAAGGGCATTAGACACCTCGTAAATTTCCTGAACGACCTCAATATGGTGGTTTTGCGCCGAAAATACAAGATTAAACGGTGCGCCTTTCCCCCCTTTGGCATTTGCCAAGGCTTCCTCTTTCCGTTTTTGTTGAATAATCGTATTTGCCGCTGCCGCAGCGTTTTGTTTCAACCGCTTATACCATTGTAGTAAATAAGCAATGCTCAACAAAGGAATTGAGATGATGAACAAAGCGAGTAAAGCCCTAAACCAATTATATTCCGAAGTAAAAGGTTCAGTATCTATGACCGGGCTGAGGTAAGCCAATTCGGGTAAAGTAATTTTACTGTCGGGGTGAGAAATTTGTATGGCTTGTTGAGAATAAGTATAGCAATAGTTCGTGTTTTTATACCCGGCGGCCAAAAACACCCAATAAATACCTGCTTGTTGAAAACTATGCTGAATAGTGCTTTCATCGGTCAAAATACTATCCCCATCCCCCAAGTACCATTTAATTACTAAGTCGTTTTTTAGTTTTTCAACTTCAGGCCCAAGGGTAAAGTAAATGGTATCGCCAACATTAGCCTGAGTTGCTGAAACTGTGAAATCCGATGGGGGTTTTTCTACGCTAGGGCAGTCGGACTTCTTTCCCTCCGGTGAGGGAGTGTTGGTTTGGGGTGGTTCGTTCTGTGTTTGATTTGCTTTGTAGTAAATCCATCCGGCCAAGGCGGTGAAAAACAGGACAGCAAATAAAATAACCCCAATAAAAACCGTCCGCAATCTTATTCTTGCCGGAACATGATCTTCGGGGCTGAGGGGTAGGGTAGGAGGGTCTTGGTCTTTTTGTAATTGGGTAAACCAAGTATCAAAAATGCGGTAGAATTTTTGTTGCTCCACATCGCTTTTTGCTATAATGGGGCAAAGAATGCGCTTCAAGTTTTCGGGTTGCGCGCGATATTGACTGCCTTGAGTTTCCAATATGCCTTGGATACGAATAATCATATCCAAACTGATAGCAAAACCCTCACTTTCAAGAGAGGTCATCAGCCCTTCAAGCAATGGATATTGGTGCTGTTTTTTCATAGTATCGTCACAACTGCTTGTAAAGGTAGTATTATTCACTACAAAAGGAACAACCACAAATGTTTTGCTGAAAAATGCTTAATATTGCAGCATCTTAGCTCCACGTTTATTGCCATTTCTTTATCCTTTATTTCAACTAAAATGAAAAAAAGTTTACTCGTCTTACTTTTGGCTATTGTTTCACAATTTGCCAATGCCCAATGTAACACTACCAATGGAACAAGTTGCTTATGCCCCACCGGTATAGACACTTGCGATTTGTACCCCGATTTAAGAGTAACCGAAAGCTTGCTGTACAGTGCCGAATTAAATCCCGAAGTTTTAGGAGAACTCCGTATATCGGTTTCAACGCCCAATATCGGTTTCGGACCTTTACAAGTTTTGTCATCCAACTATTTTGTTTGTGGTGAAGATACGCTTTATAGCCCCGGCGGCATGTCGGGAACATGTCCCGATGGAACTTATCCCCGTCAGCTTGTCAAGCAAAAAGTTTACAGAAAAGAAGGAAACGGCATGATCAATTACGAACGATGGGCAGGGTCAATGACCTATCACCCAACCCATGGCCACATGCACGTTGATAATTGGTGTATATTTTCTATCCGCACCCCTATTCAAGGAGTGGATAACCCCTTAGATTGGCCAATTGTAGCCGAAGGAGCGAAAACCGGCTTCTGTTTAATGGATTACGGCTCTTGCAATTATTACAACGGCTATTGTGTGAACGACAATGACCAAGTGGTAACGAGTGCTAATCAGGTAAACTATGGTTTAGGCGGTGGTGAATACAGTTGTGGTTTCGACCAAGGTATTTCCGCCGGATTTACCGATATCTATCACCACTATTTAGAGGGAATGGGAATTCCTATCCCGGACGGTGTTTGTAATGGTGATTATTATTTGGTAGTAGTCGTGGACCCCGATAATCATTTTATAGAAACGAATGAGACAAACAACGTTACCGCAGTGCCGATAACGCTCACTAAACAAAATGTTGAACCCACCAATATTGTAAACATAAACGGCCCGACTACTTTTTGTCGCGGCGAATCCTTGGAATTACAAGCAACGGCAGGCGAATCATATATTTGGTCAACCGGTGAAACTACCTCTAATATTTTGGTAACCGAATCGGGTACATATCATGTAAACATTCAAACAGCGTGCAGCACGATTGTTTCTGCCCCCATCAATGTCGAAGTATTGGATGCAAAAGTAGATGCCATCAGTGCAGATATTGAAACCGTAGTTTGTACGCCCACACCCGTAACGATTACGGCAGAAGCCGAAGGTGAAGTCAAATGGTATGATTCAGAAACCGCAATAGAACCCCTTTTTACAGGAAATACATTTGTTACCCCCGAAATCTCAGAAAACACAACCTATTTCGTAGAAAATACCCGATTGTTTGAAGGTGCGGAAAACTTTAATGAACCGCATGATAACACCATAGGTAACGGGGGTGTAAATGGTGCCATTTACAATGGCTACATGATTTTCGATTCCTACAAACCTTTTATACTTAAATCTATTAAGGTTTACACCACCGGCGAAGGCGACAGAACTTTTCAAGTGCGCAATAGTGCTGGTGATATTTTACAGCAATTAACCGTTTTTGTTCCCAATGGTGAAAGCCGCGTGATTTTAAACATGGACGTACCAACAGGCACAGACCTACAATTGGGCACCGCTGCGCACCCAAATATGTATCGAAACAATACAGGGGTTATTTTCCCATATATTACCCCGGGTCTTCTTTCCATCAAGGCTTCAAATTATGACGACCCTGCAAATAGTGCCTACTACTATTACTATTTCTACGATTGGGAAGTACAAGAATATGATTTTACCTGTACAGGTATTCGCACTCCGGTAACTATTTCTTATGAGAATTGCGTTGGTTTAAACCAATCGGTAAATAGTAATCAGTTTAGTTGTACAATAGCTCCCAATCCTAATCAAGGGTCATTTAGCCTTTCAATAGACTCTAAAGTTTCAGGCGATTATGATATTCGATTGTATAACATTGCCGGTAAACTTGTTTATCATGCAGAACAATTCAATGCTAGGGCATTTACTCATCAATTTAATATGATGAATAAACTTCCACAGGGTATTTACATGTTATCTGTCAGCAATGGAGAGCAGTTATTTAACGAAAAAGTGATAGTACGGTAGTTGAAGTAACCCATCTCGATTTTTTGGTTTCCCAACAAGTTTAATAATAGCCGCTTCTTATAGCTTAAGGAGCGGCTATTATTTTAAATAAAACCACTAAACTATCATTTTTACATGCAACCAAGTCTATTAAAGGACACAACTATAAAGCCGGCACAATTATATCAAACAGAACATTCCTAAAAACTTTGTAAATCCTGCTAACTTTGTGCCTTATTTCCAAATTCCTTGTACGAACCCCTTTTATCTGCAAAAGTGAGCAATAAAGAGCAAATAGATATTGAACGTTTGCCGCAGCATATTGCTGTCATCATGGACGGAAACGGCCGTTGGGCGAAACAACAAGGAAAGAATAGAATTTTTGGACATCAAAAAGGTGTTCAGTCAGTTAGAAACATCACTGAAGCCTGTACAAAGTTGAATATTCCTTATTTAACCCTGTATGCTTTTTCAACCGAAAACTGGGGTCGCCCTTCGTTTGAAGTAAGTGCTTTGATGGAATTGTTGGTTCATACCATCAGAAAAGAAACCAATCAACTGAACAAAAACAATATTCGCCTAAGAGCGATTGGTAATTTAGCAATGCTGCCGCCAAAGTGTTTCCGGGAATTAAACAGCGCAATGGAATTGACCAAAAACAATACTAAGCTAACACTTACATTGGCAATCAGCTACAGTTCAAGATGGGAAATAACGGAGGCGGTCAAACAAATATGCCAAGAAGTAGCCAATGGCCGATTAACCGTAGAAGACGTAAATGAACAAGTCATCAGTCAACATCTTTGTACACGAGACATCCCCGACCCCGAATTATTGATTCGAACCAGTGGCGAACAACGAATTAGCAACTATTTGCTTTGGCAAATTGCATATACCGAATTTTTCTTTACCGAAAAATATTGGCCCGATTTTGATGAAGAAGAATTACATAAGGCTATTATTGCTTACCAAAATCGTGATAGGAGGTTTGGTAAAATAACCCCCGATAAATAGTCCTTCTATCGTATCTTTGCTTCTTAAAAAGCAATACTGCTTCATTTAATCCGTTTACACACAACAACTTACAGAAACTGTTATCACTAATGATAAGACCCATTATTCGCATATCTCTATTGCTTATTTTTACATTTTTGTCTTTCAATTCTTTGACTGCACAAGATACTTTAAGTATTCCTTCCATTATAAGCTATGAAAAGCCATCCACTTATGAAATAGGTGGGATCACGGTAACCGGCACAAAATACGTAGATGAAGTCGTGTTAATTTCATATACCGGTTTAAATATTGGCGATAAAATTTCCATCCCGGGTGATGACATTCCAAATGCCATTAAAGCCCTTTGGCGACAAGGGCTTTTTTCTGATGTTAAAATATTAGCGACTAAAGTTGTCAATGAAATTGTATTTCTCGAAATCAGGTTGACTGAAAGGGTAAGATTGTCAAAATACAGTTTTAGCGGGGTGAAAAAAGGGGAAGAAGATGATTTGAGAGAAAAACTCGCCTTAATTAAAGGACGTATAGTTACCCAAAACCTGTTAAACAACGCTCAAAACAGCATACTTGATTTTTACCGTAAAAAAGGATTTCTAAATGCCCAAGTTGTTGTTGAACAATCATCCGATCCTTTGTTTAGCAATAGCGTTGTTTTGCAATTTGATATTACCAGAGGCAGTAAAGTAAAAATTGATGAGATAGTGTTTGTCGGAAACGAATTCGTTACATCCAGAAGTCTTAAAAAGCAACTGAAAGATACCAAAGAGAAACTAAAAATTAACACCAAAGCACCGGTTACCATAGCAAAGGATTTGGTAAAAAGTAATCCGATTGAGTTGCTTGGTAATTTGAATTTTGGAGATATTCTAACATACATTGATGATAACATTTTCCGGTTCAAACTATTCACTTCGTCAAAATTAATAGAAGACGATTTTGAAAAAGATAAACTGAAAATGATTTCCTATTACCATGAAAAGGGCTATCGAGATGCCCGAATCGTATCTGATACAGTTTATGTCATTGACAATAAAAATATTAAACTTGAAATTCGATTAGAAGAAGGTAATCGTTATTATATAAGAGATATAGCTTGGCGAGGGAATACCAAATATACAGATGAGCAATTGAACGCAATTCTGAATATTGATAAGGGGGATGTGTATAACAAAACAAGATTAGAAACCCGTTTATCTATTGACCCCAATGGTAACGATGTCAGTTCATTGTATATGGACGACGGTTATTTGTTTTTTAACGTTACCCCAATTGAAAAAGCAGTAGTCGGAGACTCGATAGATTTAGTGATTAATGTTTATGAAGGTCCGCAAGCTACAATTTCAAAAATCATTATTACAGGTAATGATAAAACAAACGAGCACGTTATTCGTCGGGAGCTTCGAACTTTACCCGGAAGTAAATTCAGCCGCTCAGATATTATCCGTTCTCAAAGAGAGATAGCCAACCTTGGCTTTTTCGACCCGGAGCAAATACAAATCACCCCGATTCCCAATCCGGCTAAAGGAACAGTGGACATTGAGTATCAAGTAGTCGAAAAGTCATCAGACCAATTAGAACTGTCGGCAGGATGGGGAGGTAATACTATAGTTGGTAGTGTTGGGGTAGCTTTTAATAATTTTTCACTTCGGAATATCCCCAATAAAAGTGCATGGCGGCCACTTCCTGCCGGAGATGGACAAAGGCTTAGTTTCAGGTTTCAATCAACCGGAAAAGCTTTTCAGTCACTAAATGGTTCTTTTACAGAACCGTGGTTAGGAGGGAAACGACCAAATGCTTTAACAGTCAGTGTGTTTAGTTCACGTAGTTTTAGAAACTATTACGTAGCCGACTTAAACGACAATCAGCGCGAATTGCTTTATATCACCGGTGCATCGGTTGGATTAGGTAGAAGATTACAATGGCCGGATGACAATTTCAGTATTCAAACATCAATTAATTATCAACGCTACAATCTGCAAAATTGGCGTTCCGACTTTTTGCTCACCAATGGGCAGTCCAACAACCTAAGTGTTACCACTACCTTTGCACGATACTCTTTAGACCAGCCTATTTATCCTAGAAGCGGGTCCAATATATCCCTTTCGGTACAAGTAACCCCTCCATTTTCGGCTATATTTAATTCCAATGTTGACTATAGCCTTGCAAACGATTCCAAAAAATACAAATGGGCTGAATATCATAAATGGAAACTTAAAGCCGAATGGTTTACATCCTTAGGCGGCAAATTGGTTTTAAGAACATCTGCCAAAATGGGTGCAATGGGTTATTACAATCCCGACATTGGACATTCGCCGTTTGAACGGTTTGAAGTTGGAGGAGACGGAATTGCCAATTTCAACCTTTATGGTAAAGATATCATCGCCTTACGCGGTTATGAAGCAACTGAAGTAACAAGACGCACCACGAATGTAGGGCATCCCTTTTATGCAAAATATACAGTTGAATTGCGCTACCCCTTAAGCCTAAATCCAAGTTCTACAATTTATGCCCTTGCCTTTGCAGAAGGAGGTAACTCATGGGCTACATTTAAAAATTTCAACCCATTTGATGTAAATCGTTCTGCCGGGATAGGGCTTAGAGTATTCTTGCCTATGTTTGGAACATTAGGATTTGACTATGGAGTTGGGTTTGATAAAAATCTCCCCGCTGATGATAGTATATGGAAGTACATTTCAAACAGAGGACGGTTCAACGTTGTCTTAGGACTTGAACCGGAGTAATTCTTCGTGATACGTTTAAACTATACCAAAATGGAATTGTCTTAAACAAAGCAAATACGTTAATTTAATCAAAGACCATAAACCAAATAAAATGAGAAAATTATTAGTTCTTCTTGCTTTCATCTTTGCCGCATCTTCGGCAAATGCACAAACCATGGGATTTATAGATTCCGAAGGGTTAATGTCAAAATTACCGGCTTATAAAAAAGCACAAGACCAAGTTAATTCCATAGTGGATAATTGGAACAAAGAAATTCAGCAACGGTACAAAAATATTGATGATGCTTACAAATCCTTTCAAGCAGAACAAGTATTATTGAGTGCTAACGAAAAAACAAAACGCGAAGCAGAAATTGTCGAAATGGAAAAACAAACACGAGACCTCCAAAAACAACGTTTTGGCCCTAGTGGCGATTTACAAACTAAAAGAGAGGAGTTAGTGAAACCCATCCAAGATGAAGTTTATGCAGCCTTAGAGAAAGTAGCCGCCCGCAAAAAAGTTGATTTCGTTTTTGACAAATCCGGTGGTGTAACAATTTTATTTGCAAACCCCAAGTTCGACCTGACTGATGATGTACTTAAAGAGTTAGGTATTTCTACCAATAAATAGTACATTTGCACGAAAATTAGCTTTCAACATTTTAATTAAAAAATCACAAATCCGAAGTTAAATATTCCAAACATGAAAACTTGCATTAAGTTGTTTTTTCTTTCTTTTGCTCTTTTAGCATTTACAGGTGCTATGGCTCAAACTAAAATCGGTCATCTCAACAGTGTAGATTTATTAGGCTCTTTAAATGAGTGGAAAACTGCTCAAGTTGATCTCGAGACATTTGCTAAAAAAATTCAGGAACAGTTAAAAACAAAAGAAAAAACCGTTGTTGATGAATACAATATTTTTGTACAAAAAGTACAAAACGGTGAATTAACACCCAAGCAGCAAGACGAGCAGCAACAATACTTCCAACGCAAACAAACGGAGATGGAGCAAGAACAGGCTAAAGCTCAACAAGATTTGATGAAGCGTGAAGACGAAGTTACTGAGCCGGTAAGAAAGAAAGTTATTGATGCCATTAAATTAGTTGCCGAAGAAAAAGGTTACCAGTATATTATTGATACCAGCGCAGGTGCTACATTGTATGCTTCTCCAAATGACGACATTACCGCGTTTGTAAAAGCGAAATTGCAATAAGAAACCGGCAAAATTTAGATTATGAAACAAGGCTTTCTACCTATTCTTTAGGTATGAAAGCCTTGTTTTTATTTATTCATTCTTAGTTTCACTTTAAACAAAGTATATCATGCCCGATGTTTCACATCCAATCGGTATATTTGACTCGGGAATTGGTGGGCTTACAGTTGCTCAAGCCATTACACATTTATTGCCGAACGAGCAGGTTATTTATTTTGGAGATACCGCACACATGCCCTATGGTGAAAAATCGGCAGAAGCAATACAATACTATTCACTCAAGATTGCCGATTTTTTGATCCAACAACAATGCAAACTCATTGTCATTGCTTGTAGTACCGCGTCCGCCGTTGCTAATGAAATATTGATAAATCGTATTGGGAAGCAAATACCCATTATAAATGTCATAGACCCGGTTGTTGAAGCCGTGCTTCAATCCGGTATTGGCAGCGTTGGTATTTTAGCCACACAACGCACGACTAAATCGGATGTATATCCTCAAAAATTACGTCAGAAAAATGAAACTATTAAAGTTGCAGCTAAAGCTACAGGTTCATTAGCTTCAATCATTGAAGAAGGCATGTATAAAAGCCCTGAAACCATGTCTGCTATTATCAATTATTACCTGTCTGATTTGCAATTTTTAAATCTGGAAGGCATCATTTTAGGTTGTACGCATTACCCTCTCATCAAACAATTCATCAGCAAATTTTATAGTCACCAAATCCGTATATTTGATGCTACCGATACGGTTGCTCAAGAGGTATATAGCAGATTAGTGGGTTTAAATCTTCTGTGTCAAACCGAAAGAGATGTCAAGCACCACTTTTACGTATCAGACTATACTCAAACTTTTGAAGATGCTTCACAGATTTTTTTTGGTAAGCATATTTACTTGAATCATTACCCAATTTGGGAATTGTAATTTTTTAGTCTTTAATTTTTATATTTGCAAACAATATCCACTTGTTTTTTGTGTTACTTCCAAAATACTATTGCCATGTTTAAAAGAATATCTTCTATCACCTCTCTTGTACTTGTTGCCTTATTCTTTACCGTTTTCAGTGTTTCTGCACAACAGAGTGCTAACTCAGCCCTCCCGCAACAAGGAATTCAGTTTTTCCATGGTACTTGGGAAGAAGTTAAAGCAGAATCGAAAAAAGTTGGTAAACCAATTTTTGTAGATGCTTTTACCACTTGGTGCGGACCATGCAAAATGATGTCGGCCAATACTTTTCCCGACCCCCAAGTTGGCGCATTTTACAATAAATTTTATGTAAACTATAAAATTGATGCAGAAAAAGGCGAAGGACGTGATTTCGCTAAAACTTACCGGGTTGACCGTTACCCTACGCTTTTGTTTATCAATGGCGATGGAGCAGAAATTTATCGAACTTTGGGATACCAACAACCCGCCCAATTTATCATGGAAGGGCGAAAAGGTTTGTATGACGAAAAAGTAATGTTGGCACTTAAAGAAGAGTACAAAAACGGTAAGCGAGAACATGCTTTTATTCGTAATTATATCATGCTTCTTTGGGCCGGAAATTTACCCGATTACAATAAAGTAGCTAACGAATTTATCAACAGCTTGAAAGAGGACGATATAAACAACTCCGAAAATTTGCAATTTGTGTTTGACTTGGCCGGCACAATAGATGCTAAAGCATTTGAATTGTTAACCGCTAATAGAGATATTTTTGTCAAGGCTTTAGGAGAGAAGGTAGTAGCCGATAAAATTGTTGGAGTGGCTTTTGTTTCCTTAAAAACCGCAACGACCAAGCACGATAAACAACTGTTTAACAACATTATTTCCCTACTCAAACAATCAGGCTCACCTCAAGCAAATGAGTATGTTGCAATGGCATCAATAGATTACTATCAGGGAACAAACGATTGGAAGCAGTATATTGCTACCGCAAGCAAGTATTTAGAAACCTATAAGCCGGAAAACCCCAATATTTTAAATAACATAGCTTGGGAGTTTTTCTTACATGCGGATAAGAAGAAAGATATTAAGAAAGCCACACAATGGGCAGAAAAATCTGTTAAACTTGACCCGGGATATTATAATCACGACACTTACGCTTCATTACTTTACAAGTTGGGTAAAAAGAAAGATGCCTTAGATACAGCCAACAAAGCAATTGAATTAGCGATTAAATCAAGACAAGATTATTCAAGCACTCAAAAACTGGTTGATAAGATTAATAACAGTAAGTAAGCTAAATGTAAACTCCATAAGGAGTGGTAAAAACAATAGAAAAGAGGCTGTCTCAAATGGGGCAGCCTCTTTTGTATTCAGGATTAACAATTAGTAAAGTCGTTCTATTCTTAAATCATCTAGGTAAAGGGTATGAGATGTTGAGCCATCGCCCATATAAATACGCAGATGGCTTATGTTTTTTTGTTTGGGTATTTCTGAATCAAAGGTGATGGGTGTCCAATTACCACAATCCATAATCAATACAGGGCGCAGTTGAATTGTTTTCACTTCCGTATTGCCTTCCATAAAAATCAGAATAAAATAATGTTGCTTCCAATAGTTCCACTCTTTTTGGATACACAGTGCATTGAAAGCTATGCGCAACCAACCACTTTGTTGTTCCTGCCGAAGGGGGATATCAATAGTGGCACTTTTACGGTGTAGGGCATCTAAGCATAAAACCGGTGAGCATAGTTGAATATCAGGTTGAGTATCACAGTTTACATTGTTGGTGTTTATGGGATTTTCTAACAACATTTCATTTTGCCAATGAGTAGTATCTGTATCTGCTATAAAAACATTGGTGTATAAAGTTTCTGTTTTGTAATGGGTTTTCGTAAATTTTTCATTCACCTGCAAATATTTTCGGTCGTCTAAGCTCACCTTGTATTTTCCAAATACATGCCAGAAATAGGCGCGGGTATTCCCTTCGCTATCTAAAATTCCGCAAAACGTTTGAGTAATATTCAGCCAAACGCATAAGGCAATCATGGGAAATAGTAGTGCCCAAATTATTTTGTTCACCTTAATTGCCCATGCAAAAAAGGCTGTAAATGGCAGCATCAAAATAGCGTAAGACTGAACTAATGCTCGTTGTCCGTAGCTGCCCCCATACCACCACACACTCCAGCAGGAAACCAAGTAGAAGTTGATAATAAAAAAGACAAGTACAGGCCAAAACAGGTTTTTATGTGTGCGGTAAAGCGGAACAAAGCCGAGTAAAGCCAAAATCATAATGGGCGTGTAAGTTAACCAGCCCTTTTTGTAGCTGTACAAAACTTGGGCAATATGAGCCTTAAAAAGGTTTAGCTTTTGATCGCCATAACTATAATAAATCCACTGCCCGGTAGCAATTTTCCAATATACCAATTGCAGTGAAATAAATGCAGCTCCGACCATTACGGCTACTAATAGCTTTGGGTAATTTAAAACTAAAAAAGTTACGCGAATTTTAAGTTGTTGATAAATGTTGACAAAGTAGTTTTGATGAACGTTGTTTGAAAGGCTGCTGTCATTATTTAAATTGGGTAGATTGCTCCAAAGTAAAGGTAAAACCACACTCACAATTTCGGTCGGGCGCATTAATACAGCAAAACCCACAACGCCTCCTATGGCGATACTACTTGTCCAATTTGGGTGATGATGCCATTTTATGGTATGCCATAACAAAAACACATACAAAGCAAATAATGAAGCGTGTGTCATGTGGCTGTCAAACCCAATATAGCACCAATAATTTGTTGCGATAAGCAACAAAAGGAGCGAACAAGCCACAGCAGCATCGGGGAAATAGGATAATAAAATACGCCTAAGATACCAAAGTGCCAGTAAGCCCATTAAAATATTAACCAAAGAAATGATCGCATGATAAGGAAGAGAATAACCATCGGCAGGGTATCCTAAAGGTTTGGCCAGTATATGGGCAAGGAAAAATCCCGGAGCTTGAAAAAGTGCCTGTCCCACGGCGTATTTGTCAAGTTTTTTGCCGGAAGGCATTGTTTCGGGGCGGTAGGCATTATCGTTAATGTTGTATTTTGGCAAAAGCTCTTCTAAAAACTCGAAGTGTTCAATATCGTTGTAAATAAATAAAGCAGGTAAATAAAGATAATAACCCATTGAGTCGTATGTGAAAGCATGAATGGTATTTTTAGAACGCCAGACATCGTTTACAAACGCAGATGTTAACAGCAATACGACCACCATCCAATATGAATAGAACGAAAGATTTATTTTCATATAGATAATAGTACGGGTTGATTTAATCAAATACGAGATACCCAAACTGCATAGCCTATCAGCAAAAATGAACAATAAAAAGTTGACCTACAAATGTAGCTTTTAATGCCGATTAACCAATTATAATAATTAAAAAAGAGGCTGCCCTAAATGTTAGGCAGCCTCTTTTTTAATTTACTTAAACAGGAAACTATTTTTAACAATTACCCGCACTATCCATATCGTTCTATTTCCCATCTTCGTTTGTTGGCTTTGCGGATTCTTGAACGAATAAGGCCATAAAGTATGACCAAAATAATTGGTAATAGGAAACTGATGATTTTAATAGTTTGAGTTTCACCTTTAGATAATTCGCGCTTAATTGGCCTTGAAGTAACCGCTTTGGTTCGAAGTTCATTTAATCCGGAGTCATCGGCAAGCCAATCTACACCGTTGACAAAGAGGTTAATATTGTCGGGTTGTTGTTGTTGTGCACGTTCGCCTTCTCCATTGATGATGAAATCGGCATCTGTAAAGACTACTAATTTTGACGAAACACCTCCTGAAATTTCCCCTTCTAATGCGCCGGCAACACTTAGGTTTTTGGTGTAGAAATCATAACTGGCAATGTTTTTTTGAACATCAATGGTAATTGGAGGTGCTTCTGTGCCTGAATTAGCAGATGAGTTTAATAAAGATGTGTATTTAAGTGCCGGATTCTTAGATTCGTAGTTAATAGAACTAACAAATGGCATCAAAACCATTTCCAAACCACGAGTAACGGGGTGTTCGTTAAATTTGTCAAAACGAGGGAGATAGGGGAGAGGCACTTGTTGGTTAAAGACAAAAAGCCCTTGTTGTTGTTGAAGGGTGATGTTACCACATTTTTGGTCAATCACTAAATCTTCATTCACTCTAACCCCTTTTTCTGCAAGCCACCCTTCCAATGCTGTATTGATTGAAGTTGCTTGTCCCGATTGCAAATCCACCGAAATTCGATTTAGCGTAATAATAATCCCTTTACCTGTTTCTAAAAACTTGTCTAATTGAGCCAATTGAGGTATCGAAAAAGAATCGGTGGGAGCAATGATAGCTAATGCTTTATACTTTTCATAACGAGTAGTATCTGTTAAAGATACTTGTTCCATATTGTAAAGTACGTTCAGCGATTGCATAGCCTGTTGCAAAGCACGGGGAGATGTTTCACCGTGTCCGGTAACAAAGCCTAAGAATGGTTTATTGGTAGCGGAAAGCTTTTTGATGGAGGTTGAAAGAGCATACTCCATCGCCGCACCGGGTTGAATAACAGGGATAATATCAGTAGCATCATCCTCACCATATTGCAACTTCGCACCTAAATAAACGCGTTGTTGCTTAACCTGATCGCTTTCGCGAACAGTAACGACTTGGGGCTGTATGCCTTGTTGCGCAACTTCTTGTTCAATTTCCTGACTTTCGTTTGGATTTACAAATTGATAGACAACCTTGCCTCCTGAGCGATTGGCATATTCTATTAACAAATCTTGAAAATCTCTTTTTACTTTTTCTATCTGTGGGGGAAGGTCTTTAGAAAAATAGGCTGTAATGGTAATTGGCGCATCTAATTCTTTGAGAATATTTTTGGTGGCTTTACTGAGAGTATATCTTTTATCGCCGGTAAAATCGAGGCGAACAAAGAAATTGCTAAATAAAATGTTCAGTAAAATAACTATAGCCACTACAAGAACAATCCTTAACTGAACAGCACTTTTAGTCAGCATAATTCGATTTATTAGGTGGTTTAATCAAATGGTTTTTAAAAAATGTGTTAGTTCTTTGAAACAATTGCAGAACGAATCATCACAAACTCTGCGAGATTTTCTAAATCTAAGATACCCACTAAGTTGCCTGTTTCATCCAGTACAGGCAAAAGTGAAAACCCATTTTGTTGCATCATCGGATATATCCCCTTAATATCATCATCAAGTTTTAAATATGGGAGATTTCGTATGATGTATGGTGTAATCGGGCTATCGTTTCCATTTTCTGATAATGCTCTTAAGAGGTCTTTGCGCCGTAATATGCCTGCAATACTATTATTTTCAGAAACCAAAAAATCCTGATCGGCTCCTGCCAATAATTCGTCCACAGCATTTTTTAAGGTGCTTGAAGAATTCAATAAGGCATATTTGGTGCGAATAACATCCCGAACTTTGAAACCGGTTAAAATAGAGCCGGTGGTTACAGATTGTGCTTCGGCAGCAGCACCTAAGAAAACAAAAACACCAATTAAGATTAGAAATGGGTTTTTTACATAAAACAAGCCTGCCAATACAAACAAAATGGCGATAAACTGCCCGATTCGAGCCGCAATTTGAGTGGCTTTTACCCTATCCATCGTCATAGCCAAGACTGCGCGCAATACCCGCCCGCCATCCATCGGAAAGGCAGGAATAGCATTAAACAGCACTAACATGACATTGACCATAATCAGGCTAATGACGAAGGTGTTGAAGTTCAGATGCTGTAAGGTGCCTTCAATGTTTTCAGGTAAAAAAATGGTTTGGTCTATGAACAAGGTGGCAATTAGCCCTAGAGCTAAAGCAATGACCACATTGACCATTGGACCTGCAATAGCGACTATCAATTCTTGTTTTGGCTTTTCGGGTATGGATTCTAATGAAGCGACACCACCAATAGGTAAGAGGGTTATATCGCGGGTTCCTATTCCGTAACGGCGGGCAGCCAAGGCATGTCCCATTTCGTGAAACACCACGCAAGCAAAAACAGCTAACACTAATAGAATATGAAAGGTGATTTCCATAGCATTATTCCCTTCGGATAAGCCATTGAAAATGATATAGGCTATCAGGATTAAGAATGTCCAGTGGACAAAAATCTTAATTCCGGCTAATTTACCTATGTTAAGAGAACCTCCCATGTTGAGTAGTGTTTGTGTAAATTGATCCTAATTGGGTGCTATTCCATTATTTTCCTGCGGGATAAAATGGCTTCGGTAGCTATTAAACAAACAGCCGTGATGGACAGGAAGTAAAAAATGTTTTTGCTGTCTAACACCCCTCTGCTTATCGACTCAAAATGATTGGAGATACTGAGATAGTCAAAGATGGTAGCTAATATACCCGAAACACTATTGGCCAATACTTGGAAGATAATGAGGAAAAAGACACCTATAAGCAAGGACAGCAAAAAAGCAACTATTTGACTATTGGTGATACTGCTGGTAAATAACCCTATTCCAATATAGGTACTACTCATGAGCAGCAATCCTAAATACCCACACCAAACAGCTCCGTGGTCAACCGGTCCTAACCACCACACGGTTAAATACCAAGGCAAACTAAAGGCAATAGCTATGCCCACCAAGGCTAGGCAAGCGAAAAACTTACCAAAAATAATATCCCAATCGGTTACCGCTTTTGTCAACAATAATTCAATGGTACCGGTGTTTTTCTCTTCGGCAAACATTTTCATGGTCAATGCCGGTATGAAAAAAAACAAAGTCCAATAGGCAATAGAGAAAAATGGCTGAATGCTGGCTTGACCGGATAAGAACACATCAGAACCGTATAACCATGTGAAAAAACCACTAAAGCCCAAAAAAACGATTAACAAAATGTAGGCTATGAGCGAGTCGAAAAAAGTACTTAACTCTCGTTTTGCTATTATTAATATCTTATTCATGTTATTGCCGTTTTTAGTATTGTTTAACCCATTGTAACATTGCGGAAAACTTCTTCCAAGTCTCTTTCAATGGGGGATAGTTCGGTGAGTACCCAGTTGTTTTCAACACAAAGATAGAATACTTGCCGGCGGGATGTTTCTCCTTTTTTGGTTTCAATTGTAAAAGTATGGCCGTTATAGTCCACCAATGCAATATTCTCTAAACTGCGTAGCTTTTGCAAAATATCGTCAGGGTTCCCGTCTTCAATTTTCAGGCGGCTTACTTCAGCACCGCTTGCTTGTTTGCGCAAATCGCTTGGGGCACCATCGGCAACTATTTTACCATCGTTGATAATAATCACGCGGTTACAAGTGGCTTCTACCTCGGGCAAGATATGGGTGCTGAAAATAACCGTTTTTTCTTTGCCCAATTCTTTAATCAGTTCGCGGATTTCGACAATTTGGTTAGGGTCTAAACCTGTTGTCGGCTCATCTAAAATCAACACATCAGGGTTGTGAATCATGGCTTGTGCCAAACCGACCCGTTGACGGTAACCTTTTGACAACTCCCCAATATTTTTGTGTTTCTCTTTATCCAACCCGCAAAGCCTGACCATTTCCCGAATGCGCCCTTTTACTTGCGCTTTGGGTACTCCTTGAATGGATGCAGAAAATGCCAAGTATTCTATCACCGGCATATCCACATAAAGCGGGTTGTTTTCAGGAAGATAGCCAATCCTTTTTTTCAACAAATTGGCATCAGAAAGAATGGAGTATTCTCCCATCAAAACATCGCCTTCACTTGGGGCCATAAAACAAGTGATGATTTTCATGGTAGTCGTTTTACCGGCTCCGTTCGGACCTAAAAACCCTAAAATCTCACCACTTTTCACCTCAAACGAAATGTTATCTACCGCCTTTTGTGTTCCGTAACGCTTGGTTAAATTGTTTACTCTTATGTTCATGTTCTATGAAAGTTTAAAACAAGCGAATAGTGTTGTACTTATATTTTATTTCGAAGCGCAAAGGTATTAAGTTACCATGAAATTCAAGTACAGTTGAAGCAAAACATTTTTGATTACAAACTCTGCTTTTATTGTTAATGAAGCCTTAGCTTGAAGTAATAGCTTCTTTTTTCAAAACATGCAAAAATCGCGAATCATTACCCGTTCATTGGTAAATCTTAAAGGCAAAATTAGTTTTGTTTAATTTTTTTTGAAAAATTTTAAACAAAAGTCTTTAACCGATGTTACACAAGTGCAAAATTAATTTTAACCCAAAGTTTTAAACACAATGAAAAAGTTTTTCTGGATTTTCCTTTTGATTCTGAGCGTAAGCAGCAGTCTGTTTTTGACAAGTTGTAAAGATGATGATGATGATGACGACGATGATGTCATCAAAGCTAAAGTAATGGTGGTACATGCTTCACCCGGCGCACCCGATGTTGATATTTTAGTAGATGATACGAAAGTCAACACAGCCCCCTTAGCATATCCCAACAATACGGCTTACCTTGATGTAACCGCCGGTGTAAGAAATGTAAAAGTGAATGTAGCAGGTCTTACACCTGTGGTGAATGTATTAGATTTTAGCACGCCTACATTAGTTGCAGGTAGTTCTTATTCGGTCTTTGCCGGTAACACTGTGGCTGATATCGAACCAATCGTTTTTACCGACAACCTTTCAGCTCCTGAGCAAGGTAAAGCCCATGTTAGGTTTATTCACCTAAGCCCCGATGCTCCTGCCGTGGATATTGCTCTAGTTGGCGGTGCGGTTGTATTTCCTAATTTTTCTTTTAAAGAAGCAAGTACTTTTACCCCACTTAACGCAGGTACGTATAATTTAGAAGTAAGAGTTGCAGGCACAGCAACCGTTGCCTTAACTCTGCCTCCTGTAACCTTTGTTTCAGGGAAAATTTATACGGTATTTGCCAAAGGTTTGCTTGCCGGAACCGGCGATCAAGCTCTTGGAGCACAAGTAATTGCTAATAACTAAAAAAGTCTTTTCATAGTAAGGTTTTTAAGTTTAGGAGTTTAAAGCGGTTTTCGACATTATTATGTCGTTAACCGCTTTTTTTATTTCATAAAAAGATACAGAAGTATTACCCAGTCCTTTATATTCGTATTTTGCCGACAAATTGATGTCGCTTATGTCTGCAAAAACGCTTTGCCGGGTTTTACTTTCAATTTGCCTTTTGCTAAGTGGTTTCATTTTAAAAGCAAATCAGAATAACCAAAATTCTAATCCTACTCCAGAACCACAACAGGTCTATGTAGGGGTTTACTTGATGAACCTTTACGACATCAATGCCGATGCCCATTCGTTTTATGCCGATTTATATTTGTGGTTCAAATGGAAAGGCGATATTGACCCGACAAGCATTGAGTTTGTAAACATGGTTGAAAAATGGAGTAACACCTCTACTTTGTTTACCGATTCGGCAATAGTGTTAGCAGATGGGTACAATTACAATGGCATGAGGGTGGAAGGCCGCTTTTTTCACCCATTTGAAATGGAACGCTTTCCAATTGACCAACACGTTTTCGATATTCAAATCGAAAACACCGATTATCCAGTCGATTCGATTGTTTATCTACCCGATGTTGAAAACATTACCCGTAAACGTCCAAGTCTAAATTTACCCGGGTGGAATATTAAGGGATGTCAGGTAGTGAACAAAACACAACAATATAGTACCGATTTTGGCAATTCTGATATTGGTCAAAGAGCATATAGCAATGCAGTAGTTGAAGTAGCAATTAGCAGACCAATGGCTTATTTTATACTTAAACTGATGCTGCCATTATTCATTGTTTTGCTCTCAAGCATCGGAGGGTTGGTTATTTTTCCTTCAAAAGATTATGTGGATGCCAGAATTTCTTTACCCATAGGTGGATTGTTAACCGCCGTTTTTTTACAACAATCCTATTCAGATGCTTTGCCCGATGTTGGATATATGGTATTGATGGATAAAATCTACCTGCTTGCTTATACGGTAATAGCGGCGGTGGTGTTAGAAATCATCTTAGCTGCAAACTTTTTAAAGAGGAATAAGCACGCCGATATCGCTTCCTTACAATACATTGAGCGCAACTTAGCCTTGTTTCTCATCGGAGGGTTTCTGACCGGAATTATCTTGTTGTTGTATTTGGTGTAATTCGCTTGTGAAATTCAGCGGATTTTCGTACTATTCTTTTTAGAACGCGGATGACACGGATGCAAGCAACGCTGATAAACGCTGATTTTAAGTAAAAAAGAAAAAATCCGCGTCATCCGCGTTTGAAAACCCGCGTCATCCGCGTTCTATTCTTTGTCATCATTGTTCAATTCTTTCAGGTGGATCCTCATTCTATTCTTTTTAGAACGCAGATGACACGGATGCAAGCAACGCTGATAAACGCTGATTTTAAGTAAAAAGAAAAAATCCGCGTCATCCGCGTTTGAAAACCCGCGTCATCCACGTTCTATTCTTTGTCATCAGTGTTCACTTCTTTCAGGTGGATCCTCATTCTATTTTTTTTAGAACGCGGATGACACGGATGCAAGCAACGCTGATAAACGCTGATTTTAAGTAAAAAAGAAAAAATCCGCGTCATCCGCGTTTGAAAACCCGCGTCATCCGCGTTCTATTCTTTTTAGAACGCGGATGACACGGATGCAAGCATCGCTGATAAACGCTGATTTAAGTAAAAAGAAAAAAATCCGTGTTTATCCGCGTTTGAAAATCCGTGTCATCCGCGTTCTATTCTTTCGGGTGAATCCGCTTTCTATTCATTTTAGAACACTCATTAACGCAGATGCTAAAAGCGAAGTCTTCTTTATTCTAAGTCGCTGCATTATCGTACCTTTGCAGACCATTTCACTACAAACAATTTAAACACTACATGAAACCGGTTTGCTTCAAATTTTTATTTCTTTTACTCATAATTACCCTATCAAGCAATCTCACCAAAGCACAATTAGTCTTTGACGAATCGCTTGCTCCATTTTACCATGGTGTCGCATCGGGAGACCCTTTGGATGACAGGGTTATAATCTGGACACGTATTTCTAATGCTACCGTAAGTGTTGCCGTAGATTGGCAAATGGCAACCGATACGAGTTTTATGAATATCGTCAACTGTGGAACAGTATTGACAGATGCCACAAAAGATTATACGGTCAAGGCAGATGTTGACAGGTTGCAACCCAATACCTATTATTACTATCGATTTTATGGGTTGGGTAAATACTCATTAACCGGGCGCACTAAAACGCTTCCCGTTGGCGATGTTACCAATGCCCGCATGGCAATTGTGTCATGTGCCCGTTTGACCGATGGCATTTACAATGTTTATGGACGGATTGCCGAAAGAAATGATGTAGATGTGGTTATTCATCTTGGCGACTATATCTATGAGTATGGCAATACTTCCAGCTATCCAACAGGGGGCATTAACCCACACGACCCTCCTTATGAATGTTTATCATTGAGTGATTATCGTACCCGATATGCTCAATATCATACCGAAATCAATCTGCGCCGGATGCGGCAACAACATCCGATAATCACAGTTTGGGACGACCACGAAACTGCCAACAATTCATGGTATGGTGGTGCAGAAAATCACGACTCGGGCACCGAGGGAGATTGGTTTGTGCGCAAAGCTGCCGGTATGCAAGCCAGTTTTGAATGGCAGCCTATCAGGATAAATGTAGATAATCCCCAACAATTATATCGCAAATTCACCTTCGGCACTTTGGCAGATTTAATCATGCTCGATACACGGTTAGAAGGCAGAGATGAACAGCCTGCAATTACAGGCAACCTCAATAGTTCTACCCGAAAAATGGTGAGCACCAACCAACTCAACTGGACGACCAATGCATTGAGCAATGAAGGCACTCAATGGAAAATTTTGGGACAACAAGTGATGGTGGCTCCGTTGGTGGTCTTTGGGTTAGTGTTGAACACCGATCAATGGGACGGCTATCAATTCCAACGCTCCCATATCTTAAATCATGTTGTCAATAATAATATCCCCAATTTGGTGGTACTGACCGGCGATATTCACTCTTCTTGGGCAAGCGATTTACCACGTAGCGGCTACAATGCCTCTACGGGTGCCAATTCTTACGGGGTCGAATTTGTAGTTTCGGGTGCAACATCGGCAGGAATACCATTTTCGGTAGGGGAGACCCTCATCCGCTTGTTAAATCCGCATGTCAAATGGGTAGATGTAGATCGTCATGGCTACAATATTTTAGACATCACCCCCGCCCGTACCCAATGTGAATGGTATTTTGTGCCAACGGTTACCGCTGTCAATACCACCCAATCGCTGGGAAAAACCTATTATACCAATGCCGGAGAACGACACCTCAGAGCAGGCAGTGGCAGTTCAACCGGAACTATCCCAACTGCCGTTCAAGCTCCTGCAACCCCCAAAACTGCCGTTACAGCACAGTTAAAAGTAGTCTTACAAGGAGCTTACGACCCGGCAACCGGTTTGATGCGCACCGATTTAATGAACAATTTTTTACTCCCGCAAACCCAACCATTTTCCAATACCCCTCCTTTTCATACAGGTAACGAAGCCATTAATGCCTTGCCTCCCGAAGCAGTGGATTGGGTGATTGTAGAACTTCGGGCACCCGGCACCTTTGCGCTGGTGGATTCTATTGCAGCCATATTATTGAACAATGGCGACATTACCGGTGCCAATTGGGGAGGATGTGCAGCACCGCTATTGTTCCCCAAAGCTCCTCCCGGAAACTATCATATCGTCATCAAAGCCCGTAACCACTCAGGCGTGATGAGTGCAACACCGGTATCTTTACCCAATACAACCCCTTTCGATTTTACCCAAACAGCAGGACAGGCTTACGGGTCTAGTCAACAAGTCGAAATTGCACCCAATCTGTTCGCCCTTTATTCGGGAGACTGTAATAGTGACGGAATTATCAACGTCCAAGATTTCAATCTCTATCAAAATTCATTTGACATCGGTTCGGGTTACCTGCAAGGCGATTGCAATTTTGACGGTCTAATCAATACCGATGATTTTGAACTATGGAAAGCCAATGCCAAGCAAATAGGGATTTATTGGGTGCGGTAGGGGAAGTCATTACGGGCATGACCCACAATCCCCCGCAAAACAAAACTCCCATTAAAACAAAACAAACAATGGAAAGTAACGCATATATCTACTTTATGACAAACACTCGTAATAATGTACTTTATGTAGGCGTTACCAACAACCTTGCCCGCAGAGTGGCAGAACACAAAGCAAAAGTAAACAAGGGATTTACATACAAATATAATTGTGACAAGTTGGTGTATTATGAAACATTTACCTCAATTATAGTTGCAATCAGCAGAGAAAAACAGTTGAAGAACTGGAAACGCGAATGGAAAAACGAATTAATAAACAGTGAGAACCCCGAATGGAAAGACTTGAGTGAAGAAATAGGCGTGGATAGCGAATTGATTAAAGCTGTGAAAGAGCATTATCGTGAGATTGCGGATCAAGCCCGTAATGCAGCCCCTACTCGTCATTCTGACGAACGTCAGAATCCCCTTAATGAGTGACAGAGTAAGAAGGGATTGCGTGTCAAGCCCACAATGACGCTTTGGGGAAAGCCCGTAATGCAACCCCTACCCGTCATTCTGACGAACGTCAGAATCCCCGTAGTGACTGACCGGGAAACAAGGGAATACGGGTCAAGCCCGCAATGACGCTTTGGGGGAAGCCCTGATGCACCCCCTACTCGTCATTCTGACGAAAGTCAGAATCCCCATAGTGACTGACAGGGAAACAAGGGATTGCGGGTCAAGCCCGCAATGACGCTTTGGGGGAAGCCCGCAATGCAATGCAGCCCCTACCCGTCATTCAGACGAACGTCAGAATCCCCATAGTAACTGACAGGGAAACAAGAGATTGCGGGTCAAGCCCGCAATGACGCTTTGGGGGAAGCCCCGTTATGCACCCCCTACTCGTCATTCTGACGAACGTCAGAATCCCCTTGATGAGTGACAGGAGAAGAAGGGATTGCGGGTCAAGCCCGCAATGACGCTTTGATGGAAGCCCCGTAATGCAACCCCCCACCCGTCATTCTGACGAACGTCAGAATCCCCGTAGTGACTGACAGGGAAACAAGAGATTACGGGTCAAGCCCACAATGACGCTTTGGGGAAGCCCGTATTGCAACCACCACCCGTCATTCTGACGAACGTCAGAATCCCCATAGTGACTGACAGGGAAACAAGGGATTGCGGGTCAAGCCCACAATGACGCTTTGGGGAAAGCCCGCAACGCAATGCAACCCCTACTCGTCATTCTGACGAACGTCTGAAACGTTACCGACACCTTCCATCAATGCCCCCTCTAATTGATACCTTAATATGAGGTGTCGGTAACGTAAATCAAACATAAAGCAAAAAACACCCTCCGGAAAACCGAAGGGTGTTGAGGTGAAAAAAATTCAAACCGTCAAAGATTCTTTGTGTTTTTAGTGGATAAAAGTCAAATGTGCGGGGTCGCTCCAATTACTGATACCTCTGCTGTTGATGCAACGCACTTGTGCCCAAATAGAACTGCCCAAGGTTAAACCGGCGATAATCATGGAAGACTTTGTACTGACCGGCAAATGAATCCATGTGGCATCGGGTCCAAATTCATCGGTCGTAAAGCGACATTCATAGACATCGGCATTGTCAACCGGATCAATTTTAACATCAGCAGTAGCGGTAAGTTTGCCATAATATAGGCTCAAAATAACCGGAGTGTTAGGTGAGGTTTTTGGTGGTTTATTGCCACCATAAACGTTAAATCCTGTTCTAAGCATTACGCCTCTGTTGTTTGCAGAGTGGTCTTCGATATAACTTGCCAAAAGACGCAAATCAATTTCCAACAATGCACGTTTTTCGTCTCTGACGATACGGGCTGCTTTACCTCCGTCTGTAGCTTCGGCAACAGCAGTTTCAAAATCATCTTTCAGTGCAGTAATTTGCACAAGAGTAGGTACGGTAACAGGGAAATCGGGATTGCCGGTGAGGGCCAAAACTACCCTGTAAACAAAGGCCAACAAATCATTGTTGGAATAGTGAATAAAGCTCAATAAAATTTTGAAAATGTACATAACTAAAACAATTTTGGGTTAAAAAATATTTAAAAGAGATTTGTAAAATAAATTTTTGAGTAGCTTTTGTCTTGCTTTAATGTTGTTTTTGAAAGTCGAATGTCTGTAATGTGCTTGCGTTTGATAGTAAGATGCAAGAGATTATTTTGAAGGTGTCTATCTCCCAAAATATTTTTTAGTGCCCAAATACGCCTACTTTAAAAAGCTATATTTTAAAAGGGTTTGGGAGGATTTTGCAGGCAAAAAAAAATATGCTATCGTCCGCTACCGGTTAGAAGCTGTACGATAAGCATCCTATCTTTAATTTAGGATGTTCATTTCTGAAAAGCAGTTTGACCCTTTACTGAGTTTTGCAAAATTAGTGTTAAGGCAAAGTTGCGCTAAGTTAACCGCAATGTTGCGCAGAGTTTACTTTGCGTTACTTTGCGAATCTCTGCGAAAAAATGTATCCGAATAATGTTGGGATGGCAAAAAATATCCTTTAGAAATAAAATACCGGTAACAAAGTGCTGATTAAGCAAAAAAATCCTGTATAGATGTAACTAATGGTAAATGCAGGGTTTCATGCCTACGGTTTTTGTGGTTATTTGTTTTGGGTTGGTTACCGATCTCGGCGTACGTCGGGATGATGCCTAACGGAGTTGGAACAAGTAATTGGACTTTTAAGGCAGCTACTAATTTGTCTTAAACATAAATAAGAAGGGTAGGAAAATAATCGATTTTCCGGAACAAATAATCCATTATTCTGAGCAAAAAAAGGATTTCCCTCTACAAAAAATCCATTTTCTTGGGAGAAAAAAGGATTTTCTTGAGCAAATAATCCATTTTCTTGGTAAAACAATCCATTTTCTTGGCCAAACAATCCATTTTCCGGAGCAAAAAAAGGATTTTCTTGGTAAAACAATCCATTTTCTTGGCCGAATAATCGATTATCGTGAGTAAAAAATCCATTTTCTTGTGAAACTAATCGATTTTCCGGAGCAGAAAAACGATTTTTTTTTACCAAATCTCCAATAAAGCACCCAAAAACAAGGGATTTGCCCCAAAAAGCGGCAATTTTGGAGATAATATTTGAAATAAAACTACTCTGCTATTGTTGCTTGGTTAAGTTTAGTTATATCTGTTGCAGGTTAAATTTATAGCAGTTACCCCGATTACCTCCACCACTTTTTTAGTAGAAGGTCTTGAACCCGGTACTAAAATTTGGATACAGGTGCGCAGCTTAAACACCAAAGGACAAAGCGAATGGAGTGATCCCGCCTACTTTTTGGTTCGCTAATCCCCCGTGTTTTTGTTGATTTGTAAAAAAGAAAGCCCCTGCCGGTTGGTGGGGGCTTTTTGGTTTTAGTTTGGGTGGGTTGTTTTTGTGATTTTGTTGTATATTTGCGGGTAGTGTTTTGCGTCAATACAGCTTTTTTAGGTGGATAGACGCAATAAATATGCGTGTATATTCTAGTTACCTGCAACCATTTGATGACAGTCCTACCATCAAACTGACGAGCTTTTAAGAACTTAAACTATAACTAACAGAAATGAAAAAAACAGTTTTCGCAATTTGGGGACACGCACAACAAGGTAAGTCGGACACAGTAAAAAGAATAGCCCAAGAAATTATTGCTGCCTATCCGACAGCAATTACTACTCCTGCTACAATTAACTATTCGGCAGACATTGAAGTAATCATCACAATTGGCAAAATCACAATCGGGATAGAAAGTCAAGGCGACCCTAACAGCCGACTGTTCGAAAGCTTGAAAAAATTTTCATCGGCAAACTGCGACATCATTGTTTGCTCAACAAGGACTTCGGGTGAGACTGTCAAAGCCGTAAGGGCATTACATTCCTCTCACGGTTACGAAATTGTCTGGACAACTAATCATCGTTCCAATGAAAAAAACCAAGCAACACTTAACGACATTTCTGCAAAACATATATTTGGACTTATTCAGCAAGTTATGGCAGGAACACTTTAACTAAATAACGATGAGCAATAACAAGAACGCATTAGTAATAGGAGTTACAGCAATAGCAGTCATTGCAATTTTTATAGCAGTTTACCTATACATGGAGAATGAAAAGAATAAACAAAAAATAGCTGAACTTGAATAGGACAAACTAAAACTCATTCTTGACAGCTTAAAGCGTAACCCAGACATGAGTGAAGAAATCAAGCAACAACTTGAAAAACTAATCAATGACTTTGCTGACATTGACGAAAAAGTTTCTAACGAGTTGGCACAAGCTCTTCAACTGTTTCAAATCGGACAAACAGAGAACGCTATTGAAGACCTTGTGAAAATCATTGAACACTTACTGACAGTCCATTACAAAGAGGATAAAGGTTTCAACGCATGGCTCAAAGAGCAGAAGAAAAAATTTGACCTGCATAACCTTTTGACATTTTGCAAGCAAGAGAAAAAAATCACAGACATTGAATTTCAATTTTATGTGGCAATCAAGACAATCAGAAATAAAAAAGACCACACGCTTGACTTAAAACTTGACGGCTACATAAATGCTTCAGGACTAATCACAGCTATCGGTGGAATATTTAAAATTGCTTCAATCGTTTATCCCAAAAAACAAACAGTCAAACCAACTCTTAACTAACTCATGCGGACGAAAAGTATGGCAGCAGGTAACAAGGGGTTTGCTATAGCGGGGGTTCCGTGCTTCGCAGACTCATTTGTGCAAGGTGGAAGTTCTGTTCTCTGAATGAAGTTTAAAGATAATAATGTTCTTCGCTATCGCAAACTCCCAATAAGTTAACAATAGGTTTATAAAAACGGAAATATTCAAATATGATTGGAAGAATAACAAATGAACAAATACCTTCAATTCTCTACAAATACAGAGATTGGAAGAATGAATATCATCAAACGCTAATCACAAAACAAGAAATATATTTTTCCAGTCCTTCTGATTTTAATGATCCGTTTGACGGAAATATTCCTGTGAGATGGGATTTATTGAGTTATGAAGAATGCTTTGAAAAAAACCTTGAATTGATAAAGATTTTTCAAAAAGGCAAAGACCAAAGATTTTTAAGAGAATATGCTAAAAAGTTAACTGACGAAAGAAACTTTTGGCATCCTGAAAAACTTAACAAAGAAAGTCCAGAACAATTGGACAACTGGAATTCAATTATTGGTTTATTCTCTCTTTCTAAGGTTAATGATAACATTTTAATGTGGTCTCATTACTCTTTGAATCATACGGGCTTTGTTGTAGGATTAAAAACAGAATCTTTAATTAATGATTATGATTTTGATTATTTAGAACCAGTTAAATACCAAGAAGCATATCCAATAATTAAAGGTACAGACGATACTACATTTCGATTTTACAAGAAATTCTTTCATAAGTCTGAATTATGGAACTATGAAAAGGAATGGCGAATAAGCAAGAATCATATTGAAAAAAGACTAATTAAGTTGAAAAAAGAGACAATAAGTGAAATTATCATTGGGTGTTGTGCTGACAGAAAACGGATAGATGAGATAACAGAGAAAACGAGAAAGTGCCTTCTGCCAAATACAAGAATATTC
Source organism: uncultured Bacteroidota bacterium (assembly GCA_937907475.1). Lineage (GTDB taxonomy): Bacteria > Bacteroidota > Bacteroidia > Chitinophagales > UBA2359 > UBA2359. The sequence goes on along the minus strand of CALCIK010000155.1, from coordinate 38,009 downwards.
AAAGCCGAGAAAGGTGAAGAAAATTTTGAAATAAAAATAATTGAAATTGAATGAAAAAACATTAATTAACACCTTCAACCCAAAAGTGGTGGTTTAGTGATTAGTCAAGCTTCGTGCATCTATCAGTGTTTGTGCTTGGTTGACAGTGAAGTGCTTCTAAATCGCCACCTTCGGGTAGCTGCAAAACTTTAGCGGCAATTTTAAAACTACACCGAGAAATGCTTCGCTAACCCCCGGTTTTTTTTGTAGGTTTGTAAAAATGAAAGCCCCTGCCGGTTGGTGGGGGCTTTCTTTTTAAATAAATATTTGTGGTTTGTTGGAAAATGGTTATGTTTGTGCGATACAACACTATTGTAAATTTGTAACATCGCATTTCGAAAAATAAACCAAAATGGGTGGATAGACGTACTTAACTTGCGCATAAACTCAAGCTATGCGAAACTGCTTGTGCGATAGTGTTAATTCATTAACTGACAAGCAAAAAACAAAAGTAACAGGACTCGTGATTATAATTTTTTCTAAATTATTGCAAAAATAAAATGAAACTAAACAAGAAACTAAACGAAATAAAAGTAGTCGCTGAAAAGAAACAGAACATGACTGTTGATGAACTGAGGCAATTAATCAGTGACATCACTTATGTTTTTGTAGAATCTTGTATGGATGCAGGATTTGACAAACGACAATTAACAAGAATTACTACCAAACTTCGAGACGCAGGAAGGCGTTCACCTCCTTGGAAAGCATTTTCAGGTAGAGTTCCCGGCAGACCACAAGATGGTGCTGATGGGAACAGAACACTAAGATGGAAATTAGAGGTTGGTCATAAGTTCTACGCTGATGAGGTAACTGCTACATTGACGGAGGTAAAATACTACTTACAGTTGCTAAGCATGACTGACGCACCACCGTTACCCGAAAATACCATTCAAACATCTTTTAGTTGGTTGCCACTTGAACATGATGTTGTTCCTGGTTTTTATCTTGACCCAATACAACTGATTCCAATTTCTTTAAAGGAAATAATTGACGATGCAAGAAAAATTCAATCAGGTCACTTGCATCCGCTTGACAGAGGGGGAAAACATGAACCCCAAAATGCTTTCTTAATGTTATCACGCAGTAATCAACTTCAAGGAAATTTAACAGTCGAAGAACTAATTAAACTCATGGCAGAAATCGTAAAACGTCATGCAGAACATCACAAGCATTAAGCAAGAGCAAACTCTGCCTCAAGTAACGCATTTAAGTCACTCAAAGAATGTTGAGTTGAAAGTATTGCTTCATTCCTTGCTCTTTCAGCAGTTTCGACTTGCTGACTAATTTGATATAGCTGCTTTCTATCAACTGGAACTGGCACTTTAATTTTTGCAAGTGCATTCGGGTTGATTTCATCTATAACAGAACCGAAAACACCTTTTGCAATTATTTCCTGACAATACTTAGAACGAAGAAATGCAAGCAAGTAGAATGGACTAATTTTCTTATCATCAGGAACAATTCTTATAATGTGCTCAGACATTGCGAAGCCATCCCAAGCATCAGGAACACAGGAAACAATTCCTGTTGAACCGCTTCTTGTAATCAACAACCAATGTTTTTTCACCTTTAGTGCTTCAATTTTCGGATGATGTGGACTAATCCACTTGCCAGTTTCTGTAATTAATTGATTTATATCCGCACCACCGAAAAAAGGAACAGCACCTTGAAAGTGTTCAACATAATCTCTTTTAAATCTAATCGGGTAAAAAATATTTTTCACCAATTGTTCTAGAGGAACAAATTCCCAACTTTTATTTTCCTTTGCTTTCGTTGGTGCAGCATCAAACTTAGATGGTTTATGAAAAGAAGCGTTAATTTGTAAAAGTTCATTTGAAATAACATCATTTGAGGTTATCACAAAACTATCTTGATGGATTTCAGTTGGGTTTTTCCCTTTCAGATAGCCTAAGTATGCGGCTTTTACTTCTGGAAAGTCTGTTAAGATTTCATTGGAGTTTTTCCCATTGGGTAATTTTTTGAAAATTGGTGTTCCTCTTCTGTCATGACCAATCCACTTTGGTATTGACATAAAAATATTATTGCTCTCAACATCTTCAATTTTGTTCAAAACATTTTTTCTTCTCTTAACAGTAAGCAGACAAGTTTTTGTTCCGGTGTGTGGTTGAAATGTTTCAGCAGGCAAATCAATAACAGATTCGATGATTGTATTTCTCAAAAGCCAATTTCTCACAAACAATGTTTGAGGTCCTGAAAGGATTTGGTAAGGTAACACAATTGACAACCTTCCTTCGCCTGGAATAAGCAACTTTACATTTTGTTCTAAGAACAAAATGTCAGGTGCTCTAAAAGTGAGTTTATCATTGAATAATAAACTTTCGTTTTTGGAATTTTGCTTTGCTAATTCATATTCTCTTAAAATTCTAAAATCTTTTATTGTAATCTTTGTTCCAAATGGTGGATTTGACGCAACACATCGGTGAGAGTTATAACGAATGGCTTTATTTTTATCAAACGACTCAGGTTTGATTGAATCACCATTCATAACAAATGGTTCGGGATGCTTCCCTAGTCTTGTTTCAAGTGTAGCATTAGCAATTTGACAAACATCAGAATCAATCTCCTGCCCTTTCAAACTTTTTCTTGCAAGTGAAACAAGTTTCGTTTCAATATTTTTTTCTCCAGCTTTTTCTAAAAGCTCTCGAATATGATTTAACCCTGCAAGTAAAAACCCGCCAGTTCCTGAACAAATATCTACAAGGTCATCTCCTTTTCTTGGGTCAAAGTCAAGAAATGTCATTGATAGCTTTGTAACTAAGCTATCAGTGAAAAATTGCCCACCGACTTGCTTTGCCCATTGACCACGAATAATTTCAATTGTATCTCCAAAAATATCTTTTGTTGTGTCGGATAATGACAACCCATTTAACTGACTACATGTATACGTCAAATCAAAGTTGCTCATATTTATCTGATCATCCTTCTCGTAGAATTTCCACGAAGCATTCATCTTGTCAAACATTCGTTGAATGTTTTCAGCAAATGAATTAATCACAACCTCTTTATCACGAAAATCTTTTAATTGACGAGGGTTGAAATTGAATGCAATCTTTTCTTTGTTTTTTTCTTCAATGAACATTCCTGTATGTAATACCTTACCAACTTCAATACTTATACCATGAGGAGTTCTTTTAAAAGAGTTTGCGTAAAGGTGATTATAGATGTTGTTTACCTTTGACTGAAGTTCTGAAATATGACTTTCCATTATGCTGATATTTTGATTGAGCAAATGTAGCAAATAAAAACCGTGCAGAAAGTGCATAACACTAAAAAGTTTTCAACAATTTTCATGACATCTGCTGAATTTGGATTATATTATGTTGAAAAGTAACGACGATTCGCATAACAGAGGGTTTAAAAAATTGGCTGTTCAGTGCTAAATTGAACTTTGAAGCATTTAATAAACATTAGTAGTAGCTTGTCAGTTTTGTGCTTCGTAATCAGCTTCTTCGCCAAGCGTCAAAACATTACCTTCAAACTTGCTTATAACTCTTGTAAAGACTGTAACATTCAAATAGACGACATGGATGAGTTTATGGTTCGGTAGAAACTAAACAAAACGAAACTGTATTGCTACAAAGCCCTTGCCAAATATAGCAAGGGCTTTTGAGTAAACGTTACCAACACCTCTACCTTTAATACATAACATCAGGTGTCGGTAACGTAAAGTAGGTAATAACCTTTTGTGGTTTATTGAGAAAAAGCAAGAAACGCACATAATGAATATCTAAAGGAATTGGGACTTCCACCAATTTAACAATTTAAAGAGAGTAGGGGAGAGGGCTAAGTAAAATAACTCATAATTTATAACTCATAACTCTCCCCAAGATTTAATCCGATGGGGAGTATAAAATTGCTCAGTGACCAAATCATCGGTAAACTGTTTTATCTCATTGCGAATTTGCCGGATAAGTTTAAACAGTTGGTAAGTGCCTTCAATAATTGCCATAACTGTAGCAATTGTTACAATCCCGTCTATATCACTATTGCTATCAGCAGTAGCGCTGTGTTTAAGGGGAAGGAAGGTTTTTTCGTAGTATGAACTCGCCTCGTTTAGCCGGTATTTGTAGCTGTCGCTATAGACTTGCGGATCAATTGACATGGCTTTGACTTTTTTGGAATCTAAGAGATCCGTTTTCATGTTAAGCAATACCGCATTGAAACGCTGAACGGAAGCATCATAAGCTACCTGCAATTGCAACAGTACGTGATGATCATTCGGGTCGCTATTGCTTTTTGTATAACGTCCGGCTTCTTCAACCACATTGGCCAATGAATCGAAAGTAACCATAAATTCAGATGCAGTCAGTTGTTGAAGTGCTGCGCTAACTTTTTTGCTTTGCGCCTCCACTAATTGTACACTGCAAAACACAACACTCAGAAAGAGAACGAGAATTTTATTCATGATTTAGGTTTGTTGAAAAATGTGTTAATCAGTAAGCTGAAATTTAAAGGGTAATGTAAGCGAAACTTTAACATTCCTGCCCTGCAGTTTACCCGGAATCCATTTAGGCATCTTTTTAAGCACTCTAAGTGCCTCCTCATCACAGCCCGCTCCACCATCTGGTAACCCGTTTTTAATTTCTATTTTATCTATTTTTCCATCTTCCAAAACTACAAAGCCGATATATACCGTTCCTTCAATACCGGCTTTTCGCGCATCAAATGGATATTTTGTGTTTTTAGCAAGAAACCGGAATAACCCCTCAATTCCACCCGGAAACTCAGGCATAACATCAACTACTGAATAGATTTCAAAATCTTCAAGTCCTTTATTAACTAATTGTGAGGAATTCACAGATCCTGTTTTTGCTTTATTAAATCCTTTTTCTAACGCTCGAATTCTTTCTTTTCTTCCGGGGTGCGTAGAACTGCCTGTTTCATTTATATATACCATGCAAAGTAGTGCATGTTGGAGAGATGCCCCCATTAAGTTCAACATATAACCGGCATATTCGTCAGCTTCTAATTCTAAATCATGTTGTGAAAGGTTGGAAGTACTGTCGGTAAAATGGTTGTTTACAAGATGCCCCAATTCATGTGCCAGTACGCACAAAACTTTCCAATCTTTGTCTTTTGGGGTAGCTCCCATTGTAATGTTGATACTTTTTAACCAGCTTACAAAATCGGGATGAAGATATAAATAAGCTTTGCCGTCCTTACGTACAATTGCCTGACAGTTATTTATTTCGTTGCAACTTTGTATGATAAAACGATTTTCAGCGCCAGATCGAGTCAACATGTCGGTGATTAGGCGTTCTACATCGGCATCTTGCAGAGAACTACCGCTATCTTTACAAACACTTTTCATTATTTCTACGCCGTAAAAATTGGTAACTATTTTGCTTTGCGCCTCCACTAATTGTACACTGCAAAACACAACACTCAGAAATAGTAAGAGAATTTTATTCATGATTTAGGTTAGTTTGAAAATGTTTTAAAACTAATTAAGCTTAAATTTAAAAGGTACTGTAAACGCAACTTTAACGTTCTTGCCCTCATGTTTGCCCGGTGTCCATTGGGGCATTTTTTTTATCGTTTTAAGTGCCTCTTCGTCACAGCCCAATCCACCATTTGGTAATCCTTTTGATACTACTATATCATCTAATTTCCCATCTTCCAATACTACAAAGCCAATATAAACTGTCCCTTCTATTTTGGCTTTTTTTGCGTCAGGTGGGTATTTTGTGTTTTCTGCAATAAAAAAGTACATATTCTGAGCTCCACCCGGAAACTCCGGCATGACCTCTACAGTTGTATATATTTCGTCTTCTTTAAGTTCTTCGTAAACAAATTCCTCTGAACTTACTGTTAGTTTTTTGGCTTTGTTAAATCCCTTTTCTAATGCACGAACTCTTTCTTTTCTTGCTGGACTCGTAGAACTGCCCGTTTCAGATAGTTTCAACATACAAGATTGGGTTTGTTTGAGAGTAGCCCCCATTAAGTACATCATATAACCGGCGTATTCATCGGCTTCTAATTCCAAATCAAGTTGATTAGGTTTGGAGGTATTGGTAAGATGATTGTTAATAAGATGCCCCAATTCATGTGACAGTACGCCCAAAACTCGCCAATCCTGCTTTATGATGTCTATAGGAGCAGTTCCCATTGTAAAGTTGAGAGCTATTGCTTTTGTTAAAAAATTGGGATTATAAAATAAATAAGCTTTGCCATCCTTACGAACAATTGCCTGACAGTTATTTATCTCGTTGCAACTTTGTATGATAAAACGATTTTCAGCGCCAGATCGAATCAACAAGTCGGTGATAAGGCGTTCTACATCGGCATCTTGGAGAGAACTATCGTTATCCTTACAAACGCTTGTCTTTATTTCTGTGCCATAAAAATTGGTAACTATTTTACTTTGCGCCTCCACTAATTGTACACTGCAAAACACAACGCTCAGAAAAAGCACGAGGATATTTTTCATGTTTTAGGCTTGTTTGAAAATGTGATAACCATAAAGGCTCATTGATATACTTGATTTCTTTCCAAAAAATTATCAGCGAAAATCTGCGTAATCTGCGGGAACAAACTATTCCTCAACCTCTACTTTAAGCACGATGGGAGCAATATAGCCGGATGTTGACAATGCTTCTACACTCATTAAGTTGTCGGCATATTCTATATTGTCAACAGGCATGAGCCGATCTCCAAAAGCGCTTTCCAATTTCCCCCAAAAATCTAAACTTAAGCTTTGCTGAACATCTACGACCAATTCTTGAATATCGTCAATGACCATATCGGAATAAAGGATACAGAGGTAGTCGGTACCTGCTACATCAGTTTGAATGGCTTGTGAGCCGCCGGGAATTTGTATTTCAACATTTGCAGAAGGAACGCGGGGCAGTTCTTTCAACGATGCGCCATCTGTTTGTTTAAATGATTTATCTTTAGGATAGAGTATTTCGACTTTATTAGAGGGGTCAATACTAAAGACATAGATGTACTTGTCTTTGCGCACATTTTTGGCAACCAACCGGTAGTATTCGCCCACTTTGGTAGGTGTGCCATCCAAGGTATAAAAGTTGTTGTCAAGGATTGGTTTAACCTCGTTATAAATGGGTCTATCTTGTTCTTCATCCCAACGCTCGAAACGTTCAAACACAAAATCGCCTGAAAGGATAATAGGATCTGTTTCAGGGTCTTGGCGTTCATCGAGGGTGAATTGATAGCCATATTTTACAAACGTGGCGTAATCATCGTAGCTCATCTGGCAGAAACCATCTTTACCCCAGTTGGTGCCCCACGAGTTCATAATTTCAAACATTTTAGTATAGTCGTTATAGCCCACTACCGCCATAGCATGTCCACCGCTGATTTCATTACTTCCCAAACTCGTATTCCATTTTTCGGTACGCAGGTATTCAAAAGATTTCGGAACGTTCATCCCAATCACAACTGGTTTTCCGGAAGCAATGCTGTTAATGGTCGCGCTTATTTTAACTTCGCTATCGTCGTCAATACCAAAAAGGGTAGCGTAATCTTTAATACGATAGGGTAGGGCTTTGTTGTGTTCTGAACCACCGGGTTGTACGGCACAATCGTTGGGGTTAAAGTCAGCTTTCAAGCAATCACCTTTGGTTTTAAGCAACTCTAATGCATCCGAAATTCGGGAGCCTTCTTGACAACCTGCCACCTTTATTTGGTTGTAAATGTAAAGAGCAGAATGAGCCATTGCGGTAATTTCGCTTTGATCTGTCATGTTGTTCTTTTTGGCGATGGCAATACTTAACGCCGCATAGCCGGTAGCCCAACCTACACAAGAACCAAAAGCGCCTTGGCTTCCAGGTTGTGGGCAAAAATCTTTCAGACTGACTACAGGATCATTTGAGCTGAATTTCATGCCCGTTCCAAGCCGCTCTACACCGGAATAGCGAGTGTCTTCCCAAATCAAGCCTTTGCCGACTCCTTGTGCAACGGAAGTAAGCGTTGTAAGCAACAACAGAAATAAAACAGAACTAAATAAAGACCAAACTGATTTGTGTAACATAAAGTAAAATTTGTTTAAATTATGGCTTGGAATAGTAATGATTGAGTATAACCGGATGGTACTAATAATAAAAGCAAAATATTATCTGCGAAAATCTGCGTAATCTGCGGGAACAAATTACACTTCTATCGAAACATGCTTAAAATCCCTACCTTTGTTATTTAGTGCCAAATTTGCCATTCTAAGTTGTAAAATTAGCGAATAATCAATAAAAACAGTTTCGCATGAAAAAAATGAGTGCCTTTTTAGTGTTGCTATTTTTGATGAATACTTACTTGGTTGCACAGGAAGACAATACAGGCAGCAATTACTACGGTCAACAGAATGCTATTTGCAACCAAATGAGCTACTACCAAGATACAGACGTAGAGCAACTCATCAAAACGATGTTAGACAAAATAGGAACTCAGCCCAATTTTGCTGTGGTTGAGTGTCCGGACATTAACAATTGTCAGGCAGTTGTAAAAGATGGGATACCCTATATTGTTTATGATTCGCACTTTTTATCGGGTATCAAAGGTTTGAACTTTACAGTCAATGATCTTCCACGAAAATCAAAAGACTGGGAAGCGCTTTCAGTATTGGCGCACGAAATAGGGCACCACTATAACCAACACCTCACCAATAGGTTAGTCAGAAAAAGCAAAACACCTGTTGAAATGGAATTGGAAGCCGACGAATTTTCGGGTTTCATGATGTATTTACTGGGCGCTACTTTGCAACAGGCTCAGTTAGTCATGCAAAGCCCCTTTATTAGTGATGATGGCAGTTACAGCCACCCAGCGCGGTCAAAGCGGTTAGATAGTATTGACAAAGGTTGGAAAAATGCAAAACAACAATACGGAACTAAATCATCCGCAACTATTACTTCAGAACTAACCGACCGTGACGGTGATGGCATCATGAACGATATAGACAGTTGTCCGGACGAGAAAGGTACTTTAAAAAATGAGGGATGTCCCGAAATTACTCCGGCAAAAATTACCACCAAAAGAGACTTGCCCAACCTGCCGGAGATGGTATTTGTAAAAGGAGGAACCTTTACGATGGGCGATGTTTTTGGAGATGGTGAAGCCGATGAAAAGCCTACACATGAAGTTACTGTAAGCGATTTTTACATCGGTAAATATGAAATAACCTTTGAAGAGTACGATCTGTTTTGTGAGGCAACCGGCAGAAAAAAACCCGAAGATGAGAGTTGGGGACGCGAAAAGCAACCAGTCATCAATGTAAGTTGGGAAGATGCCAAAGCCTATTGTTCGTGGGCAAGCAATATCAGTGGAAAGCGTTACAGCTTACCCACAGAGGCGCAATGGGAGTATGCAGCACGAAGCGGTGGGGGAAAAGTTCGATTTGGAAATGGCAAAAACTTACTCGATCCAAGTGAAGCAAACTTCGACGGCAGTGATGGAAAACAAGATTACTCAAAATTGGGAGTTTACCGTGAAAAAACCCTGCCTGTAGGAAGTTTTTCAGGCAATAGTTTAGGTCTATACGACATGGCAGGCAATGTATGGGAATGGTGCAGTGATTGGTATAACGAGAACTATTACAGTGTCAGTCCGTCAAACAATCCACAGGGCATGTTAATTGGTTCACGTAGAGTTTTACGGGGTGGAAGTTGGGGTAATCAAGCAAAGATTTGCCGGGCATCAGTTCGAGATAATGGAATACCAAATCTTCAAATTTATTTCACTGGCTTTCGGGTTGTGGTCGCTCTGTAGTTTTTAGTTATGAGTTATTAGTTATGAATTGCGATAGGCAATTACTAAAGTGCAATCGTGATTGGTTTTTTCTTTTCACGTCCAAAGTCTATTATCTAAAGTCTTACGTCTAAACTCATAACCTATAACTCATAACTAAAACTCCATGCTTCACACACTCAAAAATAGCCTACTGCTTTTATGGAAGTCGCCAACAGCAAAAAAGAAATCTAAGCTATTCTTTGCTCTTTTTTATGCTGCATTTGTTACGCTATGTACTTATTTATTTCTGTTTTTTCCGGCAGCCATAGATTTCGAAAATTACCTGTACGATGGTTATCAAAAAGAGCGTGCCATAGACAGTAAGTCAGATATTGCTTATAGTCGCTACACTGAAGTTTTAGACCGATTGGTTTTTATCAATTTAGATGTCTCTTTCATAGACCATGAAACAGACCGCATTTATCCCGATAGCCTACTACATTTACTTCAACAGTTACAACCTTTTACAACACAAACAAGCGCACTTTTTCTGGATTACCAGTTTACCCATCAAAACCTTCGAGATACTGCTACATGGCAGGCCACTCAGCAACTACTTGTTGATTATATCGTTCCATATAGTATAGGCTTAGTTGAACCCCTGACTTTTTCGCGCAAAGGCTGTCAACTATTGTCAGATGGCATCAATATTACCTATTCGCCACATTTTATGGCAGTCGCCGATAGCGGTTATGTGTTTACTTTTGTAGATGGTGATGGCATGTTCCGGTATTTCAAACCCGCTACTGATGATGGCATGTTGTTTTCAGCTCCTTGGCAAATTGTGAGAAAGCTATTGAGTTCAGATAAAATAGTTTTAATGCAAAAAAGATGGGATGGTCAATTAATGCACATCAACTACTTGTTGCGCAATAATGAAATAGAAGGTAAGGAAAGAGCAGTTCCGATTTACGATGCTTCCTTTATTGCTTCGGGTATGATTAACAAAGACGAACTGCAAGAGTTGTTGAAAGGTAAAATTGTCATGATTGGTTTGGCCGGCGGTTATAAAACCAAATATAATCAGGAAATTGATAAATTTGACACACCAATACATAATGAACTCAGCGGTTTGCTTGTTTTAACTAACATTGTACTCAACCTTTATTACAACTGTTCCTTGAAATATGCAGGTTGGATAATTGTTTTTTGGCTAAACCTACTTATCGGTTTACTTATAGGAGTGAACGACATTTTTGAATCAAAAAAAACCGACAATAATTGGTATAATTTGTTTAAATTACTCTTCAAACTATTAGTCAGTTATATTGGTTTTAGTATTATTTCAAACTGGTACTTTTCCGTATTTGCACTTAAAATATCGCTAGGCATGTCATTTGTTCTATTTCAAAGTGAAAACTGGGTAAAGCTATTGTACAATGCTATTTTTGATTTTAGACTAAAGACGTTTTGTCTAAAGTCTTTTGTCTAATGTCTTATATCTTTTGTCTAAAGTCTTAAGAATATTTATGAAATCAATTTATTTTTTGTGCTTTTGTTACCTGATTGGTGCTAATTTAGCAGTAAGTGCAAAAAGCAACAAGTATATTATTGCTACTGATTCGCCAACGGCTGTAACAATATTTTATTCCGACTTAGATCAAAGCGAGTGCCTCACACCTTGGCAAAAGAATGGTTGCGGTTACTTATTTTCCTGTAAAAAGCCCGAGAAAACTTTTTTGCAAAATGATTCTAATCAAGAACTGCGTTGCAAATTGTATGATCTGAATAATAATACAAGCAGCACTTGGTTTGCCCTTAAACCAAAACAAAGCATAAGTATTGATAGGTGCTTGAATCAATATGCTGACAATTCATTCTTAAGTAACACATCATTCTTAAGTAACACATCAAATATCTTGAATCGGATCAGCGAATTTTTTATCAGTACTCAAAGAGGAATTTTTGACAATGGTGAAAACATGGTGATGCAAAACAAAGACCCTAATGCTCTTTTTAGTTGGATAACTCCAAATAATACTCACTTTTTGCAACCCGAATTAACCGTATTACAGTTTCAAACTACTGCAAAGCAGGTAAATTGTCAATTGGTTAATGAGAATAATTATCCAAAAGTCGAATTCACACCCATACAAGTATTATCAACTGAAATAAGCATTCTGAATCTTAATGAACTGTATCATGGCAAATTGGAAGAAGGACAAAACTATCATTTAAATTGTAAAGCTGTTTCAAACACAGATGCAGCAAGTTTTTTACACGAAATAAATTTCTATATTCTTTCCCAATCTGAATACAATCAATTGAAAACGTTTTTGAAAAACTAATAAAGTGATGTAAATAACGAGAATATGTTTGGGGTGGGAGAGAGGGGGAAGAAAATCAAAGTTCATTTTACAACTTACAACATTGATAGAAGCGTTAGCTAATTTGTCTTTGCTCCACTATTAGCAATCATTTCTAAAGCAAAATGTGCTAGAACTGAGATAAGTCAGGTGAATTTTCTTGTTTCCCCGAATATCAATAAGGCTAATTTGCGTGTAAAAATGAAGTCAACTGTACATTTTGAAATAAAATTCCATTTTGACCATAATTGATATTATGTTAAGTAGATTAACTGAAGAATTAAGCCGCCAACAACTACTGCTATTGACGGCTTAAAATTGAAAAACGGTTGATAAAAATTATTGACCGCTTTTTACAGCATCATATCGGGTCTTGTATTCGTTAGACTTTTTCATGTCGCCCAAGTTTGCGTGAATTTCTTTAAGCGCTATCAAAGTGTTCATGTCGTTTGCTTCAACAGCTAAAGCTTTGTCGAAATAAGGCAACGCTTTGTTGAACAAACCTTTTGCTTCGGTGCTCAATCTATCATAGTCTTTTTGTTTGCTTAGGTCTAGCTCGTTGGCTTGTTTGATTTTGTCGGCGGCTTCGTTATAAAATAAAGCGCCAATATTATACAACGCATCGAAAAAGTCGGGTTTAATATTTAATGCTTTAGTATAATAGCTTTCTGCTTTTTCTCTCATGCCTGCACCGCTTATGCCTTCATAAGTACTGCCAAGAGCAAAATATAGACTTGGATTATCGGGAAATAACGCTGCGGCTTCTTCCATTTTTGCTACTGCTTCTTGCTGCTTACCTGCTTTCAGCAAGGTGTTGATTTCTGCAATCAAAAAGTCCTTGCTTTCAGGATAGCGGGCTTTACCAGCATTAATTGTTTGAGTTGCTTTAGCATCATTCCCTTGTGCAAGGTACAATGTAGCCAATTGTTGATAGATTTGAACATCATTATAATTCATAGAAATAAGACGCTCATAAATTGCAATGGCTTCATCACTTTTCCCTGCGTTTTGTGCCGAAAAAGCACTCATTGCAATAGAAGATGAATCTACTCCACCAAGTTCGTTTTTGGCTAGTATTTCTGCAATTTCGGATGCTTTAGAAAAACTATTGTAAGCCCCTAAATAATCGCTGTTTTCATATCCTTGAACTCCTGCATTAAATGCTTTAATTCGCACGTCTTCCAAAATCTTGATATTGGCCAGTGTTGATTCGGTTTTATCAGCTGCAATTGAAATTCTTGCAGCATCTACTGCATGGTTTGCTGCTTGATCTGCAAGTTCATAGTTAGGTACTGCTGCTAATTCGCTATAAATTTGTGCTTTATAGGAATATACTTTTGCCGTTGTTTTAGGCTTCAATTTTGGATCGTTGGCAGATTGCATTGCTTTAACTTCTTCTACTGCTGCATCTATAGCAGCTTGTGCTTTTTCTAAAGAGGCTATCTTACCTTCGGCTTTGTCGTAGTTCAGGTAATTGTTTAAGTGGTTGCGGGCCGTGTTCATGTTTTTACTTTGTGCAAATGCAAACTGCATTGCCAATAGACACGCCAAAAGAATTAAAATGTTTTTCATACTTCGGAAAGAATTTAAATTAGTTTTTACAATTAAATTTATGCTTTCAATTTGACTAATTCACAGTACTTCTGTTTAATGTTCTTTAATAATAGTAGCGTATTAGTCGTTTGATTACTCAATTATGGTTTCGATTGTCTCCTCTCCCACTGCATTAGGTGGTGTTTCTATGATGGGATTACTATCATCGCTTTCGTTGGGAGTTGATGCTATTTTGGCTACTCCGGCTATTTCATCTCCTTCACTTAAATTAATCAATCTTACACCCTGAGTGTTTCGTCCTTGAACAGAAATATTGTCTGCACTCATTCTGATGGTAATGCTAGATTTATTAATGATCATTAGACCATCATTATCGTGGATTTCTTTAATTGCAATAAGATGTCCTGTTTTATCAGTGATATTCATTGTAATTACCCCCTTACCTCCTCTGTTTGTCAATCTATATTCCTCCACTAATGAACGTTTACCGTACCCTTTTTCTGAAACTGTAAGAATAGTAGCATTGTTTTGGGTTGATGTATCTGTACAAACGATACCAACAACTTCATCGTTGGTTTTGGTTGACAATGTTATTCCTCTAACTCCGGTTGCTGTACGTCCCATTGGATTGACTTTTGTTTCAGGGAAACGTACTGCTCTGCCTGATCTAGAACCTATAATAATGTCTGAATTGCCATTTGTTAGCTTAACATCCATTAATGTATCGCCTTCGTTAATATTGATAGCGATGATGCCATTTTGTCTTGGTCTTGAAAAAGCTTCTAAAACTGTTTTCTTAACAGTGCCTTTTCTGGTACAGAATATAATGTAGTGGCTATTGAGTGTTTCTTTATCATTTAAATCTTCAACCGTAAGATAGGCAACTGCTTTATCTGATGCCGGCAGGTTAATGAGGTTTTGAATGGGGCGGCCTTTAGATACTTTACTTCCAACCGGGATTTGATACACTTTTAACCAATAGCATTTACCTTCTTGGGTAAACACGAGAAGGTAATCATGTGTGGAGCCTACAAAAACATGTTCTATGAAGTCTTCCTCTCGGGTAGCACCACCTCGGGATCCGCGCCCTCCCCTATTTTGCTCTCTATATTCATCTAAACTTGTTCTTTTGATATAACCAAGATGCGAAATAGCTACGACAACCTGTTCTCTTTCTATGATATCTTCTAATGAGATATCGCTATCGGCAAAAACTACTTCAGTACGACGTTTGTCGCCATATTTATCGCGAACTTCTATGAGTTCTTCTTTGATAATATTCATTCGTAGTTCTTCACTACTGAGTACTTGATTGAAGTAATCTATTTTTTCCATTACTTCGGCATATTCTTTCTTGAGTTTATCTCGCTCCAACCCTGTAAGGCGTTGCAAACGCATATTCAAGATTTCTTGTGCTTGAATATCCGAAAAACTAAACTGACTAATTAAACCTGATTTCGCTTCTTCCGGTGTTTGAGAAGCGCGAATGAGCTTGATAATTTCATCTAAATGATCTAATGCTTTTAACAGGCCTTCTAAAATATGTGCCCGGGCTGCAGCTTTACGTAAATCAAATTCTGTGCGTTTAATTACTACTTCGTGTCTAAATTCCACGAAATAGGTAATTAATTCTTTGAGATTGAGCAAACGAGGTCTGCCGGCTACTAAACACACATTGTTTACTCCAAAAGAAGATTGGAGGGGGGTATAATTATACAGTTGATTTAAAACAACGTTGGGGTTAGCGTCTCTTTTTAGCTCAAAGATGATGCTCATTCCTTTTCTATCGGACTCATCTCGTATCTCAGATATTCCTTCGATTCTTTTTTCATTCACCAAATCGGCAACTTTTTGTACCAATAAGGCTTTGTTGACTTGATAAGGTATTTCAGTAACAACTATTCTTTCACGGTTACTGCCGGGCATAGGCTCTATTACAGCTCTACCTCTGACCACTACCCTACCCCTTCCGGTTTCAAAGGCTTTTCTTACGCCATCATAACCATAAATAATGCCTCCTGTCGGAAAATCCGGTGCAATGATGTAGCTTGATAGTTGCCCTATTGTAATCTCCGGATTATCTATGTAAGCAACAATACCATTTATTACTTCGATTAAGTTATGAGGCATCATATTGGTTGCCATACCAACTGCTATACCCGATGCTCCATTGATTAACAAATTTGGTATTCGGGAAGGCATCACAGTTGGTTCTTTTTCGCTCTCGTCAAAGTTTGGTTGGAAAGAAACGGTTTCTCTATCTAATTCGGCAACTAATTCGCCTGCAATTCTAGCTAATCGAGCTTCGGTATATCGCATAGCTGCTGCTGAGTCTCCATCCATTGAACCGAAGTTACCCTGTCCATCAACTAAAGGGTATCGCAATGACCAATCCTGTGCCATACGAACAGTGGCTTCATAAACCGAACTGTCGCCATGTGGGTGATATTTACCCAACACCTCTCCTACTATTCTTGCAGACTTTTTATATGGACGACCTGCACTAAGCCCTAGTGTGTCCATACCATATATCACACGCCTTTGAACCGGCTTTAGTCCATCTCTTACATCGGGTAAAGCTCTGGAAACAATTACCGACATTGAATAGTCAATGTATGCGGTTTTCATTTCCTCTTCGATATTAATTTTCAGTATTCTTTCGTCGTTTGCCATAAAGGTTTTTATCTGATGTATTTTGCTGCAAATATACGTATTTTCAGACAGTTTGTGGCAGTATTTATTATTTATCGGGTTTTTGTGAAGGAGTTTAACTTACTACTTTAGTGTAAAATATAAAGGGCTGCCAAAACAATTGGACAGCCCTTTATCTTTTATTGCTATTAGACTTGTAAAAAAAATGTGTCAACTAAGAACCATTACTTTATCAAAATCAACTTCTTAGTTTGAACAGTGCCTTCATTACTGCGCAACATGAGCAGATACATGCCTGAAGAGTAATTATTTTCTCCAAGGGTTAAGGTTAAGTTACTATTTGATGTGTTTACAACAAAAATGTCAAGCTGTTTACCTGTATAATCATACAAATAAAGTGATGCCGATTCATTTGACAGGTTTTCAAAAGATACATTCACAGTTGTTTGTGCCGGATTGGGGTAAACGCTCCATTGAATGGTTTCCGGTTTTGCTCCGCCGGTATTATTACTTCCAGAACCAACCCAATACCAACCTACTACGCTATTACCAGTTGAATCAGTAACCAAAACCATATACCAACCGGAAGCCAATCCGGTAACATCTTCATTTGTGCTTCCATTGTTCCAAAGGAAGGTGTATGGCCCTGTGCCACCTGATACGGTTATGTCAATTGCTCCGTCTGCAATACCGGATGCTGTCGCACTACTAACAGTATAGGCGATAATGGCCAAAGCGTTGGGGTTAACTGTTGTAGCTGAGCCTGTTGCTTGACAACCACTGGCATCTGTTACAGTAATTGTAAAGGAAGAGTTTCCAATGGTAAAGACCGATAACCCACCGGTATTGTTATTGTAAACAAATGCCAATCCTGTTGTCGTCCAAGTGTAAGTGTAGGGAGCAGTTCCGCCAAAGGGCGTAATTAAATACTGAGTTACATTATTCACTAAACCACTTGTTGGACTTGTACCAATGTTAGAAGAACTGATTTGCAAACTTAGAGCACTTGCACTGGATATGTTCACACTCTGTGCGGTTTGGTTACCATTAGAGTCCGTAGCAGTTACAGAATATGTTCCGGGGGATAATCCATTAATTGAAGCAGTTGTTGCGCCATTACTCCACAAGAAACTATATGGCGGTACTCCACCTATTGCTGTGGCGACTGCACTGCCATTGTTCTGACCGCAGGTTGCATTGATGGAACTAATGTTTAAAACAACGTTTCCGGGATTAGTAGGTGGTGTGTTGACATTGATTGTCGAATTAGCTTGGCATCCATTGGAATCAGTAACGACAATGGTATAGGTGCCTGCAGGTAATCCTACTGTGAATAAACATGAAGTTGTTAAACCTGAATTGGGTACAGGCGCACCGGCGGAGTTAAACCAAACAAAGCTATAAGGAGGAGTTCCACCAGTTGCTTGGGCGCAAACAAATCCACTATTGGGTGAATTATAGGTTGAAACCGTTAAAGAAGAAGTATTATTGACGGTAAAAGTTGCAGATGCAGTACAACCATTTGCACTAGTTACCACAACCATATAGGCACCTGCTGTTAAATTGCTTACACAATTCGCACTATTGCTGCTTGGGGGCACAGGTGCTCCATTTGCAGTACTCCAAACATAAGTAAATGGACCGCTACCGCCGATTACAGATGCGCAAGCTGTTGAACTACCTGTACAAGCAGTTTGTGAAAGCAAGACATTTACATTCATTGTACTACCTGTATTGACCGTAAAAGATGTTGAGATAGAGCAACCATTCGCACTGGTTACGACCACCATATAGGTACCTGATGTATTGATAGACACACAATTCCCTGTTACTGTACTGCCGGGTAATTGTAAGGGGGCAGTTCCCCATGTATTGTACCAAGTAAAAATGTATGGACTTGTGCCGCCTGTTACTATAGCGCAAGCAGTAACCACTCCATTGCAAGATTGTTGAGTAAGTTGAACTTGTACGCCAAGCCCGTTTGAAGGTTGTATAGAAAAATTTGCCGAAGCTGAACAACCGTTTGCATCTGTAACGACGGCAATATAGAGACCGGGAACTAAACCTCCAACACAATTATTCGGGGTATTAGCATTAGTAGCAGGGGTTCCGTTGGCGGTCAACCAAACAAGTGTGTAGGGAGCAGTCCCTCCTATGATACTTGCACAAGCATTTCCTGCAGCTGTTGTTGCTGTACAGCCACCTTGAGAGGTAAGTATATTTAATGCCAATGGGTTGGGTTGGGTAACTGTGAATGAGGCAGTTTGAGTACAATTTGCACAAGTAGCGACTACGGTATAGACACCGGCAGATAAGTTTCCGATGTTTTGGGTAGTTGCTGAAAAACCGTTGGGGCCAGTCCATGAAAAGTTACACATGATACCAATTGTATTGCTGGCAGTTAAATTAATTGCGCCATTGTTCCCAGCGTTGCAACTTACATTAGTAATGTTTGCAGATAAGGTAGTATTACTTCCTGTTGCTGAAAGCAGAACTGTTTGTAAGGTGGTACAGTTTGCAGCATCGGTTATGGATAATGTATAAGCCCCTGCGGGTAATAAATTAATACAAAAGTCGTAATTGGAATTAGGACTACTGTTGACCACAGTTTGTGATCCGCTCCAAGCGACAGTATAAGGAGGAGTTCCTCCTTGAATATCACCGCAAACTGTTCCAAGTACTGTTCCGCAAGTGGGTTGTGTGATACTTAATGCGACTGATAGCCCGGGGTTGGGGTTAACTGTAATGCAAGAAATAGCATAACAACCTGCGGCATCTTGTACTAAAGCCGTGTATGTGCCAGGAGGTATATTTGATCCGCAAACGGTTGCATTGAGGTTGATGGGCGGCATGGTGGGTAATGGTGAAAATAAATTTGTTACCACCGGCAAAGTAATTGCTCCGATATTAGATGGATAAGTGGTTAAACATCCGGCATAGAATGTCCAATTGTATGGAGGCATTCCGCCTGAGGCATTTACACATCCTGATGCATTACCTCCGCATGTTGGATAAGTTATGGTATTTGTCATAACTATCGAATTGGTTGACGTACCTTGAACGACTATTGTTTGAGTTGCCGAACAACCCAAGGAGTTGACAGCAGTAACTGTATAAGTTCCCGGGCCTACTTGGTTGATGCAACTACCTATTGAGGCATTTCCGGTAAAAGGTGTCCCTTGTATAACAGCACCATTTGCATTTGTCCATGTAAATGTAACGGTATTGCTTGCATTGCTTGTCATGTTGACCCAGGCACAGACATTAAAGAGATTACACCCTACTTGTTCAACAGAATGTTGAAGCGATAGCGATAAAGGCGATACGGTAAATGTTTTAGTGATACTGCATCCTTGGCTATCGGTGATGATGACATAATAAGCACCGGCAGCCAAATTGGAAACACAGTTACCAGATGTTCCTGCAACAGGCAATACTTGTGTGCCGTTGGCAGTGTACCATTGATAGGTATAAGGAGCTATACCACCAATGACTTGCACACAGACCGAACCCAAAGTACAGTTGGGATAACTTACATTCACCCAAGCTTGTAAATTATTACTGCCTGCTATTGTTACAGTTTGTTGATAAGTACAGCCATTACCATCGGCAATGTTTAGCATATAGGTTCCTGCAGATAAGTTATTAAAGCAAAAGTCGGGAGCGTTATCGTTTTGATAGATGGTCATAACCGCCAAATTTCCAAACGAAACCGTATAGGGTGCAATACCACCAAATACATCACCGCAAACACTACCATTACTGTTCCCACAGGTGGGTTGTTGCACATTAAGTTGTGCAGAAATGCCCGAACCTGTTCCTGAATTGCCACCCGGCACATACACTGTTATAGTTTTGGTGCATGCAGGTGTATTTGGGGTACCGGGAAAAGTCAATGTGAATGTATAATATCCTGACAGTAAATTACTCATGCAAATCGGTAATAAACTTATGCCACCAGATGCAGTACTTCCTGTACCTGATCCACTTGTCCCGCCACCTTGCCATGTATAGGTGAAGTTTCCGACAAAACCTGTAATTGTAAAACAAATACTACCCGATGCAGTATTACAATTTGCAGCAGTGGTGGTTGCAGTAATGGAAACTCCACAGGTATTACAGGCGTTTGGCGACCAAGTATTAACACCACCGTAGTTTTGTGCTTCGCAGGAATTGGCATAAGTGATGCCATTACAACCACAAACCGGAGTATATACTGTCGAACAGCCGCTATTGAGATTAATAAGCACAGGATTAATGCAAGTTGTATTTTGGGCAAATGTCGTTCCCGCTAAAAACAGTGCGACAATAGCCGTAAAAATAAAAGACAATGTTTGCCAACGAATTGTGTATAGTTGATTCATAGAACAAAGTATTTAGAATGTTAGTAGAATATTGAATTAGAATAACAGGCATAGATTCGCCTTCACAAAAATACACTGAATTTATCTTACTAACAAATACATTTTTGACCCGTTGTACAAAATAAAATCTGCTATTCTATATCTAATGCTTTGGTTTTCAACCACCTCTCCCCTACCTGCAAACATTGCAACTGAAAACTACCACACTTTTGTCTTGAAAAAATTATCGAATTGCAAGCAAAGCCATTGCTTTTCATTACTTGAGAAGTCAGTATTGGAGAATAATTTGAGTTAAATAGGTCATTTTGAGCTCCACCTGCCTGGGGATTTGTCGTAAGTGCGTTTTAATTTAGGCGAACAACTTTGCATTTCAAAGAATTTTGTTACGGTATTTGCAACGATATGTCAAGTGGTTTTTTTCGATGAAAATGTCAGGAAACACAATGCACAACAATTCAGTTAAAATCTGTTTATTTACGCCTCGAATCTAAACATTAGCATGTGCGAGATTGCACTTGTTTATCACGGAAATGTAAAGATTTTGATGTTACTCATTCTTATCACCTCCTACCTGTTAATAGGCACGTTTATTGATTAATGCTATTAAAGAATCAACACTATGAGCAAAATACAACCCTTACTTATGATTTTTCTGCTCGCTTTTATTGGCTTGAGCGGATGCAAGAACTATAATGATAAAATAATCGGCACTTGGGAGCGATTTGACGATGAGTCTTCCGGCTCAGTCATTAAAGTGGAGAAGGTTGGTGAAAATTTAGAGGGGAAACTGCAACATGTATCGGGCAATTTGGTGGAATTGGGGTTTGAAGCTGGAGATCTGAAATGGAAAGAAATAGCGGCAGATACTAAAGAACAAAAACGATATATCGGCAAGGATTTGATTAAAGCAGTGGATCAAAATAACAAAGTGAGTCAGACAGAATATGTGGACATGTATATTGAGTTTCTTTCTAACGATATTGTTCAAATTCTCGACCCCTCCGGTGTACAAGGCGGCATGAGCAAGCCACAAAAATGGCGTAGAATTGACTTGTAAAAAGAGGTATTCTATAAATGATAAAAGGAGCGATGAAATCTTAATTTGACTTCATCGCTCCTTTTACTTATACCCTTCTAAAATCCTTTGAAAGGATGGTATTGCTTTAATATTACCTTATCAAGGTCAAATTGCCGGACTTGATTTCGGTGTCGCCACTCTCATATACCACTTCTATGATGTAGGCATACGTACCGATTTCGGCTTCTGTATCTTTATATAATCCATTCCAGCCCAAGGTCGTATCAGTTGAAGCAAACATTTCCTGTCCCCAACGATTGTATATGACTAAGGATTGGCTTACTATGTTCCGTCCAACAATTCTGAAGATGTCGTTGACTCCATCGCCGTTGGGTGAGAATGCGTTTGGAACAAGTATCAACCCACCTTTGAGGACGGTAATAGTGATGCTCGTTGTATCGCTGCAACCATTGGTATTGGCTACAGAAAGGGTGTAGGTGGTCGTTTCGGTCGGCTCGGCTTTTACCTGAGGGCAGTTGGTACAATCCAATCCCTCGGGAGGCGACCACAGATAAGAGGAGGCTTGACCGCTAATAATCTGTGGAATTAAAATAACAAAATCGCCTTCCGAAATTTCGGTATCGGGCGAGAGAGCAATTGATACCACATCGGGTTGAAGGATAGTGGTTGAGTTTTGAGCAGCCATACATCCGTTTGCATCTTGTACAGTAAATGTATAATCGCCAGCCGCTAGACCCGAAACGATATTATCGGGAAGATAATTGACCCCATCTGTTGAATATGTATAAGGGGCTGTTCCCCCGATAGCTGACATGGTAAATGCTCCTTCGGTGCCTCCGAAACACAAGACATCGCTTGTAACCGTAACATTTGAAACAACTTGCTCTACAACTGGAACATCACCCGAAACAGTGGTAGCGCAACCGGCAACGTCAGTAACAACGATGCTGTGTGTGCCTTCTGTTAAACCGTTAAAGTTTCCATTCGCTTGGGTTGCCCCTCCGTCAATACTATATGTGTAGGGCGCAAAACCGCCGGTGGCGGATAGGCTAATGCTGCCAAGTGTATCACCTGCACAAAGGCCGGGTGTGATATTGTCAATCTGAGCGATCAATGGCGGAAGTCCTGTTACTTCAAAGGTGATTTCGTTGTTGCATCCGCCACCGTCAACGACTGTGGCGGTATAGATACCGGGAGCAAGATTGTTAAAATCGGTTTCTGTTTGTGTAACAGCTACACCAGCTGCATCGGTGAGGGTAAATGTGTATGGTGCTAAGGTACCTGAAGCCATTAACACTGCCAATCCGTTACCGGGATTACAGGTGCTCGGAACGGAATAGGCTAATGAAAGAGCAGGAATGGCAGAATTTGCTAAGAGGTATGAAATGATTTTTTCACAATCGTTAGCATCCGTTACGGTTACGTTGTAAAAGCCGATGGGTAGTCCCGATACGGTCGAGCTTCCTACTGCTGTTTCTGAAAAGCCTGTACTCCAATCGTAGGTAAAAGGTGGTTGACCACCGCCTGTTACGGTCATCGTTCCACTTAACGGATCATTACACGTGGGGGACACTCCGACAATGTCGGGAATGGAGCAACAGGAAAGCAAGGCTTTAAAAGTAAAATTGGGGTCATTAGGACATGGGCTTGCTGAAGCATTCCAACTTCCGGCTTCCGAATCGGAATAATTGAAGAATTCAATGCTTAAATCTTCTTCATCAAATCCGGGAGGGCAGGAAGCAACGGTGGAAATAGTCATGCAAAACTCCCAGTTACAGGCATTACCAGAACTGTAATCACCAAAGTCATTACCCGGATTACCGTCATTGTCGCGGTCATAGAAATACCCGGGGCCAACAGCACCAACATTGGTTTGAGCATAAGTAGAAGTGCCTTGAACGGAATCGTACCAATCCCAACTGCCATTTCCATCGCAACTTGCAGGTGAAACAGGTACTAAAGTGCTTAAATCCCATGCTGAACCGAATACCGGCACAAATCCATCGAACCAATCAGCGGAGTTTTCCTGATAACCACCCACCAATATACATATCTCAACAGTTTGACCGGCTTCATAAGTGCCTAAATAAGGGGGCGGGTCAACAGTGATGGTTTGATCAATGATACAGATGGCTTCAAAGGTTTGATAGCTGTTAATACATAGCGAGTAGTTGCCAATATCAAAAATAGAACCACCGCTTATCTGTATATAATAAGTAACTCCCACAGATACCGGTGAGAAGGAAGTATTGATGAAACCGCCACTTTCGTTGACGATACATTTTAATCCGATTAGACCGCCGCAGGTATTTTGATACAAGGCGACCATTGAGGTATCCATGTTGCTGTCCAATACAATGTCTAACAAATTACCTACTGCCGTAAAAGTAAACCAAACATCGGCAGCAGG
This sequence comes from uncultured Bacteroidota bacterium, assembly GCA_937907475.1. Taxonomy (GTDB): domain Bacteria; phylum Bacteroidota; class Bacteroidia; order Chitinophagales; family UBA2359; genus UBA2359. The sequence goes on along the minus strand of CALCIK010000155.1, from coordinate 13,886 downwards.
CGCAGGCGCACCGACACCTCCAAAGCAATATCCTTGGTTGATATAGGGCAATTCCCCCAAGGCTGTGAGGGTATTGCCGGTAAGACATGTCTGTACGAATGGGGTAAGTGTGCCAAAACTTGTGGCATTCCCGCAATCGTCATTGCTGGTTTGAGCAAAGGCAAACAAAGGACAAAAGATGATAAGTAAAAGGTAGATATTTCTCATGCGTAATCATTTATTGGAGAAGAAAATGTGTTAGTCGTTTTGTTCTGCAAAATTAGCTAACTGAATGGCATAAACATATTGTTTCTGTAAGATTTGCTATAAAAAGTTACACCTCCGACATAAATCAGTAGCAACCTGCGGGTAATCCGTTGCATGGAATTGAATTACTACTTACCAATCATGTTTGTTGTCAATTTCTATAAAGGAGGTATAACTTGAACATCATTTTTTCGGATTCTATTATTTGTTGTCAATTTGAAAAGAATAAGTAGTAGTGTAAAGGTTAGACATGTGTGAATGATGTAAGTAATATCAAGAATACTGTAACACTTTAAACTGTTAATTCAGCGACCTTTGTGTGTACAAATAATTATCAATTTAAAACACAGAAAGATGAAACTACAATTAAAAAGCTTTTGGTTAATAGCAATATTAGTGTTAGTGCAAGCGATGTTGCTTGCACAAGCACCACCATTGGGAACTGCTGCCAACTTTGTTCTATTCACGTCAGTCGGTGCGGTTACTAATACCGGCGTATCACAAGTTACAGGAAACGTTGGGACAAACAGTGGTTCAACCACCGGATTTGGCAACGTAAACGGACAAATGCATGACAACGACGGGGCAAGTGCCCAAGCAAGTACCGACTTGTTAATTGCATACAACATACTGAACGCAACTATCCCTACTATTTTCCCTGCACCTTTGTTAGGTAATGGTCAAATCTTTACGCCCGGCATCTATTCTACTGCCGGACCTTCGGTTTTGAGCTTAAATTTGACCTTAGATGCACTGGGCGACCCTAATGCCGTCTTTATCATAAAAATCAACGGGACATTTGGTGCAAATGCCGGCTCGAGTGTGAGCCTTGTCAACGGAGCACAGGCCTGTAACGTGTTTTGGCAAATTGAGGGTGCGGTAAGTATTGCTTCGGCAAGCATCATTCGCGGAACAATCATTGCTAATAACTCTGCGATTGACTTTAGCAGTGGTGCGACGTTGGAAGGCAGAGCACTTTCTACCAATGGTGCCATCACATTAAACAGTCTTTTTGCTTATATTCCAGCAGGATGCGGTAAACCTTTATTGACAGGCCCCAATCCTCCGAATATGGGTACTGCCGCATGTTATGGTTTGTTTTCTTCTATCGGACCTGTTACCAATGTCGGTGTTACTCAAGTTGTCGGCGATGTGGGTACGAACAACGGATTAACCACAGGGTACAACCCTTTATTAGTTACCGGTACTATTCACCCAATTCCAGATGGCTCTACCGCTCAGGCTGCAACAGATTTATTAGTGGGTTATAATTACCTAAATTCTCTTCCCTACGATATAGAGTTGTTGTTTCCGGCACAATTTGGAAACAACTTAGTGCTTACTCCTCATGTTTATTTGCTGAACGCAGCAACAATGATGACCGGCACTTTATTCCTTGATGCAGAAGGCGACCCCGATGCAGTGTTTGTTATCCAAATCAACGGCGCACTTTCGACTAGTACTTTTTCGGTTGTTTCACTTATCAACGGTACACAGGCTCAAAATGTGTATTGGTCTGTGAATGGTGCGGTGAGCATCAACGATTTCTCGCAATTTGTGGGCACTATTGTTGTTAACAATGGAGCTATTAACTTAAACACAGGAGTTATTCTCAATGGAAGTGCATTGACCACCACCGGTGCTGTCAGTACAGCGGCCGTTTCAGTTACCATTCCGGTGAGTTGTTCTCCTGTTGTGGTTACTGACCCCCAAGATCAAACTGTTTGTGCCGGAGAATCGGTTAGTTTTACCGTAATCGCTACAGGTGTTAACCCTATTTATCAATGGCGTAGAGGGCTTGTTAATTTAATAGATGGCGGTTCTATTACGGGTGCTAATACTGCAACGTTGACCATTGACCCCGCTACGCTTGCCGATGCAGGAAACGATTACAACGTCGTTGTTGTTGGCGATTACCCTCCCGATGTAACTTCAGCAAACGCTTCTTTGGTAGTTAATTCTGCTCCCGTCATTGTTGTTGAATCGGTAAACGTACCTTGTTCTGGAATTACCAACAATAGCATTACCATTAGCGGATTGATGCCCAACAGCATCGGTTATACCATTGAATATTCGGGTTCTACCAACGGCTCTTTATTGAACCAAACTGCTTCGGGCACGGGTACAATTAACATTCCCGGTTTGTCATTAGGCAATTACAACGTTACCTTGACCGATGCAAACGGTTGTACTGCTACCGGTATGGCTACGGTTACAGAAGCGTTTTTGCTCACAGCATTTCTGACTAATGTTAATCAGCCGACTTGTAATGGCGGTATTCCTGCCAACAACGGATCTGCAACGGTTAATGTTACCAACGGGTTAGCACCTTTTACCTATCTATGGTCAAGTGGTCAGAATACCGCCACGGTGAATAACTTGGCTCCGGGCATTTACAGTGTAACTGTTTCCGATGGCAATAATTGCCAAGCAATATTGACCGATATGCCGGTATTGGTTACCCCAATTTGTTGTACCGCTAACGTGAGCGATATTCCCGATGCAGATCTTTGTGAGGGGGATATCACTGCCAATAGCAATATCAACTTCCCGTTAGAGCCTTTTACCGCACTTTATGGCCCCGCTCCTACTCCGGCTGCAAATTATAGCTTAACCTACGTCCTTACCACCACAACCGGAACCATTATTGAAGTATCGAACATGGGTGCGCCATTCGATTTGGCAAGTAATACCCCTTTATTTACTTACAGTCTTTTAGGAGACGGCTTGTATCGTGTTTACCATATCATTTACCTGACCAACGACGGGCCATTGACCGGACTTCTTGTTGGTAGTAATATTGCCAATATAGATTTGACAAACTTAAACAGCGATTGCTTTGATTCCACTTACGCATTACTCACCGTTCACCCCACTCCTACGGCTGTTGCCAATAGTAATAGCCCGGTATGTGCAGGACAAAGCCTTGTTATTTCGGCTACCGGTGGTGTAAATTACCTTTGGTCAACCACGGCGGTTATTCCTTTTAATTCCAACCTTGCGTTTAACACCATTTTGAACGCCAATGCCAATCATGCAGGTTTTTATAACGTAACCGTTACGAACGCAAACGGCTGCTCTGCAGTGGCTTCTACCCAAGTGGTTGTGAACAACACGGTGGCTTCAATTTTACCATCGGGCCCGACCACATTTTGTCAAGGCAATAATGTTACCCTTAACGCTTCGGGCGGAGGCACCTATTTATGGAGTACCGGTGCAATCACTTCCGGCATCCTTGTTTCCACCACAGGCATTTATACTGTTACCGTTTCAAACAATGGTTGTACGGCAACTGCCGCTCAATCGGTAACGGTCAACTCAACTACTGCAAGTATTAACCCGCTTAGCGCAACGACTTTTTGTCAAGGCGGCTCGGTTGTCTTAGTGGCAAGCGGCGGTGGTACTTACCTTTGGAGTACAGGTGAAACAACGGCTGCAATCATAGCTTCACTAGCCGGAACTTACTCGGTTACGGTAACCAACAACGGTTGCACAGGAACTGCCAACGTTCTTGTTACTATCAACAATGCTTTTGCATCCATTACCCCATCAGGAGCAACGACTTTGTGCCTAGGATCTAATGTTACTCTTACCGCTTCGGGCGGAGGTACTTATCTTTGGAATACCGGTGCTAATACCAATGCCATATTGGTTTCTACCGCAGGGACTTATACTGTTACGGTTACCAACAACGGTTGTACTGCTACCGCTTTGCAAGCAGTAACGGTCAACACCACCACCGCAACTATTACCCCACTAAGTGCAACTACATTTTGCCAAGGCGGTTCGGTTATCTTGACGGCAAGTGGTGGCGGCACATACCTTTGGAGTACCGGCGAAACTACAGCTGCAATCCTAGCTACACTTGCCGGAACTTACTCGGTTACGGTAACAAACAACGGTTGCACGGCAACTGCCAACGTTCTTGTTACCATCAACAATGCTTTTGCATCTATTACCCCATCGGGCGCAACGACTTTGTGCCAAGGATCTAATGTTACCCTTACCGCTACGGGCGGTGGAACTTACTTATGGAGTACAGGTGCAAACACTGCTGCCATCTTAGTATCTACCACGGGAACTTACACTGTTTCTGTTACCAACAACGGTTGTACTTCTACTGCTTCGCAAGCAGTAACAGTCAATACCACTACAGCCGCTATCAACCCCCTTGGGCCAACGACTTTCTGTCAAGGTGGCTCTGTGGTCTTAGTGGCAAGCGGCGGCGGTACTTATCTTTGGAGTACAGGTCAAACAACCGGAGCTATCATCGCTTCACTTGCCGGAACTTATACAGTTACGGTAACCAACAATGGTTGTTCGGCTACTGCCAATGCTACCGTTACTTTGACTAATGCAGTGGCTTCAATTTCTGCAAACGGTGCAACTACCTTCTGTCCCGGTTTGAATGTTACCCTAACCGCTTCGGGCGGAGGTACTTACCTTTGGAATACCGGTGCCACTACGGCGGCCATTCTTGCTACCATAACCGGAACCTATACCGTTACTGTAACCAGTAATGGCTGTACGGCTACCGCTTCACAAGCTGTCTTGGCAAATGACACCACTCCTCCTGTTTTAGGAGCATGTCCTGCCAACATCCAATCTTGTTCCAATATCGTTACTTTTCCTTCTCCCACGTTTAGCGACAACTGTTCGGGTGTAACCCTTACTTCTTCTGCTATTTCGGGAAGTCAATTTACTAACGGAACTACTACGGTTACCTTTACCGCCACCGATGCTTCGGGTAATACCAGTACTTGTTCGTTTACCATTACCGTTTCGCCGCTTCAAACCAGTATAGCTTTGAGCATTTTCAACGGCTTTGGTGTGAGCTGCAACGGCGCAAACGATGGTTCTGCCACTACGAGCGTCATTGGAGGCACGAGTACCTATACTTTTGTTTGGAGTAACGGATTTACCGAAACCACTACGGGTTCTTCTACTGCTACAGGCTTAACAGCCGGTCAGTATTCGGTTACCGTATCGAATGCTGCTGGTGCTTGTCCGTTGGTTAAAACATTTATCATTACCCAACCTTCTGCTATCAATTGTACAGCTACCGGAGTTAGTGCTACTTGCGGTTTGGCAAACGGAACGGCAACGGTCAATGCGACAGGTGGCATCATGCCATACAGTTATAACTGGTCAAATAGTGCCATTACGCAAAATCTTACAGGTTTGGTTGCAGGCAACTATACGGTAACAGTAAGCGATATTAACGGCTGTGTTTGTGTCAGCACTGTTACCATTTCCAATATTGGCGGTGGCACAAGTTCAACTGCGCTAACCTATAATCAATATGAAGGCACGGGTGCTTCGACTATTCCGACCTTTTACAATGTAAACATCATTGAAGTGACCGGTGGCACACAACCATACGATTATCAATGGAGCACATCCGGCTACGTTCAATATAACATTCAAGTTAATGCAAACGGTAGTGTTACGATTACCACTATCTATGCCGACAACGCCACATGGATTGTTACCGTTACCGATAGTGCTTGCAACAGCGAACAAGTCATTATTGATAACCAACCCAATTCAACAGGCCAAATTTTAGACATCAGCAGTTATGTTATCGTTCCCGACAACGGTACTGCCAATGGTAGTATTACCTTGTTAATAGGTGGCGGTACCCCTTGCACCGGCGTACCTGCCTATCATTACGCTTGGTCAGGACCAACAAATAACTTAACGGTCTTTACCGATAGCGGTACACAAACAGGCTTAGTATCGGGTTGGTATATCGTAACCGTTAGCGATTGCAGCGGACAAGAGACCACCGGTTGGTATTGGGTGCCCAAACAAACGAGAGGTCGTGGTAAAGTAGCCGATGGTGAAATGCTAACCGCATATCCCAATCCATTTACCGAAACTACGACAATCGAGTTCCTGACCAACGAAACTACCCAAACGGATTTGTCTATTTATAGTATAGACGGCAAACAAGTCGCCCAACTTTTTAAAGGCACAACCGAAGGTAGTATGTTCTATTCCGTAACGTTTGAAGCCGGTAATTTACCGGCAGGTGTTTACTTTGTAACCTTGACCGCCGAAAACGGTGAGCGAGCTAACTATCAAATTGTGTTGACTAAATAGAAAGTCAATTTGCGATTGAAGAGATTTAGACTTAAGACAATAGACTTAAGACTTTAGAATAATCTCGGTAAATCCTTAGTGTCTTGTGTTTAACTTTGCGTTCCTTGTGTTTATCAAATAACATCAAGGGACGCAAAGTTTTTCATTTAGCTAGGATAGGCTAAATCTTTTTTATACAGGTAGCAACGGAACTTGTTCCGTTATGATCTGACGGAACAAGTTCCGTCACTACCTGCTAAACTTTGTGAATGGTGAATAGCGTGGGATTTTACCCTGCCACCCTATTCACAAAATTTGTCAGAGAATCAAAAAAGGAAGACTTCGCTTTGAGCGAAGGCTTCCTTAATTATATCTAAAATCGCAATAAAAAGTTTTCAGTCTAAAATCTTAAATCTCCAATCTAACGTCTTAAATCTTCAATCGTAAATCTCCAATCTAAAATCGAAAATTCTTAAACTGCTTGTTCGATAGCGTAGCTAATCATCCAGTTAATCCCGAATTTATCGGTGAACATTCCGAAATAATCGCCCCAAAAAGTGTCTGCTAATGGCATTGTTACAGTTCCGCCTGCCGAAAGACCGTTAAACAAACGGTCAGTTTCCTCTTTAGAATAGACAGTTAAAGAAAGAGAGAAATTATTGCCTTGCACAAAAGAGGTAGCCCATTCGCCGCCCGTGTCGCTTCCCATAATAGCCGTTTCTTTACTGACGGGTAAAGAGATGTGCATAATTTTGTCACCCATTTCTCCAGACAAGGGTGGTTGTCCTTCTTGTGGAGGCATGTCTTTAAATCGTCCAACGTAAGTGAAATCACCGCCTAATACAGATTTGTAAAAATCAAAGGCTTTCTCGCAATTACCATTAAAGGTAAGGTAAACATTAACTTTGGTCATGTCTTTAAAATTTTATGAAGTTAGTGAAAAAATGTGATTAAGTTGATTGTTCAAAATTCTTTTGCAAAGCTAAACATTTTAGTCCAAATACTCCAAGTGTTTGCTAAATTATTTTGTAAATAATTGCAAAAAAGTTGTTTTTAGCTCGGAAAAGGTGTTTTTGCCCTCATTTTGAGGGGTAATTTATGAGTAAGCCCACTACCCTGTTTTAATCTGAATAAATTGTCAGTGTTAAAGATAAACTTTTTTTTCGAGTAAACACCTATACCCACTTTAAGCAAATCCTATACCATTATCCGGCATTTGGATAAATTTATGTGAAATGATATTGTCCTTCACAAATCTTCAAAAGGATCTTCAATTTGGCAGGACAAGTGTGTTAAATCAAAAATAGTCTTATTTTCACTACCTTTGCCCATCAATTACGAAGCAAGACCCACCACATGAACATTACCTCCGCCAATTTTATAGGCAGCTTTGTCAAGTTAAGCCAATGCCCCGCTCCTACCCTGCCCGAATATGCTTTTATCGGGCGTTCTAATGTTGGTAAATCTTCCTTAATCAATATGCTGACGGGTAGAAAATCGTTGGCGAAAGTTTCGGTAACGCCGGGGAAAACTCAAACTATTAACCATTTCATCATCAATGATAAATGGTATTTGGTTGACTTGCCCGGATATGGCTACGCCAAAGTTTCTAAGACCCAACGCCGTACTTGGGAGCAATTTATCCAAAATTATTTGGTCAAACGCGACAATCTGCAATGCGTTTTTCTGCTGATTGACAGTAGAATTCCCCCACAACAAAGCGATTTGGAGTTTGCCAATTGGCTTGGCGAGCGATTGATACCGTTTGTTATTGTGTTTACCAAGATTGACGACAAAAAATATCAACCCAAAAACATCGAAGTCTTTAAGGAAGCCATGCTCCAAACTTGGGAAAACCTGCCCGAAATGCTCCTCACCTCTGCCGAAAAGAAAAAAGGGAAAGACGAACTGCTCGATTTTATTGAGGAGGTGAATAAGAAGTTTGTTACCGATTTAAAGCCACCTAAAGAGAACCAAACCACCCCCAAGAAATAGCTACTCGTTATGAGCACAGAAGACATCAGATGGAAACAACGGTTTCAAAATTTCCTGAAAGCCCTTACACATTTAGAAAAAGCGGTGGAACAATATCATGAAACCGGATTGAATGAATTGGAAGAACAGGGTCTTATTCAGCGTTTTGAATTGACCCATGAACTTGCATGGAATGTATTGAAAGATTATTTCGAATATCAGAGCAACTCAGGTATTACCGGTTCCAGAGATGCCACCCGGCAAGCCTTTCAGATGGGATTGATTGAAAACGGAGAGGGATGGATGGAAATGATTAAAAGTCGCAACCAATCTTCTCATACTTACAATGAAGCGATAGCTGATAGCTTGAGGAGTAAAATAATAGATTCCTACTGCCAACTGTTTGTTGATTTGAAAATCAAAATGCAAACACTTTCCTAAACATGTTTGGACTTAAAGAACACACTATCGAAGCCATCCAAAACTGCTTTCGTCAGTACGAAGGCATTGAACAAGTTGTGATTTACGGCTCACGGGCTAAAGGTAATTACAAAAGAGGCTCTGATATTGATTTAACCATAGTGGGCAATCTCAACTTCAGTCAATTGTTAAAGTTGGAAATCGAACTAGATGATTTGCTGCTTCCTTATATAATAGACCTTTCGTTGAAAAGCAATATTAGCAATCCCGATTTGTTGAACCATATAGATAGAGTGGGGAAAATATTTTATGATAAATCGTCTGCTAACAGTTAATATTTGGAAAGGCGTATGAAATAGAAAATCAGCGTCATCAGCGTTCTATTCTTTTTTGGAACGCGGATGACACGGATGCAAGCAACGCCGATAAACGCAGATGATAAGTAAAAGAAAAAATCCGCGTCATCAGCGTTTGAAAATCCGCATCATTCGCGTTCTATTCTTTTTGGAACGCGGATGATACGGATGCAAGCATCGCTGATGAATGCAGATGATAAGTAAAAGAAAAAATCCGCGCCATCAGCGTTTGAAAATCAGCGTCATTCGCGCTCTATTCTTTTTTGGAACGCGATTGACACGGAAGCAAGCAACGCTGATGAACGCAGATGATAAGTAAAAGAAAAATCCGCGTCATCAGCGTTTGAAAATAAGCGTCATCCGCGTTCAATTCTTTTTGGAACGCGGATGACATGGATGCAAGCAACGCTGATAAACGTAGATGATAAGTAAAAGAAAAAATCCGCGCCATCAGCGTTTGAAAATCAGCGTCATCCGCGTTCAATTCTTTTTGGAACGCTGATGACAAGGTAATTCATTATAATAGTTCTCTAATCTTCTAACGAACTTTTGTAACCGCAGAGTTTCGCAGCATTAACATTGCGTAACATTTAGGTTAATATTTCACAATTATGCCCGCATACTTTCGTAAAAAATACGCTGAACTCTTCTATACCCTACCTTGCGCTCGTAAGTTTTTACCAAATTTGAATTTAAAGCCGAAAACATAAACATGGCATTTACTAAACCCTTTTCATTGACCAATTGTAAAACATTCTTGATGGCAAAAGGCTTCGTTTTGTTGATCTTATTAGTTATCGTTGCTTCTTGCAATGGACAATTTTTGACAGACCACTCAAAAGACAATGCCTTTGAACAAAAAGCTATTGAGACGGGAACTCCGAAAATACCTAAGCCACGTGGTATTTATACAGATGCTTCCATTGGCTACGGCATTCAAGACAAAAATGGGAATATTTGGTTTGGCAGTAATGGTGAAGGTGTTTATTTTTACGATGGTAAATTATTTGCAAACTTTACCGAAGCAGATGGACTGGACAATAATATTGTGTACTCCATCTTGGAAGATAACGCCGGTAATATCTGGGTAGGCACCAAATCCGGCCTTAACCGAAGCAACCCAAGGAACAACCAAAAAGGTGAAAAACATTTTTCCAAAGTTGTAATTGAGATAGCCCCTACCGGTGCCAATAATTCGGCTGATAACAACCCTCCCTATTACAATGGGGTATGGAGTATGATGCAAGACAAAAACGGTACAATATGGTTTGGCACCGATGCCGGAGTCTTTTGTTATGACGGGAAGCATTTTACCCGCTTTATTGACAATGACAAAGTTGTTAATCAAGATAGCTTAGAACTGAAAGCAATTTTTTCAATTTTAGAAGACAAAACCGGTAATATTTGGTTCTCTGCTTGCATTGATGGGGGTGTTTCTCGTTTTGATGGTAAAACTTTAACCAATATCGTTCCTCACGATACGATTAGACGAACTGATCGCATCATGGAAGATAAAAACGGAAACTTATGGTTCTGTGCAGTGTTTCGTGGTTTAGGTCGTTATGACGGTAAAACATTCACCAAAAATGTGTTTAACGAAAAGGTTGGTTTTGGACCCACCAATATTTTAGAAGATAATTTAGGAAACATTTGGTTCGACACTCAAGCTGGAGTAGGCTTTTACGATGGGAAAACCCTCAAAGTTTTAACCGAAAAAGACGGACTACCCGACAAAAAGATAAGACCTGTTTTGAAAGATAAATCGGGAAACTTATGGTTCGTAAAAAACGGAATGGGTTTGTATCAATATAATGGAACAACCTTTACCGGTTTTTCGGAATAAATAAATCGGGACACTAACAAAACAAATGGTAAGGGATAAGTGAACAAAAATCATCAAGAACCATAAACGTTCTTCTTTGGATAGCGCAGGCAACTTTGTCCGTCAGCTTTATATGGTCGTTTACCATGAAATTTTTCCAACCAGCCGACAAGTTAGCCGAAATGTGGGCATGGACAGCCGACAATGCAGGGTTGGTCAAATTTACCGGCGTGCTGGATTTATTGGCAGGCATTGGTTTAGTCCTGCCCGCCTTACTTCGCATCCAACCCAATTAACCGTTTACGCAGCATATTGCACTATTGCACTGATGACAGCAGCCGGTATTTTCCACATTTCAAGAGGGGAAGCCTCTCAAATTGGGGTGAATATTTTCTTTGCGGTTTTTGCGGTGTTTATTGTTTGGTGTAAACAAAAGAAATCACCTTTTACTACTAAAGGTGCGTAATGCAAAGACATTTTCCCATGCAAACTTAACGGAAATTCCATTTTATATCTCATTTTTGGGGTCGCAACAATCATTTATGCGACCGTAAACTTCATTTATGCGACCGCAAACTTCATTTATGCGACTGCATATCTCATTTATGCGACCGCAAACTTCATTTATGCGACTGCAAACTTCATTTATGCGACTGCATATTTCATTTATGCGACCGCAAACTTCATTTATGCGACCGCATATTTCATTTATGCGACCGCATATCTCATTTATGCGACCGCATATTTCATTTATGCGACTGCATATTTAGTGATTCTAAAGAGAGCGATTAACGTTTGTTTGGGATTTTTATAGTCCTAAACCCTTGATTTTCAATACCTTTTTACTTGCAGCCTTGTTGACCCACCCCCAGCCTCTCCCTAAAACAAATCGGTTATAGACTGTCGGGATTCAAAGCTAATGTTATCGTCCGATTTGTTTCAGGGAGGTGAGGTAAGACTCCCCCTCTTTGCCAAAAATGCCATGACAAATCTTGATATAAACCTTCCATCTAGTTGTATTTTTGGGAGAGAGGGGGCAAAGCGGGTGAGTAAAAGAAACCGCTCAACCTGACTAAAAAATTTAGGGATACGCTTAGAAGTAATCTAAATTTAGGCATAATATTTATGCGGCATGTTGCTTAAATTAGTGCTAAAATTCGTTCTCGCGATTTTAAAAAAATATTTTCACTTTTTTTACACCTTCAGGCAACTTTTTTTTTGCACTTTTCGTTTATACAGCATATTCTTAACCAAAATATCCAATAAAGTTATGGCAGCTGAAAATTTTATCCCCCAAGGCATTGAAGAAGGTGTATTATGGCTTCAAAATTTTGCGGTCAAATTACCGTTGTATAGCACTTTTTACTACATACAACCGGTGGAAGTAGCCGATATTCAGGCAAGCAGCCTATATTATTCGTATGTGGTAACGTATCACAAACAATTTGATGACCATAAAATTAACCTAACTTCGTTTCGCGATGAACTAAGATTTAGTAGAGACAACTTTGGTGTAACTAAACTTTTGCCGGGACTACCCACTGTTGACCCACCTCCTCCCGTTGTTCCATTAGGTGTCTTTCAACGTGCAGCCGCTATTGCACAACGAATCAAAAAGAAAAAAGGATTTCTCTTATCAGACGGTTATGATTTGGGTATTATCGCCGGCCAAGGTTTTTTCGACCCGCAAACAGGACAGCCTACTTTTTCTATCCGCTTGGTGGATGGCGGTCATCCCGAAATTAAATGGAAAAAAGGTAAATTGGATGGCGTTGAAATTCACGTTAAACGCAGACCGGAAGACGAGTTTACTTTTTTGGACTATGACCAATTTCCTAACTTTACAGATATGCACCCTCTGCCGGCAGCAGGCAGGGCCGAAAATTGGTCTTACAAACTGATTTACCGATATAAAGACAAACAAGTAGGTGCTTGGAGTGCTATCCTGTCTATTACCGTAACCGGAGGTTAACCTTCCTCGCTTTTTAAATCAGCAAAAGAGGATATTCAAACAAATAAGCCCAAACATAAAATCTTAAAAAGCCTTCGCAACCTGCGAGGGCTTTTTTTTGTATAAATAATTGTGGTTTGTTGGGAAATGGTTATGTTTGTGGGGTAATTTCTAAAACTACTATTTTATGGATAGCAATTTATCAAGATTTTTACAAGCTCAAGAAAAAGATTACAAAGTTGCACTTTCTGAAATAAAATCAGGAAAAAAAATAAGTCATTGGATGTGGTATATTTTTCCGCAAATTCAGGGTTTGGGTTTTAGTGATACCTCAAAATATTATGCACTTAAAAACATTCAAGAAGCGATTAACTATCTTAACCATCCAACTTTGGGAATAAGGCTAAAAGAAATAACCAATGAGCTATTAAAACTTGAGCAAACGGACGCAAATTCTATATTTGGAAATCCTGATGATTTAAAACTTAAATCGTGTATGACTTTATTTGACCAAATTGATGATAGTGATACCAATCTTTTTAAGAATGTTTTAATTAAGTTTTTCAATGGCAGTTTTGATAACAAAACATTACGGCTTTTAAAACAATAAGAAAAACGAGAGATAGCATTGATTGTGAAAAGATGGCAATAGCATAATACCACCTCTAAAAATCCTTCCCCCTCCCCTTCGCAAAAACATAAAAGACTTCCGGTAAGTGGGGATTAAGCCAAATAGCCGGAAGTCAGACAGCGCAAAAATGGGTGTATCAAATATTTACAAAACTATGTTACACGAATGAAAAGGCAGGTTGTTTTGATTGCGATGCAAAGAAAGCACTTATAGGTAACCTCTTAATTACCTCTATGTTACCTTTGTGTTAATAATTACAAAAACATTCACAGCAAACAAAAGGGGTAAGGAGTAAGGCATAAGGAGTAAGGCATAAGGAGTAAGGCATAAGGAGTAAGGCATAAGGTATAAGGTATAAGGTATAAGGTATAAGGTATAAGGTATAAGGTATAAGGTATAAGG
>CALCIK010000154.1 GCA_937907475.1 uncultured Bacteroidota bacterium | reverse complement strand
AGATAATTATTCCGCACAATCTGATAGACTACTCAGGCATATAGATAATTATTCCGCACAATCTGATAGACTACTCAGGCATATAGATAATTATTCCACACAATCTGATAGACCACTCAGGCATATAGATAATTATTCCGCACAATCTGATAAACTACTCACGCTTATAGATAATTATTCCGCACAATCTGATAAACTTTTGGAGATGATGGAATATCATTTTGAACAACCCGAAAGTTTTTTGGAGATGATGGAATGTCATTTTGAGCAATTTGAAAGTCTTTGTATAAAATAATATCCAAGTTTATATCTTTCTGGCAGTTTCTGTTGTCGCCGGTCTATTAGTTAAAAGAGGTTTTAAATGAGTGGTAAAATTAATGGGCACCACTTTTTTAATAACTACCAAAAAAGCAAAATATTGAGCGATGTACGCTATCTTTGCCGTTTGGGTAACTATCTATTGAACAATCAAGCTTCAAGACATTTCTTGTCGTTTGGTTCAAAGTTTTTTACTCTCAAATCATATCATTAGACATTCCTGTTAAAATGGAACTTGGCTATCTACAAAAGTTTTTATCTTTCTCAATTAGCCATGTTTTAACAAAAAGCCATTACCTAACTATCACCACCCTATATATCGAGGCTTTATGATAACCTTTGTCGTCAATCTTCACCCCGGAATACCGGGTATGGCACTTTCAGAGCCATTTTTATATTCGTTGGTTAAAGAGGAAAAAATACAACTTATTTTCCCTTCTTCGGCATCGGTATCACAACGATTGGAACAATCAGGCATGGAGGTTCGTCAAACGCTGGAGAGACGAGGCTATGTTAAATGGCAAGTTGTGTTTCTGATTAGTATTGATGCCCGTCAACAATCGCCTTATAGGGATAGTATTTCAGCGCACATGCTTTTAATTCGGAAGTTGTTTTTAGATGCCGAGCAATTCCCAAATCGCCCTGTTCAAACACGTATCATAGCCCTCGACCAAGTTAACGAAGACGAAGGCATACCATCAATTGGTGCGAGCAAATCTTACAAAGATTGTTGGGAATTAGACTCCTTTGGTTACATCCGTTCTTCGGGCAATTTTATAACGACCGAAGCCGAAATGACTGAATTAGACGCCATTTGGCGGCGAATCACTATTGATAGCAACATGATCATCAATCGCGGATTTTCAGGGCTTCCCCTAAACAAACAGCAAGAGATACAGCAAGAGGTCAATAACATTATCCAAAAAGCAGAAGCAATTTTAGCCCCATCTAAACTTACCCAAAAAGACTATTCTGCCAATAACCAAATAGCGTATATTGACGAGCATACTTTAGTAGAAATTAAAACTGAATTTCTAAAAAGGCTCGAAACCACTAAGAATGATCCTACCCGTTATGCCAACTTTTCGCCATCGGGTGCTCTTAAAAGCTGTTTTAGTGAGCAATTTGGCATTTTTTCTTTGAAAAACGATATCTTCAAGTTATTGCGATTACCCTTTCAAATGAACCCCGATGTTTTTTTGCAAAAAAGCCTTCTTAAACTTGCTTTCCTGCTCACCCTAATTGCCGAGCAAGAAGACATGATTAGAAGTTTAACCAATAAAAACTACACTGTAACGCTGAATCTGAACGAGACGGAACTGACTCAGCTTATTCAGATTTACTACGAACAAATCCACAATATGGAGGTTCGACTGAATAATCGCTATAGTGTTCTTCCCTCCATTAACATCAAGTTGTTTCAAAACAATAATTGCGGTTGTAATGAAATTCTCGACCGAGTAGAAGCAAACCTTTTGGAGGTAGAATTTTTACGAACCAATGGCGACTTGCTCAAATGGAATGAATGGAACAAAGAACTTAAAAAACAACTGGAAGATTACAGCATTCAGGCAAAACGAAAAATGCAAAATTGCATCAACTCCAGTTTCAAATCTGATGCAGATGCTGCTGAAACATCCGTTGCTCAAATCAACAATCTGGTAGAAGACCTTGAACGCCAAAGGCAAACCTTGCAAGACGAGGCAAAACAGAATTTTTTGACAAAAGCCTATCATTACGAATGGGATGAATTCAGACAACAGCAAGAAGATAAAATAAAACCCTTACTGTTTAGCCGTCCAAGCCAGATTGAACTGATATGGATAGTGGTGATTAGTGTTTTGTTGTTAGGGGTATCATTTGCCAATGCCGATATCAGATACGAGGCATTAGGGGTAAAACTCGCCTACTATGCAGCAATATTCGCATTGATGTTGCTCCCCGTTTTTCTTGCACTTTGGTTTGCCAGACGTAAACACAGCAAAAACATCAGGCGTATATTACAATATACTTTTGACAATGCACAATCGCGGCGTACAGAGATTAACAATGAGTTTGAACGGCAAAAGGTTTACCTCAAATCGCTCTGTAATCTCAATGTCGTTCGGGGCAATTACGAACGTGCATGCAAAGCGCAGCGGGAGCAGCAACAGGTTAACCTCTTATTCGATTTCCATCGCAGGAATTTGCAAAGCCACAAAGCTATTGCGAATAAAATTCTCTATACATTTGGTGCAGATACCAAAACCATGAACAACAATTTTAACCAGTTGATACCCGAACCGGATATCACCCTTCCTGCTCATGCTAATCTTGCTTATATGCCCACGACCTATATTCTAACCGGACAAAGGGAAGAATTCCGCGTAGGGTCAGTAGAAAACATCGGTTATACCATTACTGCTAAATGTGCCCGATTAATCAGTCAGATAACTTGCAACCAAGACCTCATCTATTCAAAGGACACTCCATTTAATAAGTAGAAGTCCATTTTATCTGCCGGAACATAATACTTTCAATACCCTTTACATATCCCGACTCCCTAATAACACGCTCTATTCCCCCACAATTTCATGGAAATTTTACTATACATCGGCGTATCCATCTTAGGTGTTTACCTTCTCTTAGCCATAGGAAATCAACCATACGGGCAAAGATGGAAACAGTATTGGGTGCCTATAACGGGCACTCTGTTGGTGCTGTTTGCCATTTATGAATACTATATTGACATTGACTATCTTATCAGGCAAGGTGAGTTTCTCCCTATTTTTAGAGGATATGCCGAGATTATGTACTCCCTGTTAGTGATAGGGGTATTTGGAATAATCAAGTTGATTATGACAGAAGGCGGCAGGGTGGTAATGGGAAAGAAAAATGACAACCAAGCTCCTGCATTGTCAAAATTTTCGGTTGCTTACAAAGCCGATGAGAAGGGGGGAATTGTCATCAAAAAAGAATGGGTCTTTACCGGACTTTTTGCCAAATACCTTGCATGGATAGTTTTAGGTTTGTTCTTTATATTGTTTGTTCTCAAAGTGCTGTCCGGCGAGTTTGAAATTGAGATTATCCATCTTCCTGCACTTTGTTTGTTTACCCTGTTTCTTGTTTTAGAAATGCATTGGTATTTGTCTCATCCACGGATAGAAGAACAACCCGAACCACCGGCACAGGAACCCGAAAAGACGACAATTCCGAATGATTACTTTCAGTTATGGTTAGAATATCAACGTATTTGGGAAGACAAAAAGCTGTTAGGGTGGTCATTTAAACCTCCAAAAGAGAAAGTGCCCGCACCAACCACTATTGATATTATTGAGGCAACAAGTTTAGTGAATATCGGTTACAGCCTCACGCTGAACGATTACGATATTTTGCAAAATTTGGTCAACAAAAACGATATGCTGATTGATGATGTGGTGCTTGATGAAGTAGCCCCTCTCCTATTTTCAGTTTTTCTTCGCCGTTTGATGGATGGCGAAAACATCCTTGTCCTCACCGCCAAACGCTGTTATCCAAACTCTAAATATCATCAACAAATAGTCGAATGGATAAACGAATGGATTTTCCGATTGACTAGCAACCGCGAATTTTTTAAAGTCCATACCTTCAGCCGCTTGGAAGATGTGGAATTTACCTCGCGCATTATTGTTACCTCAGCCGAGGACATTTTGGAAAAGAATATCATTGGACATACTTGGTTTTCAAACCTTCAAACCATCCTTTTCTTGAATGGCGATGAAATTTTTTCTGAGGCACTCACCTCTAATAATATCTTGCTGAATATCTTGCGAAGCCAATATGACAAATTACAAAGCATTGTATTGGCCGATTACAGAGAGGCCTTACAAGCATCAGTGATGCACAATCTCGAAGTAAAACGCAACCTTCGCGAGGTTCGTATGCGCCACAATATGTCCGAATCGGCATTTGTCCTCTTTTGGAAATTAGAAGGCAATAGTCAGTTTCAACACAAAGTGCTGACCGGCTATATAGAAAAATTCTTAGGGGCCGAAGCGGTTTTGGCCTTAATCGCTCGAAGGGAGAGAATAACGGATATTCGATTTGGGAACCACGAAAAATTGCCTTATTACGAATATATCGAAGAAACAGACAACAATGTCGGCAGCCTCAATTCGAGTATTGTAGCTGCCCGAACGCTACAATCAAAAGGAACAAGCGATATCAAATGCAGTGCCGTAGGAAGTTTGATGCCGGTGGGCACAAATACTTTTTTATTGGTCAGAGACTCTGAATTTAACCTCGTTACTGCTTTGCGAAAATGGCAGGTTTTTGCCACATCCAACTTATTTTTGCATGTGGTATGTCCACCCTATTTGTTGCGGGAATACTTTGTTCAGCATATAGAATATTTTTGGCGCACCCCTCTCTATGCTTTATCAGCCAAAAGGATGATGAGCCGTTTTGAAGTGGCTCGTACTTTGCTTGAACGGTTGGTCGTTGGTGAACTATCGGAAAACCAAATACTTGAAAAAATTATTTGGATAAACCCCAACGCTACTTTTGTAAAGCAGGAATTGCAAGCCCTTATTCGGGTAGCTTTTGATATTGATATCGTAGCTTCCAACTACCTAACTATTCGTTCCGTTTATGAACATGACCGCGAAACTGATTCTTTTAAACAGGTCAACCAATACAAATTATTACCCCGAATCAAAGAAGATGTAAATCTGTCATTTCTAAAAAAAGTGGAAATAGTACAGGGGGCAGAAACCTTGCACGTTACGACTTTGGATTTGCTGTTTCAGAATTACCTCCCCGATCAGATACATGCCTTTGACGGAAAATCCTGTATGGTTAGGGGTTATGACAAATTGAACTATAAGATGCAGGTAGCTTCCCGTTCGCCCGTATCCAATTTGGCTTACCGTCCCGATTTAGAAGTATCTCTATTACGGTTAGATCAGCCGTTAAATGATTCGCAAAGGAAGAAACTCCTTAAAAAAGTGATGCTTGAGTTATGCGAAGGCTCGTTCGATATCAAAACAAAGGGCTACTTCTCTTTTTCCAGCGATTTAAGTTTACAACAAGAGGCACATACCTATAGTGAAATCACTGCCAACGAAGTCCCAACAAGACAATACAAATTGGGAAGGGCGATGATTTTGTCGGTAGAGATACCGAAAGAAGGAGACATTGTAAAACTTACTGCAACTTTTTCGGTGCTTCTTACTGAATTGTTAGTTACACTATTTCCTGAAACCTATAACTATCTGATAGTTGGGTCCCCCCTTAACCAACTTGCTTTTCAGGGCAAATTTGCTCAGTTGTTTCCAACGGTAAAGGTTAAAGATCAACAACCTGACGTTACAGAAAAAGTGATGCAAATTTGTATCTTTGAAGATGCTCATCAAGACCTCGGTTTAGTACAGAGCATCTTTGATAATTGGGACTATATCCTTCGGGTATTAGACGATTATCTTCTTTGGCTCTTAGAAGCTCCATCAACAACTGCCCGAAAATTATTTGATACCGGGTCAAGCGACAAAAACATGCTTCAGAAAGCACCTTTTAAAAAGGAAAACTTCCTGAAATATGGGTTTGAAAAATATCCGGAATTTATAGATATCGAAGGTGCTAGCACACTTTTGCGAAATTTATTGGGTACTAATTTTATGACCACACAACGACAGAATTTTTACAAAAGCTAAAAAACAAAAAAATTTATTGGGAATAACTAATTTTGCAACCTGATTTCGAACACTTTGTCAGGTTTTAGTATTGATTCCCTATTATGCTGATGTTTGAATTCTATACTATTAAAAAGAGTGTTTTTTCATAGTGCATTAACTGCAAAAACAACCTAAAGAAATGTTTGAAAATTTACAGGAAAAGTTAGACAGGGCGTTTAAGACCTTGAAAGGTCATGGTTCAATCAATGAACTAAACGTTGCGGCAACGATGAAAGAGATTCGTCGTGCGTTGGTAGATGCAGACGTAAACTACAAGATAGCGAAGGATTTTACAGATACGGTAAAAACCAAAGCTATAGGGCAAAACGTATTGACTTCGGTATCTCCCGGGCAGTTATTAGTAAAAATCATGCAAGACGAACTAGCCTTACTCATGGGTGGTTCGGTCAGTGATGTAAATTTGAAAAGCAACCCATCGGTTATCCTGATAGCAGGCTTACAAGGTTCGGGAAAAACCACTTTCTCGGCAAAGTTGGCTAATTATTTGCGAAGCAAACGCAAAAAACGTCCTTTGCTCGTTGCCGGTGACGTTTATCGTCCTGCTGCTGTTGAACAGTTAAAGATATTGGGTGGTCAAATAGATGTGCCTGTCTATTTTGAAGAAGGAAGCAAAGATCCCGTATCTATTGCTAAAAATGCCATTCAATATGCCAAAGACAATAAGCTCGACTTGGTGATTATAGATACCGCCGGACGCTTGGCAATTGACGAGCAAATGATGAACGAAATCAGTGCGGTAAAAGACAATACGAAACCCGATGAAACCTTGTTCGTTGTCGACTCAATGACGGGACAAGATGCTGTCAATACTGCCCAAACCTTTAATGAACGTCTGAATTTTGATGGCGTTGTTTTAACCAAATTAGATGGTGATACAAGAGGGGGTGCTGCTTTGTCTATTAAATACACCGTGAACAAGCCCATTAAGTTTGTGAGCTTTGGTGAAAAGATGGACACCATAGACCTGTTCTATCCCGACCGTATGGCTCAACGTATCTTGGGCATGGGTGATATTGTATCGTTTGTAGAAAAAGCACAAGAGCAATTTGATGAGAAACAGGCAGAGGAATTGCGAAAAAAAATCAGCAAAAACAAATTTGATTTTAACGATTTCCTTTCGCAGCTAAATCAAATACGCAAGATGGGAAACATCAAAGATTTGGCATCCATGATTCCCGGTTTAGGAAAAGCTCTAAAAGATGTTGATATAGACGAATCGAAATTTAGTAGATTTGAAGCTATTATCTTGTCCATGACCCCCGAAGAACGAAGCAACCCCGACCTTATAGACCCCAGCCGCCGCCGCCGTATTGCAGCAGGTAGCGGTAATGATGTGGTAGAAGTGAGCCATTTTATGAAGCAATTCGATGAAATGCGCAAAATGCTCAAAACAATGTCTAAAATGTCTTTATCGGGTAAAGCGATGAACGCACTTCAGTTTATGAAGAAGTAACCACCAAGTTCTCGGTAAAAGGTTCTGCCAAATCTTTGAAACCGACTTAACGCTTTTCTATTGATACCCAAACTAAGAAGTGCCGCTTACATCAGTAGGCGGCATTTCTTGATTTGAGAATAGCGTGGAAATCCGGCAATAGATCAGATTACTTAGGAGACGCAGACCGGATGATGAAATACCCCACAACACTCGCTAAAATCGAGGCAGATAAAATTCCTACTTTTGCCTGTATGATGTAATCGGAATCTTGAAAGGCTAATCCCGAAATAAACAAAGACATCGTAAAACCAATAGATGCCAGAAAACCCGCACCTAGGAGATGACGGTTGTTCATGTCTTTGGGTAAGTTTGCCCACTTTAGTTTGGTCAAAAGAAACACCGTACCGACCACTCCAATGACCTTTCCTGCCAACAGCCCAAAGAAAACGCCTAACACCACTGAACTCCCCAGTTGAGAAAATACTTCACTTGTAAAAGTGATACCGGCATTACTCAATGCAAAAATGGGCATAATGATAAATGCAACAACAGGGTGCAAGGTATGTTCGAGTCGTTGCAAAGGGGTCAGTGCGTTTTTGGACACATCTCTTATTTCCATCAGTATATGCAATTGCTCATCGGTAACGGTTGGCACATTATTCGGACGGGCTTCCTTAAATTTTGAAAGCAGAAAACTTAATTGCTCGGTAAAGGTAGCTTCGTCCACTTTTACCCGAACCGGAATGGTGAAAGCAGCCAATACTGCTGCAATTGTAGCATGTACACCGGACATAAGGAAGGCAAGCCATAACCCTCCAATGCCGACTATGGCATAAAAAAGGGTATTTCTCACACCAATCATATTGGCAAAAAGGAGGATTCCCAGAAATCCGGCACCACTGAGAAGGCTTATGAAATTGATGTCGGAGGTGTAAAAAAAGGCTATGACCAATACGGCTCCAATGTCATCGGCAATAGCCAATGCGGTCAGGAAAATTTTCAAAGATATAGGCACTCTGTTCCCCAATAAGTACAAAACGCCCAATGCAAAAGCAATATCAGTCGCCATTGGAATTCCCCAACCACTTTGAGTATCACCTGTGGAATTAAACATCAAATAGATGAGCGCAGGAACAACCATTCCCCCAATTGCAGCGGCAATAGGGAGAACAGCATTTTTAGGGCTGCTCAACTCTCCTGCTACAATTTCGCGTTTTAACTCAAGACCCACGACAAAAAAGAAAACTGCCATTAGACCATCGTTTATCCAATGATGCAGGTTTTTGGTGATTTCCGCGCTACCAAATCTGATGGAAAACTCTGCTTCCCAAAGATGGTGAAACCCTTCGGCCCATGGCGAATTAGACAGAATTAGGGCTAAAAAAGCTGAAGAAAAGAGAATAACCCCACTCATTGTGCTATTGCTGATAAACCGCTTAATCGGGTCAACTATCCACTTTTCTACCGGTGCTTTAGGTTGTTTATTTTTTGGAACTTGTGCCATAGGTTTGTTTTCAGACTTTATTCTTTTACAATTTTATATACGGCATTCATCTTATCGGAGGTGTACTTTAGGGTATAGATACCGGATGAAAGCAAACGGGTATCAAAGACGATTGTGTGCTGTTTTGGTTGAATCTGTTCGATTAATTGCCCTTGAGCGTTCAATAAGGATAAGGTGCAATTATTTAAAGTTGTTTCCATCAGCAATTCAACAGTCAGGTAATTTACGACAGGATTTGGGTAGCACTTCAGCAATAAATTTTTAGAGAAGTCATCGTTGATACTTGTTCCATTACAGGGTTCAGGCAGTACATTTGGAACGTCTGTAAATTGTCCGTTATTAACATACCAATGTTCCCAAGTACCTCCACTTCCGGTCGTCCAATCAGACAAGAGAAATGAATTGCTACCGTTTAAGGTTCCGGGTACTTTATACGTTTTTAGGGCTTGTTGGTTTCTATTCCAAGTGAGGGGTTGACCCGAAGCGCAAACTTCGGGGGTGTTGGGTAAAAAACAGTTTACCTGAATAAAATATGCAAAGTCCTCGTAGTTCGGGTAATCTCCATAAACAGTTGCCCTTCCATCTGTGTCAATACAAACTGCGGTGTATTCATTACAGGCAATCCCATAAGCAGTTACGCCATAGTCTTGTGCTATACGAGCCAAAAACGTTACATGTCTGCCCCGGCGGTCGGGATCGTTGTAGTGTGTATCGGTAACGACATCCTGAAGCCAAGGATTATGCAAAAATTCATCATTACTAAGTGTTACATCTATGTTATAGGGGTTGAGCAAAGCAGCAGGAGAAACGACACTGCCGTTTTCACCGGTATAGACAATGCTTCCTTGAATGGCCATGCCTGCAGACAGTCCGCCAATAGGCACTTTCTTTACATTGATGAGATAATTGATGGCCGTATCCATAGGCGTATCCTTCCAAAAAGCCATATAGGTTGCCTGATTACCTCCTGCAAACCAAAGTCCCTCTGCATTGAGTACCTGATTGACAACATAAGGATCATAAGATGCAGAGGCATCATTGCAAAGTATGGTTTCAACTGAATTGACCGTTACTCCAAGTTCTGAATATAAATAGGTATTATACCCATCAGCACCGCTGGTTCTTAATACAACAATATCGCCACCGCCGGTATGTTGTAAGAACCAAGTCATAGCCTCATCACTTTCGCCTGCTCCACCCATGAGAACGGTTACAGGTTGAGTGGGAGTGGTTACATCGGCAGTCTCGCCGGTAAAGTAGCTAATATAACTTTGACTATACACTAATGAAGAGATCAATAGCCCTGCGAGGGTGAAGTAGATTTTAAGCATGTTTATTATTGTGTCCTTTATTTTCAAGGCAAAATGGCCAATGTTTGCAAAGATAGCCTATTAACTGAAAACTACGGAAAACTTTGAGAACTGAAACAAAAGTAATAATTTGGTGGTT
>CALCIK010000153.1 GCA_937907475.1 uncultured Bacteroidota bacterium | reverse complement strand
AACGCTAAAATGGGGTATAAAAACGCCGCATAAGCGACAATTTGGTTTGCGCCCCCCAGCATGTTACTAACAGTTAGAAAACTCAAGAACTGTCTTCGGTTTTTCAGAAAATGCTCACTTGAATTATTTGCGTTAGGTCTTTTAGTTTCTAAATATTTATCACACTGTTTTAAGATGGATGCTATTTTATGCCAAACCTGTAAATCCGTTTTATGGGAAAATACTTTATTGTAAGAGTCTTCTTTTCGCATAAACCTAGCTTTCAAATTTGTTGCTTCTTCTGGAGATTTTAAAATCAAACTAACATATCCCGCAGCGACATAAAGTGGAGTAAGGATTTTATCTAAAGGAACGCCCTGATTTTTGTAATAGTTTGTTCGCCGTTCATAATAAAAGTCGTTAAGTTTTAGTGCTTCCTCAACATCTCTCTGAATCTTGTCCGTTGCATGCAAAGCAGATAATTCAACAATAGTCTGATTGTTCGTTGCACGAATAATTTCATCTCTGCTAACATTGTTATTTGAAACAATAACTTTTACAAGAACGGAACGATTGCTTGCATCTACTCCACCATTACTAAAATATCTATAAATGGATTCTGAGGTTTGCAATCCATTTACTATTTGTATGTCTTGAATTTGAATAGATTTACCTACAACACTTGCACCTGTAGCCAATATAGTAACACCATTGTTTAGCCACCAGAAGTCAGGAGAACTGTCATTGAGTAAAGTATTTCTAATGTCTTCATTTACTCTATTTAACCCCATAAAATCTCTGACATTAGAATCAAAAAGATAGCGTCTCAACTTTCCACCATCTGTAATGAACTTAAAGTAGTCATGAAGTTTTACAAGAACAATATATGTTTCACCACTAGATAAAATATCGGAAAAGGGTAGTTCCAAAGAAAAGTTTGGAGCTTTTCTGTGCAATTCGATTAATTCAGTTGAGCCGAAAAAGCAGAAAGAAGTAGAACAGTTTCCAAAGGATTCTTTGGCGATTTGTTCTAATTGTGTTGCTCTTGCTTTTATCGACTCACCAAGATCTTCTGTGTTGCCTCTTGAAGCATAATAACAGTTAAGCTTAAAAGCACTAAGTTTTGGAGATGTTTTTCGATAAGCATTTTTGAAATTGTCTCTTTGAAATAAAAGTTCCTGTGAATAGCTCCCTTTTAAAGCATTGTTTTCAATTGAAAAGTCAAATAGTTCGGAAACGCTTGCTACTAGATTGTCCATAGGAGCTTGCTTGAAAGTGTCGTGGAGTTTGCATGTAATAATCCATAACTCTAAAATTGAGCCTGATTTGGGCCAAACGAATTTTTCTGTGTCAGTTAATAAATGTCCATTAACAAAAATGAAAAAGCCGTCAATACCTCCATCGTTTTGCCCATCAATACTTCCAAATGAAATTTCGTCTTTTGATAAGTCATAATCCTTGAGCAATTGTTCAAAAACAAAAAACTCAAAGACCTCATCTCGTTTGTTAGTTGGAACACATAGTTCAACGCGTTCATCAATAATGCCGTCAATTAATATCTTGTCATTTTTTGCCATATTTTTTTATTTTTTGCAATCAGTTTTAGGATGAATTGAAGCCATTGAGTTTCCTCTAACGGTTGCCGAATTGACGAAGTGCCGTAATACACTTTAAGAATATACCATTCATTACCTAAACAGTTTGTCAATTCTGTAGTTATATGAAGTTTTAATTACCGTAGTTTCGTTCGTGTTTAGGTCGTTAAGTTATTTTTATTCAATTCTGATTCGTCAGTTTCAGGTTTATTTTTAGCAACCAAGGGTTCCAAGGTGTTTGCTTCTATTATTTTTTCTTTCACTTTCTTTTCAACCGATCTTCCCAAAATTGTTAGATAAATATAGGTATTGTGTACATAATCCTTATTAACTGGTCTTTTTGAGCCAAGTACAAAATTGCTATTTTTGTTTATATTCAAATAGGTTTCATTAATCAGTCCGTTGTTATGTAGTATTATATTTCTTGTTGTAAATATCTCAACAATCGCTATCATGTGCTCTTCAATAGAAGGGAAATGTAATTTGAATTTAACTTTAAGGTATTTTAATTTGTCCTTGAATGATGAGTGCGAAAATTTCAAAATCTCTTTTGCTCTTATTGCCTCTACAAGTTCTTCAATATTTTCACTTTCTAAGACTTCTTTGTAACTAATTGTTTTGTCTGATATAAGTGCTTTTTTCTGCCAAATAAACAGAATTTCAAGAATATCATTTAGAAAAACTTCAGCTCTTGCAATTAAATTAATAATGGCTAAAACGAATACTTCGGATTCGTAATCTGGAATTTTAGAGTTTAAATCTTTAAAAAGCTCCATTTCTTTCCCTCCTTCATACTCTTTTGATAACTCCTTATATTTATCTTGAAAAAAAACATAGGATAACGTTGTCCCAAAGACGAATCTGTCTATGTCTAGCAAATTTTGATTGTATTCATTAACAATTTTTTCAACTCTGTCTTCCATATTGCTCATTTTTATTTGGTTATGACTAAGATTCGTTTTGTTTTGTCTTCTGTTCGTTTCGATTTATACTGTATATTTCGGTCTATCGCACTATGATTGAAAAGGTGTTAGCGCATGAAGAAGAAACGGCTTTCGAAGTACAAAACTCTCAACCTACACTAAACTTTGAGAGAAGCTTAAATCTCCAAGTTTGTAATCAGCCCATTTTACGCATTTCCGTGTTACCATGAGTTTTAATTAAGGTACTAATTCATTTACACAAGCTTCTATAACATTTATTGATTCAATTAATACGGAATTCCCGTTCCATGTATGACTAAAAGCAAATCGACCTACTGTCAATCCTTTTATTTGATTTTTAGCCAAATTAAATGGAGCTTCTTTTACTAGTTTAAGAAAGGATGTCCACGCTCGGTCACTCTTATGGGCAATTCCGTTTCTGACTCGTTTAAGTTTGTCAATATCGTTTTGTCTTGCCAAAGACTGTGGATACCTATGTCCTGTAGCTAAGTAATTATTTGCTCTTTTTTGAACAATGCCATAATCCCATTCAATGAATTTGTCTGGACTATCCGGATGATTTAGAATTTTCTCTGCATAACGCAAGGGTGCTCCTTTAGTTCTAAATTTTTTAATGTCTTTTTTAAGAAATCCGTCAGATGCAGTCGCTAGATCAATGATTAAAATTTCCTGAATAAATTCTTCCCAATGTGTCCAAATACTTAATAATAATCCTTCAGTTAGTTTATGTGCATCCGGGAATGTGAAATGTTTACCACGTCCGCTTTGGTTAGAAAGTTTATTGTAAACCAACCGTATGTGGTTTAAGGTGACTTGAATTTCTGTCTTTGATTGATTAACTGTCTTCATGAAATTAATTAGTACTAGAAAATAAACACAACTTTTTTGCGCATTTTCACAAATAAAACCATTACAATGGGTTTAGCAAAATCTATAATTATATACATTTGTTAAAAGAGTAAAACTCCCATTAACCCGTCTCGAAAATATACCCAATCTTAATCATCCACTCAACCGACTAATACCGTTTTGCAGTATCTACAACAATTCAAAACATTTCCCACAAGGCAAAATAATCAGCATTTAGTAAATCATAAAAGCAGTTAATTAAATTATCAAAGCCCTACTGTTTGAAGCAGC
The DNA here is from genome assembly GCA_937907475.1 of uncultured Bacteroidota bacterium. Lineage (GTDB taxonomy): Bacteria > Bacteroidota > Bacteroidia > Chitinophagales > UBA2359 > UBA2359. The sequence continues at coordinate 35,696 of CALCIK010000153.1, read as the reverse complement.
CCCCCAAAATTCATTCTATACTTCACAAACTTTCGTGCATTAGCCGTAACTTACTATCCAACCATCATCAAACCCCACCTAAATTTGCATCATGCGTATTTCGCAGCTAAGATAAAGGTTTTTCTTTAAGTTGCCAATAGTTGGATAAAAAGTTTTACAACATCCATCTACATTCTATTTGAAGATGCCGCCAAAACATTTATCAATGAGTTGGTGTCATTAAAAAACTTGTAGTATCTGCAATTGAGGAAGGTTGCTTCTAAAATATCAAATAGCCACTTTAATATTATACTCCAACATCACCAACCATACCCAACCAAAAAGCATAAACTCCCCTGTCAGCCCTTTAAAATATAGGGTTCATACATAAAATACACCCACGACACAACAGCATATCATGCCAAAAAGGTGAACATATTTTGGTCAAAGCTGACAGTGTTTTGGTTAAAGCTGACGGTGTTTACCCCAAAGCAGACAGTGTATTGGTCAAAGTGGACAGTGTTTATCCCAAAGCAGACGGTGTATTGGTCAAAGCGGACAGTGTTTAGCCCAAATCAGACGGTGTATTGGTCAAAGCTGACGATATTTTTGCAAAATCTTTCAATGTTTTTGCAAAATCAATCGGTGTTTTGAGACTGTTATAAAAAATGGGTCAGTTTAAATTACATAAACATCCCCTTTGGAATTTTTCTATGTAGTTTCGAACCGTTGTTGCTCATCAATGAACCGTTGTTGCTCATCAATGAACCGTTTATGCCCATCAATGAACCGTTTATGCCCATCAATGAATCGTTTTTGCTCAACAATGAATCGTTTTTGCTCAACAATGAATCGTTTTTGCTCAACAATGAACCGTTGATGCTCAACAATGAATCGTTTATGCTCAAGAATGAATCGTTTTTGCTCAAGAATGAACCGTTGATGCTCATCAATGAACCGTTGTTGCTCAACAATGAAACGTTTATGCTCAACAATGAATCGTTTTTGCTCAACAATGAAACGTTTATGCTCAACAATGAACCGTTGTTACTCATCAATGAACCGTTTATGCTCAACAATGAATCGTTTATGCTCAACAATGAATCGTTGATGCTTAACAATGAACCGTTGTTGCTGATAAATGAAGGGATTGTTTTTGCAATTTAACTGATGTGCTTTTTATCTCACTATCCGTATCGCCTTTTATGATTACATAAAATAAAATTTCCGTGGTTGTGCCTTTAGATTGGAAAAGATATCCCTGTTTTATACAGGTATCAACGGAACTTGTTCCGTTAATATCAGACGGAACAAGTTCCGTCACTACCTGTTTCTGAAACCATATTCAAGGATTAGTTTGAATTTTTTCAATAAAAGTTGAAAACTTAGTCTTCTGCTCCGGAAATCAGCCTTCTAATCTTTAAATTCTGCAAACTCAAGTTGTGGGTGCTGAATGTAGTATATATAACGGCTTCTACTGTTTTTGTAGAATCAAGCTTGGATTATTCCTGAAAATAAATCCGCTTTACCCTGCTGGAGATGCCTGTCAGGATTTCGTAGGGGATGGTGTTCAGGCAATGGGCGAGGTGTTGGATAGGGAGTTTTTCACCGAACACGATGACTTCGTCGCCTTCTTTTACCTGATGAATATCGGTTACGTCGAGCATCGTCATGTCCATACAAATGTTTCCGATGATGGGGGCGAGTTGATGGTTGATCCACATTTTCCCTTTTCCGTTGCTGAGGTGGCGGTTTAGTCCGTCTGCGTAACCGATGGGGACGGTGGCAATTTTTGTAGGTCGGTGCAGGACTCCTTTGCGATTGTACCCCACAGTTTGGTTGGGTTCGAGGGTTTTTAGTTGGGAGATATGGGTTTTTAGGGTGCTGACGTTTTGGAGTTGTTGTTGTATGTGGTTGGTGTTGTCAATTCCGTAAAGCCCAATTCCGAGTCTGACCATATCCATTTGGTAGGGGGTCGGAAATCTGGTGATTCCGCTGCTGTTTAATACATGGCGCAGAATTTTATGGTTGGCTTGTGCTTGGAGTTGATCGGCAAGTTGTTGAAACAACTCGATTTGTTGGTGGGTAAACGGGTCTTGGTTGGGGTCGTCTGTGGCGGCGAGATGGGTAAAAACGGAAATGATTTTTAGTTGCGGGTGTTTTTTAAGGAGCTTCAACAATTGGGGGATGTCTTGGGTGTCGAAGCCAAGTCGGTGCATTCCGGTATCTAATTTAAGATGGATGGGGTAGGGGAAGGTGATGTGGATGGGGGAATGATGGAGGTAGTTGGCAAAGTTGGTGAGATGTTGAAGGCTGTATAGTTCGGGTTCGAGTTGATGACGGACAAGCGCATTAAAACTGTCGGGGTTTGGATTCATCACCATAATGGGCAGCGAAATACCGGCTTCGCGAAGGGTAACGGCTTCGTCGGTATAGGCAACGGCAAGGTAGTCAGCTTTGTTTTGTTGTAACACATTGGCAATTTCGTGCCCTCCGCTGCCATAAGACAGGGATTTTACCATTGCCATGATCTTGGTATTGGGTTGCAACAGGGCTTTATACACTTTCAGGTTGTGGGCGATGGCATTGAGGTTGATTTCGAGCGTGGTGTTGTGTGCTTTTTCCGAAAGGGCATGGACAATTTTTTCAAAAGCAAACGGACGTGCGCCTTTGATTAAGATGGCTTCGTTGTGGAATGCAGGAATTCTCTGAAGAAAATCGGAAGTGGAAGGGTAGAAAGAGGCATTAAACGGAACAAACAAATCTCTCAAAGAAGACAGGTTTTGCCCGACTGCGATAAACCGGTTGACTTTTTTTTGTTGAAGGAGTTGTGCCACCTTTTGATACAGTACCTGCGGTGGTTCGCCGGTTTCCAATATGTCGGATAGGATAAGGGTTTTGGATTGGTGTTGATGTTGGTTTTGAAGGAAATCGAGCGCTATGGCAAGGGAGTTAATGTCGGAGTTGTAGGCATCGTTAATGATCGAAGATTGGTTAATTCCCGCCCTAAGTTCGAGCCTCATTTCGACCGGAACGAGGTTTTTGATGCGTTGGATGATTTTTTTCGGTGTAAAGTTGAGGTGCAACATCAGGAGCACGCAATGTATGGCGTTTTCGATGGAGGCATCGTCTGTAAAGGGGATTTGGAAGGAAAAAGGCGGCGTGTTTTTATAGTTGGCTTGTATTTTTGTGCGGGTGTTTTTTTTGTGAATGTTCAGTTGAAGAACGATATGTGCAGGTTTTGTCGAACTATCAGGAAAATCATTTTTTGTCCATGCGAGGGGTGTGAAGCGGTATCGTTGTTGTTTGGCAGGGTCTTGTTGCAGTGTGATGATGGCTTGTTCGATCAACGGATAGTCGGCAGAATAAATCAGGTACTGAGCTTCGGAAAACAAGGTTAGTTTTTCCAGAATTTTTTGATTGACAGACAGGAAACCTTCGTTGTGTGCTTGTCCGATATTGGTCAAAATGCCAATGTCGGGTTGTATGATTTGTTGGAGGTAGTTCATTTCGTTTGGCTGAGAGATGCCTGCTTCAAAAATAGCAAGGTTATGAGCCGTGTCAATTTGCCAAACGGAAAGGGGAACGCCTAATTGGGAGTTGTAGCTTTTGGGACTTCGGATAATGTTGTAGTCTTGCCAAAGGAGTTGGTAAAGCCATTCTTTGACAACTGTTTTACCATTGCTGCCGGTTATTCCGATAACAGGGAGGTTGAAGTTTTGTCTATGACGTGCAGCTATTTGCTGAAGAGCGCGAAGGGGATTTTCGGAAAGAAGGAAGTTGGCATCAGGATAGGGAAGTGTAGAAAGGGCAATGCCGACTATAAAGTTGCGGACTCCTTTGTTATACAACTCATCAATAAAATCGTTCCCATTATAAGTTGTTCCGGGCAGTGCAAAAAAAAGGGTATCGGGTTCAAAAGCTACTTTTCGGCTATCGGTCAGAAGGTATCGAATACGCGGGTTGTCGGTTTGCTGTAACCACTCTGAGTTGGTGATTTGTTGGATATGCTCGAGTGAAAACATTTTTAGTTTTTAGTGGTTAGGAGTAAGGCGTAAGTGGTAAGGCGTAAGTCTTAAGTCATAAGTTTTAAGTGAATAGTGGCAACTAGTCTAAAGTCTAATATCTTAAGTCTAAAATCATAACTCATAACTCATAACTCATAACTCATAACTCATAACTTATAACTCATAACTATACAAGGCTACTTATAAAAATGCTTCCTCCACCCTTCGGTTTTGTTGAACTTTTGCCAGTTGTTCATAGGTTGTGCTAGGATTTCGGCGATACAAAGTAATACTGCGGGATGATGTCCAAAACCTGCATGACTACATTCAACTTCGATGTTTTGGGTGATGTCTGTTTCTGTTTGTTCGGCACAGTGTTGCCAGGAAACGATACCATCGTATTTGCTGTATATGGCAGTAGTTGGAACAGGAACGGGGCGTTTAATCCTGTCGAGGAGATCGGGGGTGATGTCTGATTTACTTGCTCCGCCTTTGATGAGTTGGTAAATCCAAACGGCATTGTTGGGTTTGTCTATACCTGCAAAGGGCGATGCAAGGGTGATAACCTGTCGTACATAATCGGGAATAACTCGTGCAATTTCGCGGGCATAAACGCCACCGAGACTCCACCCAATAAGCGATACTTTTTGGTTATGCCTTTTTGCCAACCTGATGACTCTTTTCATCAAGGGCATTTCTACTTGTTGGTCCGCAAGGTTTGGTCCCATATTCCAAGGATATGCCTGATAGTTGAGGTTGTTTAAGAAATGCCTTAGCGGAATGGTGGTAATGTCGCCGGTCATAAAACCGGGAAGCACCATGATAGGATGTCCGTCTCCTTTTGGTGGGGAAAACCTGAGAAGGGGATAGGCTGCTAAAAACATACCGAGTTCAAAAACAGACCTTAATTCTGAAAGCATCATCAAAGGCGTAGGTTTTTCTACTCTGTCTTCGTCTTGTTTGAGGGCGGCTTTTATATTTTGAAACACGGCTTTTTAATGGTTAATTATTAGTGAATGGTGAATGGTGAATGGTGAATAGTGAAAAGTGAAATAGTGGGTAATAAATTGAGATTAGCAAGAGCATATAACTTATAACTCATAACTACAAATTATAACTCATAACTACGAATTTATAACTCATCACTACGAATCTCTGTTTCCAATTCGTTTAAGGAAGTAAGGAAAAGTCCTGCGAAGTGTTTTAGGTCGGGCATGATTTCCCGGCAGGAGGTTAGACCGATTGAGATGTTTCCGGCGTAGCTGAACACGGTGATGATAAGTCCTAGTCCATCTATTAGGGGGGCGACTGCTAAGTTTTTCAACATGCGGGAACCGTTCATATACATGTGTTTGGCAGGTCCCGGAACGTTGGTGATGACGAGGTTGAAAACAGGTGCGTGTAGTTCGCCTATTTTCATTCGGGTATAAAAACGAGCAGCTAGGGCTTCTAATTGAGAGGGAACATAGTCCATCAGTTTTTCGGCTTTTACTGCTTTTTGATGAACTTTTGACCCGACTGTACTTTTGTTGATGGATTTAAGCCGTTGCAATGGACTGCTGATGTCTGTTGAAAGGGAAACGAGCATGGCGGAGATATGATTTCCGATGGCATTTTCGTTTTTTTCGCTTCTAACCGAAACAGGAGCCATAGCAATGAGCGATTTTTTAGGTAAGTCGTTTTTTTCTAAGAGGTATAACCGAAGTGCGCCGGAACAGATGGCAAGGATAACATCGTTGACGGTAGTTCCCGGCACATTGTTTTTAATGTGTTTAATTCGGTCGAGTTCCAGTTCCACACCTGCTATGATGCGGTGAGGGGTAACGGGAACATTAAACAAGGTACGAGGTGCGGTAAATGGAGCAGGAGGGGCTTTTCCTTGAACGGCTGCTATCTTTTTGGTAGCATTATTTTTAAAGAGGCTTTCGAGTGTTTTCCCGACAAGTTGCGCCACTTTAAAAGGGGTGCTAAATGCTTCACCTGTGTTTCGGAGAAGTAGCTCTACACTAGTAGGAATGCGTTCTGCTTTATGAGGGGGTAGGTGAAGGATAACCTCTTGGTCGGCATGAGCGTTGAAAAGGAGTTCCATGATGGCAACACCTGATTTGCCGTCAATAGCAGAATGATGTACTTTACTGATGATGGCGTAGGCATTGTTTGTTGAATTGTCTAACTGTATGCCTTCCACGACAAGTATTTCCCAAAGAGCACGTTGCCGGTCAAGAGGACGGCTAAAGAATCTGGAAGCAAGACGGAGCAGTTCAACACTATCTGCCGGTTGTGGTAATGCAACATGACTAATGTGAAATTCGAGTTCAAAGTCCGGGTCATCAAACCAATAGGGATGACCTAAGTCGAGGGGTACTTCTACCAAACGCTGTCTGAAAACAGGGAATTTCAGTAATCGGGAACCGATATATTGTTTTAAAGAATGAAAGTCGAATTTTTTATCGGGGTTAGGGTTCTCAAAAACATAAACACCGCCAACGTGCATCGGGGTTCTATAAGATTCGAGGTAATAAAAGGTGGCATCTAAGGTGCTTAGTTGCTTCATGTTATGATGGGTAGAGGTTTTAGGCGTTTAGATTTTTCTAAGTAATTATGGATGTACAAAGATAGGGAAAAAACGGTTAATCGAATAATAGGGACAAGTACCAATATTCGTATATTGATAAGTATCAATAGGGCTGTCATTTATGGCAGCCATAGAAAGGAATAAATAGGTTAATCATTTATGGCAATCATAGAAAGGGATAAATGTGTCTGTAAATTATGGAAGCCATAGATAGGTATCAATAGGGCTGTCATTTATGGCGCACATGGGTAAATATTTACAAAAAAGCATTAAAAGAATCGGAATTTATGCAACTTTGCAAGTGAGAATGAGAAGAGGTGGTTCTGTGTTCTTTAATAGGAAGTGAATTCGGTCAATTTTTCAAATCTAATTATCATTCGATGGTTAATTATATAGTTAAACGATTTTTATACGGCATACTGGTCTTGTTAGGAGTCGTTTTCATTGTATTTTGGTTGTTCAATGGTTTGGGCGATCCTGCTCGTCTTACGCTTGGACAACGTGCAGATGTTGAAACCATCGAAGCGGTGAATAAAGAACTTGGATTAGACAAACCGCGAATGGTTCAGTTTGTGATGTATTTGAACGATGTCTTACCTTTGTCCATTCATGAATATAGCCCACAGAACAAAGAGAAATATCAATACACGGAATTGTTTAGAGTTGGTGAAGAAGTGGTGGTTTTGAAGGCACCTTATTTGAGGCGTTCTTATCAAACCAAACGCCCAGTGATGACCATGTTGATGGAGGCATTACCAAAGACGGTCATCCTTGCCTTGACAGCCATGTTGTTTGCCACGATTATTGGGATTGTTTTAGGAGTGATTGCTGCAATCAATCAGTTTAGTTGGATAGATAACAGTATATTGGTAACTTCCATTTTGGGAATATCGCAGCCGTCTTATTTTTCGGGAATCATATTGGCTTTGATATTTGGTTATTGGCTGGGAGATTTAACCGGATTAAACTATACGGGGGGGTTGTATGTGATCAACGATTTTGGGGAAGAGGTACTTCAATTGAAAAATCTAATTCTTCCGGCCTTAGCCTTAGGAATCCGTCCGGTATCCATCATTGTACAACTAACGCGCAGCAGTATGCTCGATGTGCTTTCGCAAGATTATATCAGAACAGCACAAGCAAAGGGGTTAAGTAAGTATAAAGTAGTGTTTAAACACGCCTTGCGCAATGCACTTAATCCCGTTGTTACGGCTATTTCGGGTTGGTTGGCGGGCCTTTTGGCAGGTGCTTATTTTGTGGAAATCATTTTTGATTTTAAGGGACTGGGGTATTTAACCATCAATGCACTGAACAATCTTGATTTTCCGGTGGCGATGGGGGCAGTTTTGTTTACCGCCTCTCTTTTTGTGATTGTTAATATATTGGTGGACGTTTTGTATGGTCTTTTAGACCCGCGAGTTTCTTATAAATAGGAGAGGACTGAGAATTGTTAAAGACAGAAAAGATTATAGATGGATATGATAAAAGCTCAAAAGATTTTTTTGATAGGGTTCATGGGGTCCGGTAAAACTTCTGTGGGACGATTATTGGCAAGTATGCTGGGCTATCAGTTTGTTGATATTGATGGGTTTATTGAGCATAAAGAAGGCAAGAGCATTACCGATATTTTTATAGAAAACGGTGAAGAGTATTTCCGTGAATTGGAAGCTGTTTATTTGCGAAGCAATGATTTACCCACTTCAAAAGTAATTATTGCATCCGGTGGCGGAACGCCATGTTTTCATTTCAATATGAAGTGGATGAAGGAACAAGGAACAACTATCATGCTTCATGTACCCCCACATATATTAACCAATCGGTTGTTTATATTAATGGCGCATCGCCCTCTCATTGCAGGATTTGGTAAAAAACGGCAATTGCTCACTTATGTTGAGAACCTGCTAGTTAATCGTCATTATTACTACTCACAATCCGATTATATCGTCTATTGTAAAAAGAAAGAAGTGTTTTCTGTTGCACAAGATTTAAAATTATTGATTGAGGGGTTGGGGAAGGGTAATATACAGTAAGTTGAACGAATCTTGAATTTAGCAAACAGTGTAATTTATGATAGCCAATTCTGAATTAGTGTTGAATAATGATGGGAGTATTTACCATTTACATTTATATCCTGAAAATATCGGGAACACCATTATCACCGTTGGCGACCCCGATAGGGTAGGAATGGTGTCGAAATATTTTGATAAACTCGAGTTCAGCGTTCAAAAACGCGAGTTTGTTACACATACGGGAATGATTGGCAACAAAAGGCTTACCGTAATATCCACCGGAATTGGAACAGATAATATAGATATTGTACTGAACGAGTTAGATGCGTTGGTGAACATAGATTTGCAAACCAGACAAATCAAACAAGAGTTAATCTCTTTAGATATCATTCGGTTGGGTACTTCAGGTAGTTTGCATCCGGATATTGGTGTTGACAGTTTAGTCGTTTCATCGTTTGGTTTTGGATTAGAGGGGTTGTTACATTACTACCAATATGAACCAAATGAAAGAGAAACGGCATTACTCCATGCTTTGCCAAAAATGAATAATAATGTAAGTCCTTATTTAGCCGAAGGCAATGAGTGGTTGTTGAAGCATTTAGGCAAAGGCCTCACTCAAGGAATAACCGCTACCTGTGGCGGGTTTTATGGCCCCCAAGGCAGGCGATTGCGACTTCAACCGGCTTTGGCTGATTTGTTGCAAAAAATGCAAGCATTTAACGATGGAAAATATCGGATAACCAATTTTGAAATGGAAACCGCCGGTATTTACGGGCTATCCCGTTTGTTAGGTCATCGAGCGTTATCGGTCAATGTCATTTTGGCAAATCGGGCCAATGGCGAGTTTAGCCGCAATCCAACCAAAGCGGTGGAAGGGCTTATCGAAAATATGTTAGCCCGCATTGTGGCTTTGTCATGAAACGGACTTATTTTTTGCGATTGAGATGTATGTCCATGCCTATTGCAAAGATAAGCGCGTCCTTACTGTATTCATTGGTAAACTCAGTGGGTGCTACACTGGGGAATGGTGTCGGTGCAGGTACAGGAGTATGGGTATAGGTAATAGTTTGATTAGAAAACTTGGACCGCAAGACCCCTAAATTAACTTCTATTTTTTCTGAAAACACATATTGTCCTCCCAAAGCTAATGTATGGCTGTTCGTCCAAAAATCTACATCAGTTTGGTACCCGGGCATAACACTCCAATTACCGAAGGTATATCCGCCGCTAATGGTAAGGTCTGAGTTGATTTGATAAGCAACGGCAGTTTCAATTTCGTAATAATTTTTGTCAATCAGCTTTTCTCGACCGTTGTAGTCTGCTTTTTTACTAAACACATATCTTCCTCCTGCAGCAAGCGTGAGCTTTTTATTAAGTATTTTGTACGCCACTCCTCCGGCTAAAATGCCCGGTAAATCAGACCGAACAGATGACCCGTCAATAAATAGCGGCTCACCGTTAGGATTGCTTGTAACCCGCCCATCTTTACCATCGTTTACTTCAGTGGTGATTTCTACGTCTGTATTTAGTTCGTACTTGAGTCCTATGTCTAACCCGTCAAACGGTTTAAAATGCACTCCAAACATGGGTGTGAATCCGTTGCCGGTTTGCACCACATCAATTTCGCGATTGCCTGTATTGGCATCTAATTGATCGGCTGCCACGTTGAGAATAACAGCACTTAAAGGGCTAACAGTGGTTTTAAGAAAGCGGCAATAATCTCCCGGACTAATCCAGTCGTTATAAGTATCAGGGAATATGGTTAAATTACGGGTATGGCCTAGTGAGGTAATACGAGCAAAAACGTAGCGCACACCTCCTGCAAAAGAAATATGGTCATTTATTCGATAGGCTACACCAACTTGCGCGCCTGCAAAAAAAGCAACACCGGTGGAACGAAAGTCCACATTATAGGCATCAATATTTCTGTATTGGCTATCTACTTGAGCCAAGTTAAAGATGTTTTGCAGATTGGGGATAATATCTGCGATGTTGCGTTCTGTTACCGGTAAACCTTTAAATTCAGCACCTCCACCACCGGCTACCGGGTTTAGTCCGACTGAAAAAGCCATCCGGTTACGGCGATAAACAGCATATAAATTTGGGAAAACAGGAGTACTCACCAAGCCTTCAAACTTTGTAGGAACACTGTTCATGTATTGGTAATTGCTAACAATTGATGTTTGTTGGCGGAGTGCTTGGTTTGATATGGAGAAATGCAGCCCTTCTGGCAGAAATGCTGTTCCTGCGAGGTTGTAAAATACGGCATCTACATCAGTACTTGCCCCTCTTGAGGGCATACGAATAAAATCGGCACTTTGAGTGGGAATTGCAAAGAAGTTATATTTTTGAGAAGCAGCCAATTGTTGTTCAATGCTTAAATCCGTAGATTGAGCGACAATATTTACGTAAGATAACAATAGCACGAGGCAGAGATGGGTAAGTCTTTGTTTCATGAACTGCAAAGTTTAAATCGAATGAGTGGTTAAATAATACTTAAAATTGAAAAATAGCAATCGTTTAAAAAGAAGGGCAATGCTACAACATTTTGGTGAAATTTTCCCCAAATGGAGAAGTATAGGCTAAAAAAAACGGGCAACCCTAAAAGGATTGCCCGCTGTCCAAGTATAGCAAATGTAATTCGCTTATAGTTTAACAACTTTTTTTGTGTAAGTGTTTTCATTTACAGTAACTCTGATAAAATATATACCGTTTGGTATGTTTTGCAGAGCTTGTAGCGGTGTTTGATATAAGCCCGATACTTGAGTTGTTTTGGATAAAACAGTTTCAATTTTTCGGCTTGCCATATCGTATAGTTCAATACTCACTAATGCCGGTTTAGATAAATTGTAAGTAAGGTATGTCTGCTGGAAATTGCCGGGATTTGGAAACACTTCAAAGCTAAAGGGCATTTGGTTGTTAGCCTCCAATCCACTGATGAGGTATTGAGTGGTTTCAGAAACACCGGAACAATTATTTAAGGTATAAGTAACATAATATGCTCCTTGTACTTGTGGGTTTAAGGTGTTTGTAGTTGCTCCATCAATTAGTACGCCGTTCATATACCATTGATAACTTTGGTAATCAGAGGCTACGGTCAAGGTGTTTTCATTTTGAGTAATTATTTCTGTTCCCAACGGCTCTGTAACAGTAATGTCGAACTCTGCGGTGATACCGCTTGAAGTATAGGTAATAGTATGAGTTCCAACACCCGCTTCAGAGGGGATGAATACATTTCCAACAATGCCAGTACCCGCTAAAACACCGTCTGCCGGTACAAGTTCGAGGTTAACTTCCGGTGCATCAGCACAGTAAACCGTATTTGAAGCATTGACACTAACATAAGGAATAGGGTTGCCCGTTGTATATTGAATAACCGAAATCATCATTTCGTTATCAGTGGTTAATCCTACTGATACGGTGGAACTGCCGGTATTGTTGAAGGTTGCTCTATGATAAAGACCTGCCCCTGAAGGAAGGTTAAGCATGGGTTCAAAATATCTGACCGGCGGATGAGACCAATCATAAAAACCCATATCGCATTGGCAGTTTTCGTAATCGAAATAACCTTCGTATAATTGTTCGCCGGGTCCACCGCCTAATTGTCTGAAGATGTCAAAGTCATAACCATATTTATGAGTGTGCGTGTTGAGCATCCAAATATTCCATTGCTGAGAGTTGTCAATAGACTCTTCTAAGGTATGTATGCCGGGAGGAATGGTAAAGAAAGTTGGGCTTTGAAAAATAAGCAAGTCCGATTTCATTTCTTTTATAGCGGTTCCTTCCGGTTGAGTATAGACATTTAGATAAACATCGGATGGAAGCAGTAAGCCCGCACTATAATTGGGAATATGGTAATTGAGGTCTAGAATCGTATTTTGATTCCAGAAGTAGGCAGTTCCTGCGGGAAGTCTAAAATCGGCTGCATATTGCCAAACAGATACCAAATTCGTTCCATTTCCCAAGAGTGGGTTTTCACCAAATAAAGAAACTTCGCGTAGCCCGCTTGAAACTCCATTTGCTGTTGAAGTGGAGTTGAATTTATAAAGAATAAAATGGTGCGAACTTTGGTTCATAAACGCTTCCATGCGTTTAATTTCTATCGCTTCGGTTAGTTGTGGGTTGTATTTGAGCAGGTATTCTTTTTCATCTAATCCGGCAACAAAGATAGGCCCCATGTGTATTTGGAATCCTTTGTCGGGTGGTGGTGGTGTCGGTCTTTCAAGCGGTTGATAACCTCCCTCCAAGAAGTATTGGTCAACCAGGGGTTCAGCGGTAATCGTGCCGTTAAGTGGAGCACCTGCATAAATCCATTGGCGGATGATTTCAATATCTCGGTCTTCTAAAGGAGTGTTGTAAAAAGGCATTGGGCTGCCTTCATCCATATCTAGTGTGCCTCCGTCCCATTCGTGGATATATCCATTGCTTACTTTTCTGAGCAAGAAACTTTTGTAAGGACTACCAGCCATAATTAATTTTTGTCCTTTGGCAGCAGCAGCACTGTTTTGAGGGGTAACATTTACCAAATTTGCATGAACTTGAGCGGCAGTTCCACCAAGGTTTAATCCGCCTGTAGGCGCAGCACCGCTATGACAAGATGCACATTGTGTTTGAAAAATGTTATACACTCGATTAAAAGTACCTGATTGGGCTAAACTGTTAAGGTTGCCAATAAATAAGGTAAGAATCAATAATGCCGAGAATCTGAAAGCGATCATAGAAAAGGGGAAATGTTTCATTTGGGAAATTTATAAGTTTCACAAGTTTGCTAATGATTAGGAGGCTAAAGTAAGAAAAAATTTTGAAATGAAAAAAACCTTGCGAGACTTGATTGATTTTCTCATCAATGCTCTCGCAAGGTTCTAGATAACTTAGATTGTTAAGCCCCCAAAATAATAGTTATTTATTGGGCTAATACAACACAAATTTTATTGTTCAATGACTTTTTTAACAGTGGTAACACCGTCAATAGTTACTTTAACAAAATAGATTCCGGTTGGTAAACCGTTTTCTTTTGCGCTAAAGTTGTAAGTATATTGAGCAGGGGTTTGTTGTCCATCAACAAGTTTATCTACTAATTGTCCTACCGCATTAAATACCTCGACACTAACCAAAGCGTTTTTGTCTAAAACGTAAGAGATATTGACCTGATTTTGGTATGGATTCGGGAAAACATAAATCTGAGAACCCGTAGTTGGGTTGTCTTCAATACCTACAACGCTAAAGTTAAATGGCTCAGAGATAACAGTGCAACCGTTTAAGGTTACTTCAACCGTATAATTACCGGGAGCTTGTGGACTATAGAAAATACCGGTGGCACTTGATATCGGATTGCCTTCGAAGTACCATTGATAAGATTCAAAACCTGATGCAGTTCCAAGGTAACTATCGCTATAAGTTACTACAGGTGCATCGGGAGCAGGAACTACTGTAACAGTATATGTTGCTGTAAGACCTTCTGCAGTATAGGTAATATCGTGATCACCAACACCAGCTTGTGAGGGAATAAACACCCCATCAACAACACCGGGTCCTGCTAAAACGCCTCCTGAAGGATATAGGGCTAAGTCGGCTGATTGTTGGACACAATAGGTGCTTTCAATATTGGTAATGCCAACAAAAGGTATTGGTTCTCCTTCGGTATATTGAATCATGATAAGCATCATTTCATCATTAGTGGTCAAACCAAATGTAACCCAATCTTCTGAAGTGTTGTTGAACTTTGCCTCTTGAATAATACCGGTTCCTGATGCAACTGAGTAGTATGGCTCGTAATAACGAATTGGAGGATGTTCCCAATCGTAATATCCGATATCGCAGTTGCAATAGGTATAATCGGTGAAACCTTCAAAGATTTTTTCACCCTTATCTCCTTGAGGGGTTTGTACATAAAGGTCATAATCAGAACCGTATTTGTGAGTATGAGTTGTTGCCATCCATAAATTCCATTGGGGGCCAATATCTATGTTTTCTGTTAATGTCCATTCACCGGGAGGAAGGGTAAAGAAACCACCTACAGAGGGCGGCCAAATTGTATTTGCATTGTACAAAATTAAATCTGATTTCATCTCTTTAATAGCAGTACCACTGGGTTGTGTATGTATATTAAGGTACATGTCGGCAGGCATAATTAAGCCACCGCTATAATTCCGAATATGATAGTTTAGGCTCAATACAGTGTTTGCTTGCCAGTTAAAGGCGGTGCCTGCGGGTAGGCGTATATCCACATCGTTTTGCCAACCGGCTACAAAGGAAGTGTTGTTTGGCTCAACAGCTGTACTGACAATGTTCACCGGAAGCAAACCATGGGGAGTTTCCTCTGCTAGTGTTGCGTCTTCGTATTTATAAAGGATGAAGTGATGTGATTCGTCATTCATTTTTAGATTTAGACGATTTACTTCATAATTGGCTGGCATATTCAAATCATACTTCAAATCGTATTCTGATTCTTGGTTGGGTTCTAAGAACAGCGGTCCTAAGTGAATTTGAAAACCTTGAGCAGAAGAAGGTGGAGAGGGTCTTTGTAGCTGAGGCAAACCTCCATCTGCATAATAGTCTAAAATGATTTGTTGATTGACAGTATAACCGGAAACTCCAGAAGTTGGCTCAAGGGTTGCGCCTGCAAAAATCCATTGACGAATCATTTCCAGTTCAACGTTGGTAAGAGCTTGTGTTGGAGCACCATAAGGGGGCATATTACTGCCTTCTGTCAAAGTGAGTATTCCTCCGTCGTGTTCGTGAATCAGTCCATTGTTAGCTTTGAGCAGTAGAAAACTTCGGTAAGGGTGTCCGGGGTAAACTAATTTGTGTCCCTTACCTGCTGCGGTTGCATTATCGGGGTTAACACCTACGATTTTAGCATGTACCTGTTCAGGTGTTCCGGTTAGATCTAAATTACCCGTTGGATTGGAAGGGTTGTGGCAGCTTGCTGCACATTTAGCTTGTAGCGTAGGATAAACCCTATCGGTAAAAACATTGCTTTGGGCATTTACCAAAGCCAAGCCACCGGCAAATAACCAAATGGCAAGAAGCAAAAAAACGTTGGTAGCGTTACCTTTCATTTATTCGTATTTTATGGTTTGAAATGATGTAAAGTTTTAGTTTGAAATTAAGCAAAGCAAACCCAATGCTTGCACTGAATATCAGCCATAAAAATACAGCTTTTTTTAACAAAAGAATTGATTTGAACAACTTGTTACAAAATTATGATAGTTTTTGCGATTCATAGTGCAAAAAAAACAAAAAAAGCATACATGCAATTTGGAGTTTCTAAAATTTAACCTAAATTGCGGCGTAATTAGTCTATCAAAACCTTTAATTAAATTAACATGGAAGACTTAAAAGTTTATTACCAAATGGTGGAAGATTGTATCAGCCGTTTGGGAGTTGATCCGGTTTCAGCAAGAGGTACAGAGGAAGGGCAATGGTCTTTAGTAAAAGGTTCTGCCAAAGTATGGCTCGACCTTTGGCACATTGAAAAAGAAAGTCGGGCATATTTTCAAGTGCTTTCGCCTGTCCTAAAAATGACCGATGTGCCTGATTTGCGAAGAGCGGAACTATTGGAAGAATTGCTTAAAATTAACCACTCTTTGTATGGTGTTGCCTTTACCATTCACAACGACTTTTTATGGATTAAGGTTATTCGCGAAGCAGATGGAATGGATAGTAATGAGGCAATGGCAATGATGACCAGAGTGGGCACTTATTCTGACGAATACGACGATTATTTAAGAGATAAATATTTGCCGCCGCCACCTCCTCAAGCACCACCTAATTCTCCGGTATAATGTCTCTATTTTCATGAGGCTTAACCCCCTGCAAATATGTTAGCATAATTGTAGGGGGTTGTTTGTTTCAATCTTATCGTAGTTTTGTCACCATGTCCTTAAAATGTTCAAAATGAAAAGCTATACAAGCTGTTGGAATGTGATTGTTATTGCAATCATATTGTTGATTACCTCGGTTGATATTTCTGCCGGTAACGACAAACGCACTCTTGGTGGGCGGCAAGCTGCGATGGGAAGCACAGCCGTTACCTTTTCTGATGCTTTTTCTGTTTTTTCAAATCAAGCGGGGGTGGCTGGAATCACAAATTTTACCGCCGGCATTTACGCCGAGAACCGATTTATGCTCAAAGACCTTAGTTTGTTTGCAGTAGCATTAGCTATACCCACCAAAGGTAAAGGAGGAACTTTTGGAGTGGGCGTTACTTATTTTGGAAACAATTTGTATAATGAAAGGCAATTAAATCTGGCTTATGGCAGACAGTTGTTTAAAGACCTCTCAATAGGGATAGAGTTGGATTATGTTGGAATTTCAATTGCCGATTATGGAACTGCCAATGCTTTTACCTTTGGATTGGGCGTACAATATACTATTGTTCCTAAGCTTGTAGCAGGAGCGCATGTTTACAATCCTTTGCGTTGGCAATTTACCGATTTTGAAGAAGACAAACTACCTTCTGTTGTAAATGTAGGATTAGCTTATCTACCCTCCAACAAAGTAACGATTTCTGCTGAATCAGAAAAAAATATGGATAAACCCCTCTTGCTTAAAGCTGGGATTGAATACAATATAATAGAAAAGCTGTCCCTACGGGCAGGTATTACCTCAGAACCGGTTGCCGTTTCTTTTGGCATCGGGTTAAATTTGGGCAACCTCCGCATTGATTTGGCCAATAGTTTCCATCCGGTTCTTGGATACTCTCCTCATTTTGGGCTTATATATACTGCCCCAAAACGCAAATCCTAAGTATTGGAGAAAGCAACTTCAATTTATCATTGATTGAATCTTCCTAAAAGACTCGAAGTAAAATTTAATGCCTCCGTGTTTTCAGTCTTTAAAGTGCTAATTTTTCACCAACTTTGCGCTAAATCTAATTTAGTGTCTTGTTATGTCAGTTATAATTTCTTTCAGTAACCATAAAGGAGGTGTTGGTAAAACAACCTCAACCGTAAATGTAGGAGTGGCTTTGGCTAAAAAGTTGGGTAAAAAAGTGCTGTTGATTGATTTAGACCCTCAAGCCAATCTCACCCAAAGTTTGACAGTACCTGCAACGGAGTTTAATGTTTATGGTGCTTTGATTGGTAACTATGGGTTAATTCCTGTTCGGGTGGAGCACAATTTATATGTCATACCTTCCAATTTAGACCTTTCGGGGGCGGAAATAGAACTTAGTGTGGAAACAGGGCGCGAATTTATCTTGCGTGAATTACTGGAACCAATCAAAAATAATTACGACTTTATTTTAATTGACACGCCTCCCTCACTTGGATTGTTAACCATCAATGCTTTCGCCGCTTCAAACAGTGTTTTTATCCCTTTACAAGCAGAGTATTTAGCATTGCAAGGATTGGCAAAACTCACGGAAGTGATTTCTAAAATCCAGAAACGATTAAATAAGAGTTTGCAATTAGGAGGCGTATTTATTACCCAATATGATAGTCGTAAAATTCTCAATCGTGAGGTTGCCGAAACAATTGAAAAACACCTAAGCAGCAAAGTACTGCAAACACGCATTAGAGAGAATATCGCCCTTGCCGAAGCCCCCTCCGTTCATCGGGACATATTTGAGTATAACCCAACCTGCAATGGTGCAAAAGATTACCTGAATCTGGCTAAGGAAATTGCAGAAATTTATGCAAGACCTTAGATTTTAGATTACAGACAATAGTGAATAGGCAATAGTGAATAGTGAATTGTCAATAGTGAATAGGCAAAGGACAATGGAATTTCTAACGTCTTAAGTCCGATGTCTTAAATCTAAAATCTAACGTCTAAAAAACTCCTACTTCCCATACATTTCTTCCCGAAGTGCTTTAAATTCAGGATTGGTGATGTAATCATCAAACTCAGTGAGTTTGTCAATACTGCCTTTGGGAGTGAGTTCTATCACCCTATTGGCGAGAGTTTGGGTAAAAGCGTGGTCGCGTGAGGTAAATAAGATCATACCTGCAAACTCTTTTAATCCACTGTTAAAAGCGGTAATCGCTTCCAAGTCAAGGTGATTCGTGGGTTCGTCTAAGAGTAGAACGTTTCCTTGTTGAAGCATCGCTCTTGACACCATGCAACGCACTTTTTCACCACCGGAAAGAACAGACACGCTTTTTTGGGTTTCTTCTCCAGAAAACAACATCCGTCCTAAAAATCCGCGAATATAAGACTCGTCTTTATTGGTAGAGTATTGCCGAAGCCAATCAACGAGATTAGAGTCGTTATTGTGAAAATATTCGTGGTTTTCGTTGGGAATATAGGCCGGATTGATGGTTTGACCCCATCTGAATGTGCCTTCCGTAGCTTCTTTTTCACCCATTAGGATTTGGTAGAAAGTCGTACAAGCGCGGCTGTTTCGGGAAATCAGGGTGATTTTATCGTCCTGATTCATCTGAAAACTGACGTTGCTGAACAAGACTTCACCATCGGGGGTCGTATAACCCAATTTTTCTACTTCCAATATCATCTTTCCGGCTTCTCGTTCTTGTTTAAAGAAAATACCCGGAAATCGACGGTTGGAAATTTTAAGTTCGTCTATATTGAGTTTTTCAAGTGCTTTTTTACGACTCGTCGCCTGTTTCGATTTAGAGGCATTCGCACTAAAGCGTTGAATGAACTCCATCAATTCCTGACGTTTTACATCGTCTTTCTTATTTTTTTGCGATAGTTGGCGTTGTAACAGTTGGCTCATTTCGTACCAAAAGGTATAATTGCCGGAATAGAGTTGAACTTTACCAAAATCAATATCGCAGATATGCGTGCAAACCATATCCAAAAAGTGACGGTCGTGAGATACGACGATTACCGTATTCTTGAAATCAGCTAAAAAATCTTCTAACCAAAGAGCTGTTTCAAGGTCAAGGTCGTTCGTTGGCTCATCGAGAATTAACACATCGGGATTACCAAAAATAGCTTGGGCAAGAAGTACTCGCACTTTTTCGTTGTTTGTCAGCTCTTTCATAAGTCGAGAGTGAAGTTCTTCTTTCACCCCAAGATGACTCAATAACTCGGCGGCATCGCTTTCGGCATCCCAGCCGCTCATTTCGGCAAACTGTGCTTCCAAATCACCGGCACGCAAACCGTCTGCATCGGTAAAATCTTCTTTGGCATAAAGAGCATCTTTTTCCTTGATGACCTCATATAAATGTTTGTGCCCCATGATGACGGTTTCTATCACCGGATACTCGTCAAACTCAAAGTGGTTTTGACGAAGTACAGCCATCCGTTCACCGGGGGTAATTTCAATATTACCGGTGGTAGCATCTAC
Source organism: uncultured Bacteroidota bacterium (assembly GCA_937907475.1). Taxonomy (GTDB): domain Bacteria; phylum Bacteroidota; class Bacteroidia; order Chitinophagales; family UBA2359; genus UBA2359. The sequence goes on along the minus strand of CALCIK010000153.1, from coordinate 15,866 downwards.
ATCACCTGCAAGTATTTTGAGGAAAGTAGATTTACCTGCACCATTGGCACCGATAACACCGTAGCAGTTATTGCCCGAAAATTTAAGGTCAACATCTTCAAAAAGAGTGCGTTTACCGTAACGCAAAGATAAATTGGATACCGAAATCATGGATTGAATTACAAGTGTTGTAGAATATTGGATTTGCCAAAAGAGTTTGTTTTTTTGGCGGTGCGAAGGTAACTCTTTTCAGCGATTTTTTTGAATTGATAGATAGCGAAGCGAATGAATAGAGCGAAGAAAAGAATCAAGTAATCAAAATTGCCAATACCAAAATGTAGCAACGATTAGCATGTATGCCCGTAAAAATTCTGCGAAAATCAGCGTAATCTGCGGGAGCAAAAAATCTAAAAATCTCATTGAAAAAATTGTCATCAAATGGAACAAACAAACTAAAATCTTTCTGCGAAAATCCGCGTAATCTGCGGGAGCAAAAAACACTCAAAAACAGCGAAATTGGCGGAACTAACAGCATTAAGTATTCATCGCCCCACATACACTTATCACCTGACCCGAAACATAACTCGACATATCGGAGGCTAAGAAAAGCGCGACATTGGCAATTTCATCGGGACTGCCAAATCTGCCTAAAGGTATTTTCTTTAAAAATTCTTCCCGATTAGTGCCGCCGAGGTTTTCGGTCATGTCGGTTTCGATAAAACCGGGGGCGATGACATTACATCGGATATTGCGAGACCCCAATTCTTGCGCAACGGATTTACTGAAACCAATGATACCGGCTTTAGACGCAGCATAGTTCGCTTGTCCGGCATTACCTTTCATTCCTATAATAGAACTCATATTGATGATAGACCCCTTTCGGCTTTTGAGCATGGGTTTCAACACTTGTTTGGTAAGGTTGAACATAGATTTGAGGTTATTGTCCATCACCTCGTCCCATTGTTGTTCGGTCATGCGAAGAAGCAAGTTGTCGCGTGCAATACCGGCATTATTCACCAAAATATCTACCGTTCCAAACTCCGTCAATACCTCCTGAACAAGCAAAGTTGCCGCTTCAAACGAGGAGGCATCTGATTGATAACCTTTGGCCTTAACACCGTGTTGTTCTAATTCAGAAACTAATAGGGCAGCTTTCTCAACAGAACTGCGAAAGGTGAACGCAATATTAGCCCCCTCTTGAGCAAATTTGCGAGCAATAGATTCCCCAATACCTCGCGAAGCACCGGTGATGAGTGCTGTTTTACCTTGTAGTAAGCCCATTTTTTTAGTTATGAGTTATGAGTTGTCAATTGTGAATAGTGAATTGTGAATGGTCAAAGGTTGTTGAGCCTGTCTAAACAGTGAATTGTGAATTGCAAGTTCCGCCGTTGTCTTTGTCCCCACAGACAACCCAATGGGAAGTATCCAAAATCGCAAATTCTTAAGTCTTACGTCTTCAGTCTATTGTCTTAAGTCTAAAATCTAACGTCTTAACTCTTCAATCGTAAATCCCAAATTCTTATCCCCCCTTCAACACCCTAGCTACCGTATGACCAATATAAGCAGGCGACTCAACCACATGAATGCCGCAAGCAGCCATGATTTGCATCTTTGCGGCGGCAGTATCGTCTTTCCCTCCGATAATCGCACCGGCATGACCCATTCTGCGACCGGCGGGGGCTGTTCTTCCGGCAATAAATCCGATAACGGGCTTGGTGCCGAATTCTTTTACCCATCTTGCAGCGTCTGCTTCCATATTACCACCGATTTCACCAATCATCACGATGGCTTCCGTTTCGGGGTCGTTCATCAACAATTCAACGGCTTCTTTGGTAGTTGTGCCGATGATGGGGTCGCCGCCTATGCCGATACAAGTAGATTGACCTAAGCCTTCTTTGGTAACTTGGTCAACGGCTTCATAGGTGAGTGTGCCGGAGCGGGAAACGATACCGATAGTACCTCTTCTATGGATAAACCCGGGCATGATGCCTACTTTGGCTTCGTCTGGGGTGATAATGCCCGGACAGTTTGGCCCTATTAAACGGCAGTTTTTACCCGATAAAAAGTTTTTCGCAATAATCATATCTTGTACGGGAATACCTTCGGTAATGCAAACAATGACGGCTATTCCGGCATCGGCGGCTTCCATGATGGCATCGGATGCAAAGGCAGGGGGGACAAAAATGATGGATACATTCGCACCGGATTCCCGAACGGCTTGAGAAACGGAATTGAACACGGGGCGGTCTAAATGAAAGGTGCCCCCTTTACCCGGCGTGATGCCTCCAACGACATTCGTGCCGTATTCTATCATTTGAGAGGCGTGGAACGAGCCTTCTTTTCCGGTAAAACCCTGTACAATGACTCTTGAATGTTTATTGACTAAAACGCTCATAGTGTTGATATTAAACGATGTTGTGTATTTTGTGCGCAAAAATAGACTAATTCGGGTGATTTTGCTAAAAACATCGCACATTTGACCTTTGTATATTCTTTTACCCTATTCCCTTCTATGATACAGATGCCGTTTTTATCGCAAATCGTCCAAGACATTGACCTCGAAGGGCAGGATTTGCGCAGCCTTAAAGACCATTGCTATGTGTTTCCTACCCGAAGGGCGGGGGTTTATTTTAAGAAATACCTCACCCAACGTTTCGCGGGTCAACGGCTATGGTCGCCCCATGTCTTGAGCATTGTCGAGTTTATCGAGCTGCTGACTGATAGGGCGGTGTTAAATCCGGTTACCTTGGTTTTCGAGCTATACAATATTTACAAAAACCACGAGCCAACGGTGGATTTCGATTCTTTCTACCCTTGGGGGCAAATTATTCTGAAAGATTTTGACGATATAGATAAGTATATGGTAGATGCCCAAAAGCTGTTTACCAACCTCAAAGACATTAAAACCATAGACGAGGAGTTTGCACTCCCCCCCGAACAACTGGCTTTTTTGCGCCAGTTTTGGAATGTGTTGTCCAAAACACAAAATACCGAAGCCGAGCAGGAGTTTATCCGAATTTGGGAAGTGTTGGGAAAGGTTTATACCGATTTTCAAGTATCGTTGGCACAAAATCACGCTGCTTATGAAGGCTTGGCGCAGCGCATGGTCTTGGAACAATTGACCGATGGAAGGTTGAAACTGCCATTTACCAAAATCGTATGGGCAGGTTTTAACGCCATGACCACCGCCGAACTAGGCATTGTCGAGCATCTTTGCGAACACTACAACACCACCGTTTATTGGGATACCGATGCTTATTATATGCACCCCAAATCACCACAGGAAGCCGGTAAGTTTGTGCGCCGATACTACGACCGTTGGAAAGACCACCCCCGTCATAATTGGTTGGCAAAAACAGATTTAACCCAAAGTGATGTCCATATTCACACCATCGGCGTTCCGCTTAGGGTGGGGCAGGCTAAATATGTGGGGCAAATATTGGAACAACAGTTATTGGATAACACCATTTCCTTACCAAATACGGCTGTCGTTTTGGGCGATGAGGGGATGTTGTTTCCCATGCTTTACACCTTGCCCGCCAATGTCAATGCGGTGAACATTACGATGGGTTATCCCTTGCGAGACACCCCATTGTACAGGCTTTTGGAAACCATTGTGCAACTCCAAAAAACGCGGCAAGACCCATCCGATAAACCAAACGAAGCCCCTGCAAACCAAGAACCGCCTGATGAGTTTGAAGAGGCTTTGAGGGAAGCCGAACAGGAAGGGGAAATTGAAAAATCGCCCCCCAACATCTATTTAAAGGAAGGCACTACGCTGTTTTACAGCAAATTCGTGTTGCAATTGTTGCAAAACCCTTTTATCAAACAGTTCAATACCGCCGCTATTGACCACTATATCACCGAAATTACCAAGTACAACCTCATCTATATCTATAATCGAAACATCGTTGACAAAATTACCCACCCCATCAAAGACGGGCAGGGGAATAATACGTTAGCCGATGACAAAACAGAAACCCGAACTCCCGCGTTTTTCAAAACCTTGTTTTCGAGAACGGACAATTTTTTGCAGCTAATCGCTTTGTTCAACGAAGTATTGAGCACGCTTTTTAACCATGCCAAGGAAAAATTGAAAGCGGCAAAAGGCAAAGATGAGGAGGACAGTGAAAACTTAAAAACCGGCGAGGTCTTGCCCGATGAACCCGATGACAATACCGCATCGGGCGAGTTCATGGAAATGGAATTCATCTTCCACCTCCTTCGTCAACTCCGCATTTTGGAAGAAACCCTCCACAAGTACCGGCAGCAAGTCAGTATTGACACGTTTTGGAAAATATTTCGCGAGGTCATTCAGACCGTCAACCTTCCCTTTACCGGCGAACCCTTGCGCGGGATGCAGGTCATGGGATTTCTCGAAACCCGTACCCTCGATTTCGACACCCTATTTGTAATGGGATTGAACGAAGGCACAATTCCCGCTGCCAAATCAAACATGACCTTCATCCCTTTTAACCTCCGAAAAGGGTTTGGATTACCCACTTTTTTAGACCAGGATTCTATTTACGCATACCATTTTTACCACCTCCTCCAACGTTCCAAAAACGTTTACCTCCTCTACAATACCGAAGTCAGTGGAATGGGAGGGGGCGACAAAAGCCGTTTTTTACTCCAATTGGAACAGGAATTGAGCACGATACCCGATAAAAATGTAACCCTGCATAGTTATATCGTATCCACGCCCCTGAACGAACAAAGTCATCGCTTGCCCGTCATCATTCCTAAATCGGCTGAGGTGATGGATAAATTAAATCGCTATCTGCACCATCCGACTTTAACCGATACCGAAAAGCAGGCAAAACTCACCCCCACCGCCCTCAGCACCTATATCAATTGCCCTGCTCAATTTTATTTGAAGTACGTGGCGCAACTCTACGAAGTGCAGAACCTCGAAGAAGAAATCAACAATTTGATTTTTGGAAATGTCCTGCACCGCACCATCGAACTATTGTATCAACCCTTCGTATCCAACCAAATTACCAAAGACATCATTGGTCAACTCTTGAAAAACAACCGATTGATTGCCAAATCCTTGCACGAGGCATTTACCTACAATCATTTCGACCATCACAAAGAAGGTAAAAACCTGCTGCTTAAACGCGTCCTCAAGCGATTGGTGGTCAAGGTGTTGGAAAACGATTTGCTCGACACCCCCTTCAAGATTGTGGGTTTGGAAACCAAAGATTATACCCACGTTTTAAACATCGGCAACGGCCGTGAGGTCGTCATCAGCGGTTCGATTGACCGAGTGGACGAGGTGAATTTGACAGACGGCGCAGCATTTCGCATTATTGACTACAAAACCGGCAACGTGGAATTGCAAACCAAATCCACACAAAAGTTAGACGTGTCGTCCTATTTAGAAGGTTATTTTACCAAACCCGACATGAAAACAGGCTTTCAGGCCTACCTGTACTGCTATTTGTTTTGGGTAAAACAAAACAGGAACGCCCGCATCAAAGTAGGCATTTACGCCCTTAAAAAACTAAGCGAAGGCATCGTTTACCTCCGAAACGGCGATTTAATCACCAACGAACTACTCTACGAATTTGAAGCCAAACTCATCCGTTTGCTCAAAGACATATTCGACACCGAACAACCCTTCCAACAAACCGATGATATCAAACGATACACCTATTCCCCTTATCAGGGGTTGGTGGGATGGTAAATGAAGAAGTTATGAGTTATGAGTTATGCGCGGTTGTTGAGACTTCGGCGTGAGCTCAGTCGAACGCTTGTCGAAACAATGAGTGATGAGTTAGACTTTAGATAATAGCATTCACCATCCAAAGCATCAATTGCAAAGATTCCACAGGCTAAAGCCGGTGGTGGGCTTGTTCCTAAGTGTGTTGAACAGTTTGAGCGAGTTTACCTATGCCTTTTTTACTCACCCTTTGCCCCTTTCTCCCAAAAATGCTACAACTTGCTTGGTTAATAGCATCATTTACCTTAGCATTTTTGGCAAAGAGGGGGAGGAAGATATACTTAACAATCACTTTTGAGGCAAATAAACGGAGTTCTTGCTCCCCTCCCTGAAACAAATCGGGCGATAACCCCTGATTTATACCCAACACTTTATTGCCGATTTGTTTTAGGGAGGGGCTGGGGGTGGATCAAAAAGGATTTAACTCCATAGCTACCACGAAGCCAAGTTAACACCCAATTTTAATTCCGTAGTCACCACGAAGCCAAGTTAACACCCAATATTAACTCCGTAGCCACCACGAAGCTAAGTTAATACCCAATATTAACTCCATAGCTACTACGAAGCCAAGTTAACACCCAATATTAACTCCGTAGCCACTACGAAGCCAAGTTAATACACAATTTTAGTTCCGTAGCCACTACGTAGGTCATCTAAAACCTAATATTGATATCGTAACTACTACAGAAGCAACTCAAAACCTAAACTTTATATTGTAGAACTATTTTATTGCGTAAAAATTGAAAAAAGATAAGGGCAAGATGAACTAAAATAGAAACTAAGCCGTTATCTTTGCATTACAGACATAGATTTATCACCATAAACCCCTAAATAGTTATGGCATTAAATGATCCGAATTGGTCTTATTTGCGAAATGTGTTTGACAATGTTACAAGCAGCAACAACAAGCGCATGTACATCATGTCAACCGACCACAGGGATAAACTCTTTGAAAAAAGCACCACTATCCCCGAAATCAATACCTTATACCTTATCATGCAGCCCGCTTATGTGCAGTTTACCGATGCATATTCTAAGGTAACGCAAGATTTTACCGCCTATAAAGTGGCAACCTCTGAGTTTGAAACGCTTATCACGGCACTTAGCAGCACCCATATCCAAAATTGGGACATTGCCATTCAGTATCTCTTGCCCGGAGATGCCTCAGCCTACCAAACGCTGTTGCCCAAAGGTCGCACCCCGTTTCAATCGGGTGCTTATGAAGAGCGCATCAAAGCAGTCAGAGATTTGGCAGATGCCTTGGTCGCCTATCCCACATTGTCAACACTTTTAACCCAAGTCGTTGCCTTTCGGAACAGCTTGACCGCCGCCCGCGTAAACCAACAAGGGAAGGAAGGAAGCGATACCCTAAGCCGGCAAGCATTAGAGGTAGCCCGCGAAAACTTGGCCGTAACCATGCACAGGATTTTTGGACACCTGATCGCTTTATATGCCGGTCAGCCCGCCATAATCGAGGCATATTACGAATTGAAATACCTCAAAGCTCCCGTTCCAAAAGAAAATCCCAATCCGCCCATCGAAATTCAGCCCAATAGCCGTCTGCAAATCATGGACGATACCTTTGCTACAGATGCACAAATTACCATCGAAAACACAGGCGACACCCAGTTGGGCGTTTACCTCACCTCCAACGAATTGGCTCAACCCCCCGACAACCTCGTTGTTTTGACACCCAAAACCAAACAAACCTACGCCTACGCCGAACTCATTGACGGAACTCCCCACCCAACCAAACTCATCGCCGTAAACCTGACAGAAAAAAAAGGCTACTGCAAAGCAGCAATTGCGCAGTTGGAATAGGAAGGGGAAGGAATAAGGAGTAAGGAATAAGGGGTAAGGAATAAGGGGTAAGGAATAAGGGGTAAGGGATAAGAAGTAAGACTGAATTAGAAATTGACAATTCACCATTCACAATTCACAATTTATAACTCATAACTCATAACTAACAATTAACCACTAATAACCGTATTTATTCTTCCACTTCTCCTTTAGCCATCGGCGAACGTCATTCTCTCGGCTATTGTTTCCCGGTTGGTAAATCTGCCTCCCCTTCACCTTGTCCGGCAAAAACTCTTGATCGGAAAAATTACCCTCATACTCATGCGCATATTGGTAGTTGTTCCCATAGCCCAATTCGCGCATCAGCTTAGTCGGCGCATTGCGCAGATGCAATGGGACGGGTAAATCACCGGAGGTTTCGACCAATTTTTGTGCAGCCCTGATAGCCGTATAAGTACTATTGCTCTTTGCGCTCGTGGCTAAATAAATGACCGTTTGAGCGAGAATTAAATCACATTCGGGATAACCAATCTTACTGACCGCATCAAAACAAGCATTGGCCATGACCATCGCCGTAGGGTTAGCATTGCCAATATCCTCACTCGAAAGAATTAACATCCGCCGCGCAATAAACTTCGGGTCTTCACCACCCGCCAACATCCGGGCAAGCCAATAAAGGGCTGCATTGGGGTCGCTCCCCCGCATAGATTTGATAAATGCCGATATAATATCGTAATGTTGCTCCCCCTGTTTGTCGTAAAGAGCGATGTTTTGTTGAGCAATCTGCTGCACGCTTTTATTGGTAATCACCACTTCGGCAGGAGCCGGGGTATGATTCACCACCAACTCCAATAGGTTAAGCAGTTTGCGGGCATCCCCACCCGAAAGGCGCAACATCGCCTCAGTTTCTTGCAGGGTAATGCTGCGGGTCTTCAAGTATTCATCATCTCGAATTGCCTGATGCAGAATGCTTTCCAAATGTTCCCTGCTCAAATGTTTGAGCACATAAACCTGACATCGCGATAGGAGAGGAGCAATCACCTCAAAAGAAGGATTTTCGGTAGTCGCCCCAATTAGCGTGATGATGCCCTTTTCAACCGCACCAAGCAGCGAGTCCTGTTGTGCTTTATTAAAACGATGGATTTCGTCAATAAACAACAACGCCCTGCCCGATTGTTGCGCCTGTTGGATAACATTCCGAACATCTTTCACCCCACTATCAATGGCACTGAGCATATAAAACGGCAGTTCCAATTGACCGGCAATGATATTGGCAAGGGTGGTTTTCCCCACACCCGGCGGTCCCCAAAACAAAATAGAGTTAGAAGTGCGGTTTTCAATCATCGTTCGCAACAAGCCACCCGGAGCGGTCAAATGTTCCTGTCCGATAAACTGGTCTAAACTCTTAGGGCGCATTCTTTCGGCAAGTGGAATTTTGGAAAACATAAACTTGGTTTTTGCAATAAACAATCCGGTCTTTTTTTGGTGCTTTGACGAGGTGAAGGTAGGGGTAAAGAGATTTTAAATCTTGTAACCTCACAGTAATTTTTCAACAGCTTTAGTAAAAGCGATTAAATACCTTAACTTTGAGAAATAAAATAGCCAAGAAGATAAACAAATCACCAAGACCGATTACATCATACATCATAACAAACTAACCCACACCATGAAAAGAAACGTTTTACAATTAGCAATATTAATTTCTGTTTTAGCTGTAACAGGCATGGGCTGCAATCCCAACTACTACATTCCGAACACTCAAAATGTCCCCATTATTACTGCAAAAGGACAAACCAACCTGACATTTGCAGGCAATGAAAACCAAATCGAATTTCAGGGAGCCTATGGCATAACCGATGAATTAGCTTTTCAAGCCAACGGCGGGTTTGTTGCCCCCGAAGCCGAAGACAATGGTAATGGCGGTTCGGGCAGGTTTATGGAACTGGGTTTTGGATACTATAAAAATTTGACCACCGGTTTTTTAGTAGATGCCTATGGACTAATCGGTGCCGGTAAAATGGAAAACCATTTTCCAACAAGCGTTACCACATATCCAAACACCACCGGAAAAATAACGGCAAACCTGTTTCGGGTAGGCATACAACCCTCAATCAGTTATCACCATCCCTATTTTTCCGTTTCCGCCTCGACAAAGTTAATGACTTTAAACTACTATAATATTGACGGAAGTTTGATTTTTGACAATATTGACCAAACGGTATATTTAACCGAAAACAAATCAAACATCTTGGTAGAACCGGCCATCACCATCAGAGGAGGCTTAAAAAAGGTAAAACTGCAAATACAAGTACTCAGGAGTTTCAATCTATCAAACAAAGATTTCCAGCAAGACGAAGGTCTTTTTTCAGTGGGGTTAAACTTCAATTTTTATTGACAAACCAACAAAAGGAAGCCTTAAGCGAAGTCTTCCTTAACAAAGGCAAACATCAACCATGAAAAGCATTAACCACAATGCACCGGTAAAGTGCAGTAAGACAATAACCATCAATGCAAGTTCCGAAAAAGTTTGGGCAGTATTGACCGATATTGATAAATGGGCAAATTGGCAAACAGACATCAGTAGTGCCAAAACGAACGGAGTGCTAAAGCCCGATACCACTTTCCAATGGAAATCGGGAGGGGTAAGCATCCACTCCACACTTCATACGGTAGAACCAAACAGGTTTTTCGGTTGGACGGGTCAAACCTTTGGATTGTTCGCCATCCACAATTGGACACTAACAGAACAGGACGGACAAACCCGAGTTACTGTGGAGGAAAGCATGGAAGGCTTTTTCGCAAGCCTTTTCAAAAAAATGTTCAACAATAATTTAGAAAAAGGCATGCAAACATGGCTTAACCTCTTAAAACAAACCTGCGAAAAGTAAACTCAAGCCTAAACCACAGGCATTATCAATAAGTAAGACATTCTGCGAAAATCTGCGAAATCTGCGGGCCATACATTGATATAATCTTTGCATTGCCAACGAGCTATAAATTCACAAACAAAACAACCGAAACCCCATGAAACTCGCTTTAATGATCATTGACCTCCAAAAAGCTTATTACCAAGAGGAAAGCAAAAAATCTATCGACTCCGCAACGGAATACATCAATGCGGTTCTTCCAATGTTCAGAAGTAAGAAACTCCCCATTATTTGGGTGCAAGATGTAGACACTGACGATGGCGTAGTGCCGGGAACAGAAGGTTTTGAATTAATAGAAGCCTTAGAACCCCTTGAAAGCGAGCACGTTGTCCATAAACATTACGGAAACAGCTTCAACAAAACAAACTGTGCCGACATCATCAGGGATAATCAAATAGACATGATCATCATGACCGGCTTTTGTGCCGAATACTGCGTGCTTTCAACCTATCGTGGTGCTTTAGACCTCGACCTAACCCCTGTTTTGTTAAAAAACGGTATCGCAAGCGTTAACCAAGACAACCTCCATATGGTAGAAAACATGAGCAATATCATATCTTATGGAGTGTTGAAGAAAATGCTGGAGCAATCGGAATAAGACAGAACTCAGTTAAGGTTTCGGTTACACAAGCAATAAAAAAGCGCACCCCTATCAAGTTTGGAGTGCGCTTTAGTCTAAAGTCTTTTGTCTTAAGTCTAAAGTCTTTTGTCTTAAGTCTTTTGTCTTTTGTCTTAAGTCTTTTGTCTTTTGTCTTAAGTCTTTTGTCTTTTGTCTTTTGTCTTAAGTCTTTTGTCTTTTGTCTTAAGTCTTTTGTCTTTTGTCTTTTGTCTTAAGTCTTTTGTCTTTTGTCTTAAGTCTTTTGTCTTACGTCTTAAGTCTTTTGTCTTACGTCTTAAGTCTTTTGTCTTACGTCTTTTGTCTTAAATCTAAAATCTTAGAAACAATACTTTTCAGCGGCAATTAATTTGGCAGCAATGCGTCTTCTTGCTGCAACCGTATTATAAGGGGCATATTTGGTAAACCGTTTTAACCCCATCAACAACATTTGTCTTTCATCGCCTTCGGCAAAGGCAGATACCGCATGTTTACCGTTCAAGTTAATCCGCTCCATCCCATCAGAAAACAAAGTACGAACGATGTCAATTTGCCCTTCACAAGCACTTTCACCGCGTAGCGAAACTAATTTTTCAGTACGAAGCATGGCCGATTCACAAGCAAATACTTCAATAAGCATATCGGTCATGCTCATGATGATTTCCTGCTCATTCGACAATCTCTTCATGAATTTTTGAACAGCAAAACCGGCATTCATCAAGATGGCTTTTTTGGCATTGACCAATGCTTTTTTCTCAGCACCAAACAAAGCTTCCTCGTCACTGCTTCCAAAATCGGGAATAGACATCAATTCTTTTTGAACCGACATGGCCGGAGTCATCATATCAATATCACCGCGCATTGCTTTTTTAAGAAGCATATCCACTGTTAGCAAACGATTGATTTCGTTAGTGCCTTCAAAGATGCGGTTAATGCGACTATCTCGATAAGAACGGGCAATAGGATATTCTTCCGAATAACCGTTGCCGCCAAAAATTTGTACCGATTCATCCACCACATAATCCAATACTTCAGAACCAAAAACCTTCAGGATTGAACATTCAATCGCATACTCTTCGGCAGCGATGAGTTTAGCCTGAATTTCGTTAGTTCCTTGAGCAACAAGCGATTCTATTTTTTGTTGGATTAAATCCGAAACACGGTAATTAGACGATTCCAAAGCAAATATTCGAATAGCTTGCTCGGCAATTTTATGTTGAATGGCACCAAAACTAGAAATAGCTTTTCCGAACTGTTGACGCTCGTTAGCATATTTAATAGCAAACTCCATCGCTTTTTTAGCCCCGCCGCAAACCATTACGCCCAATTTATAACGGCCGATATTCAACACGTTAAAGGCTATTTTGTGTCCTTCTCCTATTTTGCCCAATACATTTTCTTTGGGAACTTTCACCCCTTCAAAAAACACTTGACGGGTAGAAGAACCTTTAATACCCATTTTATCCTCTTCGTTTCCAAGTCTGATGTTTTCAGATTGGGCATCTACTAAAAATGCGGTAAAAAATTGCCCGTCAATTTTGGCAAACACGGTAAACAAATGGGCAAACCCCGAATTGGTTATCCACATTTTCTGTCCTTCAAGCAGGTAATACTCTGTACCGTTTTCATCAGTTTGAAGGGTAGCTTTGGTTCTTGCAGCCAAGGCATCAGAACCCGAACCGGGTTCGGTCAAACAATAAGCGGCTTTGATTTCGCCGGTTGCCATTTTGGGAAGATACTTTGCTTTTTGTTCCTCTGTACCAAAATACAAAAGGGGTAAAGTTCCAATTCCTGTATGAGCAGCTAAAGAAACACCAAAAGAATGACTGGCTCCCAATACTTCGGTCAACAGCGTTTCGGTATTTAAGTCAATGCCCATTCCCCCATATTCTTGCGGAACGGCAGCACCCAATAAACCCAATTCACCGGCAATATCCATGAGTTCTACGGTAAGTCCGGGTTCTTGTTTGTCAATACGTTGAACGTTTGGCCAGATATGTTTTTCTAAAAACTCTTTGGCCATATCCCCAAACATCACTTGTTCTTCGTTCAGGTCTTCGGGAATAAACACTTCTTGGGCTAAACTTTCTTTAATCAGAAATTCGCCTCCATTCAGCACCTTATTCATTTTTTCGATTGCTTCCATTGTCTTAAATTAAGGTTATTTGATGAATTGATATTGCTTATGTAAATCAAGTAGGCGCGATTATACAAAACGAAGGTTTGGGTTTTACGCCTTAAAATCAGGGATATTACAGCTATATGGCTAAATGAATTGAATAAGCGTTTGGTAATTCAGCTTCAAAGTTAATTGACGCAAGCTATTTTGGCAAGAAAATTCAGCATTTATTTTCCAAAAACGCTGTTTTTTTACTTTTATGATGTAAAACATAACCAAATCGTACATTTTAGTGAATATTTACCAAATTCCTCTCTATTGAAAACCAAACAAACGTTTGGTAAAACGATATTAGTCATCATACTATTTTTTCAATGAAAGAATAGTATGGTTAGCTTAGAGTTCGTACCTTTGAATTTCTTTTACATATATTTATTGAATAGAGGCTTTTATACTATCAGTATTAGGCATTAGGGTTTAAATGATCTACAATCAGCTTTTTGTAGTTATCAGATCATTACCATATCGAGACATTTATTTCAGTTTAAATTACTTCTATCCTTTTATTAGGCACAAACCATCTTATCATGCCCGGCGGAAATATCACGACAACAGCAAAGGCTCAACACCAATACATCCGACAATACTATAAATTTCATGCACGTCTATACGACCTGACAAGATGGGCGTTCCTTTTTGGCCGCACTCAACTATTGCAGATGTTGCCGTTTGATTCAAATAAAGCAATAGACATTTTAGAAGTAGGTTGTGGAACGGGTTTTAACCTCAAAAGGCTCTCCGGCTTGTTTCCAAATGCCACTTTAACAGGGGTAGATCTTTCACCCGACATGATTGAAAGGACTACGGTTAAACTATCGGGCATCTCCAACAAAACAATGTTGTTAGAACAACCTTATGGAAAGGAGAAACCTCTGAACAGGAAATTCGATGTCATCTTATTTTCCTATTCTTTAAGCATGATCAATCCACAATGGGCCGAAGTTTTAGAACAGGCAGCAGCCGATTTAAAGCCCGAAGGAGTGGTAGCAGTAGTAGATTTTCACCAAAGCAGGTTCCCATTATTTTGGCGATGGATGCAAGCTCATAACGTAATGATTGGCGGGCATCTCTACCACGAATTGAATAAACGTTTTGAGCCGCAACTAAATCAAGTCCTTCGGGCTTATAGTGGGCTTTGGGAATATTTCATCTTTATTGGGAAAAATAAAAGTTTGAGTTCATAGTTTAGTAAGATACCTGTGTGTTTTTCCAATAAATTAACCTACCTCGTAAAACAATATTTGGTAATCGAAATTACCAACACCAAATTCCTAACCATCTATATTTATCATCTCCTAAATCCAATCCTATGCCACGCATTTATTTTTCGATTTTCATTTTAGTTATTTTATGGACAGTTTCATGTACCAATACTCGTAAAGGAACAAATACTGCCGATAATGTTCAGTCATCTGACAAAGAACAAGCCTGTATAGACCCCGCTTTGATAAATCCCAATGCTCCTTGCACCAAAGAGTACGCTCCGGTTTGCGGGTGTGATGGTAAAACTTACGGCAATAAATGTATGGCAAAAAATAGCGGGGTTACAAAGTATCTACCGGGAGAGTGCAAAGAAACAACGAACAAACCCTGTATAGATTCTTCAGAAATAGACCCCGATGGAGCGTGTATAGCAATGTATGCTCCGGTTTGTGGTTGTGATGGCAAAACTTACAGCAACAGTTGTGTTGCCGAAAAAAGCGGTGTTACATCTTATACAGAAGGTGAGTGTAAAGGTGCAACCAATCAAAAACCGGGTGGAGCTAACCAAAAACCATGTATAGACCCCGCTAAAGTAAATCCTGATGCTATTTGCACAGCGAATTACGCTCCGGTTTGCGGTTGTGATGCCAAAACTTATAGCAATAGTTGCGTTGCCGAAAAAAACGGAGTCATTTATTATAGAGAAGGAGCTTGTAAATAAAATAGCCGGCAGACTTAAAAGATATTTATCGGCTATTGACAGCAATTCGGTTTACTCCGTTCTTTTAAGACTAAACTTACCGTTGTTAATATTTATCAACTCGCCGGCAGGATTATGAACATAATCATACACCTGCCCGTTGAATGTGCCTTTAATATGTTCGCCTACTTTACCGTATGAGGTTATATATACGTTCATATACTTGATGTATAGTTCCGTATTGTCTAAAGTGATTCGGAAAAACCGGTCTTGGGGTATTTCAAACAAAGGTGGTTGCGGCTCTTGCATTAAGTAATAGCCCAGTGTATCGTCCGGAAAAAAGACTTCCATAAAAGCATTGGCATTATCCCACTGTCCTAATGCTTTCAGATGTGAAATTCCGATGGTATCGTTAAAATAGGCTTGGGTAATTAAGGCATTAAAATTGGTAAAGATTACGTATTTACCATTATAGGCAGTCCCGCCGTTAACGATGAAACTAACCTCTTCATCAGTTTCGTTTATGATTGGCGGGTCATTATTATCGTCTTCTTTACATGCCGATTGTGCAAAAATTGCAAATAACACTCCGAGTAAAAGTATAAATTTTTTCATTTCCAAGTTCATTTTAGTTCTACGATTTAATAAACGCAAGAAAGTGCGGAACGGTTGTTTGCGACCTTAAAAATTGCAAACAATATAAATTTTAGACTTTGGACAAACGCCTCAAGCCCCCGAAGTTGATTTGGGGGCTAAAC
>CALCIK010000152.1 GCA_937907475.1 uncultured Bacteroidota bacterium | reverse complement strand
AATGAAAAAAACCGCGTTCATCCGCGTTTGAAAATCCGCTTCATCCGCGTTCTATTCTTTTGAACACAGATAAACCCAGTTATAGAATGCAACAATGAAAAAAACCGCGTTCATCCGCGTTTGAAAATCCGCTTCATCCGCGTTCTATTCTTTTGAACACAGATATATTAATGCGCAACTTCTGAAAGAAACTTAATTCTCATCAATCTGATTTCTTCTTCGTTGTAATCTCCCTCTTTACTCAATTCCCTCAACACCGAATCGATATTATCGGCATCTGTTTTCAAGAAATAATCAAACAATTCATCCTGCTCGTCTTCGTCAAGCACATCGTTGAGGTGGTAGCCAATGTTGAGCGAGGTGCCGGAATCCACTATCTTTTCCATTTCCCCAATAAATTCAAACATTGAAAGTCCTAAATAGCTGGCCAAAGATTCGAGCGGAATTTGTTTGTCAATGTTTTGAATGATGTAAATTTTGTCTTTCGATTTTGAAGCGACCGATTTCATGACAAAGTCTTCGGCTCTTGAAATATCGTTTTCTTCCACATAGTTTTTAATCGCTTCAACAAAAGGCCTTCCAAATTTCATAAACTTCCCTTTGCTGACCCCGTTAATGCGTTCCATTTCTTCCACATTAATCGGGTAGTAAGTGGACATTTCTTCCAAAGAGCGGTCTTGGAACACGACATAAGTGGGCACTTTTTGTTTCTTAGCCACCTCTTTACGCAAGTTTTTCAAGATGCCCAATAAAATAGGGTCTAACACGGCACCGCGTTGCATTTGTGCTTCGGCTTCTTCGGCAATCGCAACATCGGATTCGTAAGATTGGTTAATAGCTATTTTAATGGAATAAGGATTTTTCAAAAACTCTTTACCTTCTTCGGTCAGTTTTAGCAAGCCATATTTTTCAATATCTTTTTTAAGCAGGTTTCTCAAAAGGGTTTGGGTAATCACCGATTTCCAATACATTTTATCTTGCGATTCTCCCACTCCAAAATGCTTCAATTGGTCGTGCTTAAAGTCCAAGAGTTCTTGTGTTCTTTTACCCAAGATGAACTTCAGTATATACTTGCTGTCGAAGTTTTCTTGCAACTCCGTAACCGCATGAAGTACATTAGCCACGCTATCGCCCACTTCCATACGGTCTTTGGGTTGGTTGCAATTATCACACCCCTTGCTACACTTCACCTCTTCATAAGCTTCCCCGAAATAATGCAATAAAAACTGCCGGCGGCAAGCAGCTGCTTCGCTGTAATTGATAACCTCCGCCAAATGTTGCCCTCCTACTTCGCGCTCGGCAACGGTTTTGTCGCGCATGAATTTTTCCAATTTGGTCATGTCCTCATAAGAGAAGAACCCTACGCACTTACCTTCCATGCCGTCTCGTCCGGCACGCCCTGTTTCTTGGTAATAATTTTCGAGGCTTTTGGGCATATTGTAGTGGATGACAAACCGAACATCGGGTTTATCAATTCCCATTCCAAATGCAATAGTGGCAACGATGACATGTATTTCCTCCATCAAAAAATGGTCTTGGCAATTGGAGCGTACATGGGCTTCCAACCCTGCATGATAAGGGGCTGCTTTAATACCATTAGCGTTCAATACTTGAGCCAATTCTTCAGTCGTTTTGCGGTTCAAGCAATAAATAATGCCCGATTTGCCGGCATTATCTTTGATAAATTTAGTAATCTGTCTAACCACATCTTCCTTTTTGCCTTTCGCCCTTACTTCATAGTATAGATTGGGGCGGTTAAAAGAGGTGCTATACATCTCCGGTGACCGCAACTGCAGGTTCTTAATAATGTCGTCTCGCACTTTAGGCGTAGCAGTAGCGGTTAAAGCCATGATGGGCACATTCATATCAATGGCATCCACCATTTTTCTGATGCGGCGATATTCGGGTCTAAAGTCATGCCCCCATTCCGAGATACAATGCGCCTCATCAACCGCCACAAATGACACTTTGATTTGTTTAAAAAAGTCAATCGTTTCTTGCTTGGTAAGGGTTTCGGGAGCAACATAGAGCATTTTGGTATGCCCGTTAATCAAGTCTTCCTTCACTTTTTTAATTTCTCCCCTGCTCAAAGAGGAATTTAAAAAGTGGGCGATGCTGTCGTTGCTGCTATAGCCGCGCATCAAGTCCACTTGATTTTTCATCAGCGCAATGAGCGGAGAAATAATGAGGGCGGTGCCCTCGCTTAAAATTGCCGGAAGTTGGTAACACAGCGATTTGCCACCTCCGGTTGGCATGATGACTAAAGTATCTTTTTTAGCTAAGGTGCTTTTAATAATGGCTTCTTGATTACCCTTAAAGCCGGTAAAGCCGAAATATTCTTTTAACGAATTCAATAACTTGTCTTCTGCAACAACTGTACTCATACTTTGTCGGTTGTAAATACAACAATATTTTAGTGCGGCCTTTCTTCGATTGGAGAGCGACAAATTGCTTCCAAAAAGTGTGAGAAAGGCACTATTTTAAATGAATTTACTAAGTTAGATACTTTTAACAGTAGTTTATCTTTTAACCAAAAATAAACCGATTTTTTTTTCAAAAAACGACTTTTCCGAAAAGGACTGCGAAGATAGGAAATGTTTCAACAAAAACTGCTTCTTTAAGGAAGTAAAAAATGATTTAACAATAACTTCACAACGTCAAATTGCCCAATTGAAACGGCAGTCAGGAAACGTTTCAATTGGGCAATTCGTATCGAGATGTTTGTTTGCGAGCCTTTATTTTAATCTTTCTTTAATGTCCAAACGATATTGCCGGGCAGTGTCTTTGGCAATATCATAACCCGCATCTGCATGTCTGATAACCCCCATAGCCGGGTCATTATTAAGGACTCTTGCCAAACGAACTGCGGCATCTTCAGTACCATCTGCCACGATGACCATTCCCGCATGAAGCGAGTACCCCATGCCTACCCCGCCACCATGATGGAATGAAACCCAACTGGCACCGCCTGCAGTATTAATAAGGGCATTTAATATCGGCCAATCGGCAACTGCATCAGACCCGTCGAGCATGGCTTCCGTTTCGCGGTTAGGCGATGCGACCGAACCGGTATCTAAGTGGTCGCGTCCAATGACGATAGGGGCACTCACCTTACCTGAACGCACCAGTTCGTTAAATGCTAGAGCCGCCTTTTGTCGCGCACCCATCGGTAGCCAACAAATTCGGGCGGGCAATCCCTGAAATGCTATTTTCTCTTGCGCCATTTTTATCCAACGCACCAACCCTTTATCTTCGGGAAACAGGTCTAACAAAGTTTGATCGCAGGTTAAGATGTCTTGTTCGTCCCCCGATAGGGCTACAAACCTAAACGGTCCCGAACCCTTACAAAACAGAGGACGAATATAGGCAGGCACAAATCCGGGGAAATCAAAAGCGTTTTGTACACCGCGTTTGTCTTTCGCTTGTCCTCTCAAATTGTTGCCATAATCAAAGGTAATCGCCCCACGCGTTTGCAAGTCCAGCATTTGGCGCACATGTTTTGCCATCGTGTCTAACGAGCGGGTTCTATATTCGTCGGGATTTTGCTCGCGCAAGATTTGGATTTGCTCACCGCTAACTCCTTCGGGAATATAGCTGATGTCATCGTGTGCCGATGTTTGATCGGTTAGGGTATGTGGGGTAATGTTTCGGTCTAAGAGCCGTTGTAAAAGTTCCACAGCATTACACAATACGCCGATAGAAACCGCTTCGCCCCGTTGTGCCGCAGCCATCGCCATGTCAATTGCCGTATCTATATCGGTAGCTTTTTGGTCTAAATATCGGGTTTCGATGCGTTTATCAATTCGCCACTCTTCAACCTCGGCTACCAATGCAACCCCTTCGTTCATGGTAATGGCCAAAGGTTGCGCGCCACCCATCCCGCCAAGACCGGCAGTAACATTGACCGTTCCTTTGAGCGACCCGTTAAAATGAAGGTCGGCCAAAGAGCGGTAGGTTTCGTAAGTACCCTGTACAATGCCTTGCGTGCCGATGTATATCCAAGAGCCGGCGGTCATTTGCCCATACATCATCAGTCCCTTTTGTTCCAATTCGTTGAAATGCTCCCAAGTAGCCCATTTGCCCACTAAATTGGAGTTGGCTATCAACACACGGGGGGCATCTTTATGGGTTGGTAAAATCGCAACGGGTTTACCGGACTGAATGAGCAAGGTTTCATCTTCGTTCAAATCTCTGAGGGCTTTGACAATCAAGTCAAAAGCCTCCCAATTTCGAGCAGCCTTCCCGCGTCCGCCGTAAACCACCAAGTCCTCGGGTTTTTCCGCAACCTGTGGGTCTAAGTTATTGAGCAACATACGCAAAGCGGCTTCCTGTACCCAACCTTTGCAGGTAAGTTGGTTGCCACGCGGGGCGGATAAGGAGGTGTGGGAAATTGTAGATTGTGGCATGGTTTTTTCAATCCTTTTATATCAGTATATTAAAATGGCTAGTAAAGATACAAACACTCCTCAAAACAAGTTACAAAAAACGCTTAAAACCCGAAAGTGTTCACCGTTTCCAAAGTACGATTGTTGAAGTGGACAAGACGACTAGAATAGACAAGTTAAAACCTGCCACAACTGCCATACTGCCTATATGCTGTGGAAATAAAAGGTATAGCACAACGGCGATGAGGTAAATCAACAACGGATTTACCCACGCCACCCATTTTGGATAGTGCGTATCTTTGTAGCGAATGAGGTAGAACAAGCCACCCGATATAAATACAAACAGCAAAAACAGCAGATTGCCCAACGGTTCTATGGTAGCTTTCAAATGCCCAAAAGTTTGTGTACTAAGGGCATCGGGTAAAACTACCTCGGCTTGCAACCGCATATAAGCCGCAAATCCTGCTAACATCGCATGATAGGCCACGCCCCATATTGTTACAAACACAACCGGCAGTAAAACAGGTAATACCCACCGCCGTCCGGCGGGTTCAAGAGCTTTATACACTTGCCAAAACCCTGCCAACTCAAATGGAATGCACACTACGCCAATCAAATGCCCCCAAAAGATTCTTTGTTCGGATATTTGGGTGAAAAATTGGTAATCCCAGTTTTCGTACCCTCCGTTTGGTACATACAAAAGCAGCAAATCGGCGGTTATTCCTAATAAAGCTGCGATGATGCCTATAATTCCAAAAAGTTTTAAGGATCCCATAGGTTTTTAATATTATCGAATTAGGTAGATATTGAAATCAGAAAACTCAGGTTACCTATGTTTGATGCCTAACGTCATAGGAACAAATAATTGGACTTTTCAGACAGCTTCTTAGAAAAAAAGGCGGCTTCTCAGTCCCGAAAGGTCAAAGCATCTTATAAAACTGACAAAGTAGGTCAGCAAAATGAAAAAGTATATCAGAAAAATGAAAAAGTATTCGATAAACTCGAAAAAGTATCAATAGAAATGGTCAATATGTCTATAAAACATGATAAAGTAAGTAAGAAATGACATTTTGTGTATTGGAAATGTGGTTTTGTGTTTATGAATTACCTGAAAGCATTAAAGAAAAGGCACGATCTATTAGTGAAATGGTACTAAAACCCGGTCAAGTGCCGTTTTGTATCTTATAAATGCGGGAAAGTATCTTAGAAAAATGAAAAAGTATCAGTGAAAAATGAAAAAGAGGGTTATAAAAATGAAAAAGTACGTTAGAAAAAAGAGATTGTATCTATACTTTGCACTTTTCAAGCCTATCAAGGTTTTTTTTACAATGTAGGTCATGACGTTTATCGGGCTAATCCATTCGGGTTATATTGACTTAATGGAGTTAGCTATTGATAAAAGGTAGAACTTGGTTAACTCTTTCATTGCTTTTGTAGGTATTACCACACCATATTTCAAATGAACTTGTCTATAAAATGATGGTGAGTTGTCAAAAATCACCCCGAAATCTTAGAACTCCTATCTTTGGGCTGTATTGCCGCTTAGTTTTTTAACGAACTATTGGAAGAGCGAAGTTAGGGTTAAGTTGTTGAATGGAGCTACTATTGCAGTACCGTAATCTCGGTTAATTACAAATTATGTCATCGGGCTAAATCCTTTTCGATTACTTTTGTACTTTACAAAGATTGAAACCCTTTTTTACTTCACAAATCATGTCCAACATCTCTTTCACCGATACACGCCAATTTATTTCCACGCTATCTCTAAAACGTATGTGGAATGTGGTGAAAGTCCTAACCTCTTACTACTTGTCCAAAATGACCGGTAAACCCTATCAATGGGGTTTACCTTTCAACATCTCTTTTGAACCTACAACATCCTGCAACTTGCGTTGTCCGGAGTGTCCGAGCGGTCTTCGGTCTTTTACCCGCCCTACGGGTATGTTGCGAAAAGACTTTTTTCGGTCAACCGTTGACGAACTTGGCGACACGCTCATTTACCTCTATTTTTACTTTCAAGGGGAACCCTATCTTAATCCCGATTTTTTAGAGATGGTCAAGTTTGCCTCTGGCAAGGGATTATACACCGTAACCTCAACCAATGCCCACTACCTTAGCCCCGAAAACGCTCGAAGAACTGTAGAGTCGGGTTTGAGCCGGATCATCATTTCCATTGACGGTGCAACACAAGAAACCTATCAGTCCTACCGCATTGGAGGCAAATTGGAAAAAGTCTTGGAAGGTGCGCGCAACTTGGTCGCCAGCAAACGCGAATTAAAATCTGCCACCCCTCACATCATCTTTCAGTTTTTAGTCGTGCGCCCCAACGAACACGAAATAGCGGAGGTTGAGCGTATTGCCAAAGAAATAGGTGTGGATGAGGTAAAACTTAAAACCGCTCAAGTGTATGATTATGAGCAGGGTAATCCACTCATCCCCACCATCGAAAAATACTCGCGATACCGGAAACAAGCAGACGGCACTTATTCCATCAAAAACAAACTCCTAAACCACTGTTGGAAACTCTGGCACTCTTGCGTCATTACATGGGATGGTCGTATCGTTCCCTGTTGTTTTGACAAAGATGCGCAGCACCAACTCGGCGACCTCAAGCAGCAGTCGTTTGCCGATGTTTGGCACAGCGAAGCCTACTACCGGTTTAGGCGCGCCATTATTATATCGCGCAAAGAAATAGACATCTGTGCCAATTGTTCGGAAGGCACACAAGTTTGGGCTTAGTGCCGGTTAGGTAACGAAATATCAGTGATGCCAATCTTTTACCACTTTTGACGTATCTTTGCGCCTCCATTCTTATATCATCTACCCTTACAATAATTGAAATGCTTATCATTGGAAATACCATCATCAGCGATGAGGTAATACAAGAACAGTTTGTATGCAATCTTAGTGTCTGCAAAGGCGATTGCTGTGTCAAAGGCGATGCAGGTGCCAAATTAGAGGACGAAGAACTCGGCATTTTGGAAGACATTTACCCACTCGTCGAGCCTTTCTTAACCGAAGAAGGTAAAGCTGCTATTGCCCGCGAGGGACACTATGTACACGACCCCGAACTCGGTTTTACGACTACCTTAATCCATGGTGCTGCCTGTGCTTATGTGGTTTACGACGAATTGGGCATTGCACTCTGTGGAATTCAAAAAGCATTTGAAGCTGGGGTCATTGATTTTCCGAAACCCATATCCTGCCACCTTTACCCCATCAGAATAAGTCCATTCAATAACGAATTTGAGGCGGTAAACTACGAACGGTGGAGTATCTGTAAAGCTGCTTGCAAATTGGGTAAAAAACTGAAAGTGCCGGTTTATGTGTTTCTAAAAGAGCCGCTTATTCGAAAGTATGGTGAGGATTTTTACCAACAACTCGATGCCATGGCCAACCATTTGCAACCTCCCACTCCGGACAATGCCGAGTAATAATTCTGTTATCAGTACTCACATGGGGGGTATCACGTTTTAAGACAACCATCATTTTGTCATAATTACAGCAATCCATCAGATTGCCATTGCTGAAAGGCAATAAAATAATATTCCACAGGTTGTAAAATTAGGTACGGAATTTGTTTATTCCTATCTAACAACCAACACACTTTTGCAACCAAAGCCTTATTTAAAAGCATTCCATATCATAAAACTTGCCTAATTCTGACAAATTCAAATAGGCAAGCTATCAGAAAGCGATAGCTGTTTTCACCTTGTAATCACAAACTATTCATGAAACAAATAATGCTCTTACTGGCAGCATCTATATTTAGCCAGTTTTTAAATGCCCAATGCAGTATCACCCTTGGCGGACAGAACCCGCCTTTTTTTGTGTGTACCGCACAATTACCCTTACAATTAGTCGGTTCGCCTCCCGGTGGCACATTCAGCCCTACGGCCGGAGTCATAGGCACAATCTTTAATCCTATTGCACCCGGTTCATACCCCGTTACTTATAATACCCCAACCGGTGGCACTTGTACCCAAACAGTCATCGTCAGTGCGCCAAGTCAAACTGCTCAAATTATCCAACCCAGTACTCCCTTTTTATGTCAAAACAGTGCGCCGGTAGCCTTAGTGGGAAATTTGGGTGCAAATCCGGCAGCAACTTTTCTGATTAACGGCACCACCTCTACAAATATGTTTGACCCCGCAATTTGGGGAGCAGGCATTCACCAAATTCAATACAATTTTATTGACCCTGCAAATGGTTGCGTCAGTTCAGATGATGTAACCATCAATGTATTGCCTACTCCCAATATGGATTTTACCGGTTGGCAATCTCAGTATTGCCTCAACGATGCACCTACTTTGCTGGTCGCCAGCAATTTTACCCCCGGACAAAGCACCTTTTCCGGAGTTGGAGTAACCGGATTGAATACTTTTGACCCTGCTTTAGCCGGACCCGGCATTCACCAAATCACCCACGCTTATACCGATTTTTCGGGAATTTGCTCCAACTCTTTAACCGTACAGGTAGAAGTGGTGGATGTAAACATCGTTCCCGATTTCATCTCTCTAAGTAATATTTGCAATACAAGCAATATAGATACCTTAGTCTATACGGGCACACCTATACCATCAGCTTTTACCCCTATTTTTAATTGGTCACTTGCCGATGCCATCATTACATACAATGGCGGCGACACGATAATTGTCAATTGGCCTACACAAGGGGATAAAGACATTACCCTTAGTATTACCAATGTTCCTTGCCTCACTCAAGTTGTTAATAAAACAATTGCTGTTTCATCCCTCAATGTTTCCTTTAACCAACTTCACCTCGGCGGTTGCTTAGGTCAAAACGATACCATCATCTATACCGGAGCAGCCCTGCCCCTTGGAGCATTGCTCAATTGGACAGTAACGGACGGGAATATCGTATATGACAATGGGGATACCATTGCGATACAATGGAACTCATCGGGTAGTAAAGAAATAACACTTCAAATTTCGGGTTTACCCTGTGCCATTCCGTCTCTTACCGAGACCCTAAACATAGGTGGCATTGAAATAAGTACCATAACCGATCAGATTATCGCTCGCGGGACTGAGGTAATCCTGTCAACCACCGCCACAAGTACAAACGGCAGTATCAGTTCATACCTCTGGACAATGGCTGCCTCTCTAAGTTGTTCAGACTGTGACAGCCCGATAGCCACCCCTCAGCAAACGACCACATACAACGTAACAGCAACCGATACGAACGGTTGTACTGCCTCCGACTCAGTTACCATAACCGTGATAGATGACCGCAATGTGTTTGTGCCCAACATATTTACCCCTAACGGCGATGGTCGCAACGATAAATTGCTCATTTTTGGCAAAGGTATTGATGCCATAGAAATGAATATTTATGACCGTTGGGGTGGAAAGGTTTATTATTCAACAGACCTCTCCGAAGGTTGGGATGGTACGGTAAATGGCGAGGAACTCAATTCGGGTGTATTCGTTTATTCGCTTCTCGTAACCTTTTTTGATGGTCAAACCAAAATAGTCAGCGGAAACATTACCCTTGCGCGCTAATCTATTTACACAAACACCAAGGATGACCAATTTCCCATAATCTCGGTTAATCATTTAAGTAAACATCATGTTGCAATTCATATACAAATCTTATCTGCCGCTGTTATTTGCCTTCGTTATGGGCATTAGCAATGCGGTCAGCGCACAAGACATCCATTTTTCTCAAAGTTACGCTACCCCCTTACTCATCAACCCCGCCCTATCAGGGTTGATGAACGGCGATGTGCGAATAGCGGCTATTTACCGAAATCAATGGGCTGCCATCATGCCGGGCGTGTCATTCAGAACCCTTAGCGTATCGGCCGATATGGCTTTCCCCGGATTTTTAGAGAAAGACCATTTTGCTGCGGGTTTATTGCTCTATAACGACCGCGCGGGCGACCTCAATTGGAATACCAATTATGTAGATGCGTCATTTGCCTACAATTTAGCCATTGCTCCCGAAACCTACTTATCCTTAGGTGTGCAAGGGGGAGTTAATCAACGCAACTTCGACCTCACCAATGCTCAATTTGGCGACCAAGCCGACGGCACCGGTTTTAACCCAAACCTACCTACAACAGATTTTATAGAAGCGCAAAGCCGCACCCGCCTTCACCTTGGAGCAGGTGCTCTTTTTTACCGCGCCACGAGTTCCAGAAAAAACCTATTCATAGGCTTTGGAATGTACCATCTCAATAAACCCAATATAGCCGTAAGTGATGTGGAAGACCGTTTAAAAAATAAAATTTCTGCACAAGCGGGAGGGAGTTTTCCACTATCGGCAAAATGGGATTTGTTGCCCAGTGCTTACTATATCTTGCAAGGGCCTTTGTTTAAACTAGATGTCGGCACTTTCGCCCGCTATCTGTTTTCCAGCAACCGTTATTCGGGTTATGATAAAGCCTTTAGCGTCGGCACTTGGGTGCGTACTTCGGCAGATTTAAACAGTACCGCAGGATTAAGCGCGTTGGTAGTAGCCGGCAAAGTAGATTATGAAAATTTTAGCGTTGGCGTGAGCTACGACATTACCCTGTTTTCCGATTTAAAGGCTGCCAATAACGGACGCGGTGGCCCCGAAATCACCTTCATCTATTCCGGTCGAATCAGACCTGCCCGCCCCGGTGCTATTAATTGCCCAAGGTTTTAGCAACACTTCGTTTGCAAAATTGAGATTTCAATTTCAACTGACCTCTTTGCACTTGCTACCCTTTCTGTGCCAACAAAATCAGCCTGTCTGAGTCGTGTGGGTGATAGGGTTCCAGTTCGTAATTACCCCATGTTTGGCGGAGAGTAAACCCTGCGCTTGATAAGGCCTGTTCGAACCAAGGTAACGTAAGGGCTTGCACCCGCTCTTCATAAGTTGCTTTAAAATGCTTAGGTTCATCAATGACCGAAATCGTTTTGATGATGTGGTTCGAGGTAGCTCGCCTTGTGATGAAAAAGCGTACATCGGCGATTTCCTTTTCTTCGTAGGCGACTAACTTGGCAATGACCCTTTGTGTATTAAAAAAGTCCAACACCAAATAACCTTTATCTTGTAATTGCCTGTAAATGGCATTTAAGCTAAGTTGGTTTTCGTCTGTATTGTCAAAATATCCGAAACTGGTAAAAAAGTTGAAGACATAGTGGAAATAGTCGGGGCGAAACACAGTGCGCATATCTTGTTCATAAAAATGCAAGTTGTCAGTTTCAAACTGTTTGGCCTCGGTAATACTATCCTGCGAAAGGTCAATCCCAGTAACATCATATCCCTTTTGTGCCATATAGCGCGCATGTCGGCCTTTTCCACAGGCCAAATCAAGCAGACGAGATTCAGGAGGAATTTGTAAATATTGGAATAGTTGGTCAATGAGTTGTTGAGCCTCTGTGTCGTCTCGGTGTTGGTATAAAAGATGGTAATAAGGCGAGTTAAACCAAGTTTCAAACCAAGTTTCTTTAGTTACTGTCATGAATGTAATTAGATAGTGAGCTAATGTTCAAATTTTGAGGCGGTAAAGATAGTTAAATACTGCTATTGCTCACCAAAATTGGCAGCCTAATATTATAGAGTATTCATTGTGAAACAACGGGAACCTATAAAACGAACTATGTAAAAACAAAAAAAAGGCGATGCTCATTACAAGCATCGCCTTTTTCTCATCATCTAGGGCTAACTACTATAGCGGAGAGAGAACCATATCACATGTCTCGCCTGCGGGCGGTGTGGTGTCGGTAAATACAACCGTATAAGTAAGCGTGATAATTCCTGTAGTACTGTCACGGAAGCCTAAGTTATCAGCACCGCTAGAATCACCACTCGTGATACGTAAGTTACAAGCAGCAGGAGTTTGTTCTTGAATTAAGAAATTATCAGTGTCAACCACTTTAGCTACAATATTGAACGGATTTGCAGGACAACCGGCACTGGGAGAGTTACCAAAACCACCAAAACCTTGGATAATCATGTATTCTACACCCTGAGCAGATGTTAAAATGCTTGCAGTATAGGTATAAGTACCAGATGGGCAAACATCTTGACCGCTGTAGCTGGCAAAATATTTAGCTCGGATAAGGGTGTTACAGTCACTGCCTTCATAACCGGGGTTACAATAACACTCGCCATCAGTGGCATCACACTCGGCGTTAGTAGGACATTCTACGTTGAAGCACAGGTCTTGTACTTCGCAATTAGAACCGGAATAACCGTTAGGACAGTCGCAGTAACAGTTGCCGTTGGCATCTGTTTCACCTGTACCGGTATTGCATTCGAGGTCTTTACACTCGTCGCATGATGCGAAAATTAATACAATGCTGAATAACATTACCAACGCAGATAAAAAGCGTGTTTGTTTGATCATTTTCATTTTTTTCAAATTTTTAGTGAGATTATTAATTTTAAGTCTTTTTAGGGATTAAACTTATCCGAGTGCAAATATCGGAATTTTGTTTGTTCTTTACTGCATTTGCAATAGACTTTTAAAACTTTCTTAAGTTTAACATTTGTTAAGATTTAACTCAAATTTGCTTAAAGTCCATTAAGAATACACTTAACAACGAGAAGATTGCGATGATATTGTCTTTTTTGGTATGTTTAATTGCAAATGCCCTATCATTTTACTGATAGGGCATTTTAGAATATTCAACACTTAATCTTAGTGGAGCATTACTTTTTTGGTAACAAAATCGCTACCCGAACTAAGCGTAACAAAGTATAACCCACGGGGTTTGTCGTTAAGTTGGAGAATTTGTTGATACCCTCCAACGGCATTTTGAGTATTGAAATATACTTCTTTGCCAACGGCATCAAACACACGCAGCGTAATTTGTCGGGTATCGGCAAAAGGATAACTCACGTTAAACACTCCTGTGGAAGGATTGGGTGCAATGGTCAACAAGCCACTGTTCAAAGCATTATCAACACCAATATTGCTTACCACCTCTAAGGTACGAGTGCCGGTACGAATACATCCATTAGCATCGGTAACAGTAAGCGTTACTGTGTAGATACCCAGTGCATTATAGAATGTAACCGGATTGGCGATATTTCCTACGGCTGTTTGCCCATTACCAAAGTTCCATTGCCAATAAGTAGCATCGGCAGTGTTATCGTTAAACATCACCGGTGAGTTGATTTGCACAAAATTAGGTACGCTAAAATCAACGAACAAAACTCCGTCAACGGTTACCGGAATGGTGATGGCATCACAACCCGCTATATTACAAGCAGCTAAGGTTACTTGGTAAGTTCCACTTTGTAAGTAAGAATGTTGTGGGTCTTGATCAGTAGAGAAAATACCGCTGCCGTCACCAAAATCCCAAGTCCATTCGCTGGGGTAAGTGAGAGAAAGATCAGTAAAATCAACCACGCCTAAACATGCGTTGGTCACTTCATAACTAAAGTCCGGTGTTGGAGCTTCGTTAATGATTAAGCAACTCCATGCCAATTCAAAGCCTGTATTGACAACAGAACCATCTGTGTATTGTTGAAGGGTGATACTACCTCCGGTTGAAGAAACAATGCCATCGCCGTTGGGCAATACCGGACCTTTATAATCACCGAGGAGTGGTGAACTGATATTGGGACCGTCATACACTCTCAAACCATCGCAGCAATTTTCAAACTGAATATTATTAAAGTTAAGCGTTACCGATAAAGCACCGGGAGGAGCGATGGTAACCGTTCCATTTGCATTATTTACATAATTTGCCGGTCCACCACTGTCTTGCAATACTCCGTAACAACCGGTTAGCGACAATGTCGTTCCGTCACCGGGCATAGCAATGGTATCACAGTAAGTAGAGGTGAAATCAACGGTAATGAAATCGGTATAAGTAGCCGTATTGCAGCCCAACGCATTGCAGGCTTCCAAGCTCACGGTATAAATTCCGCTATCGGTATAGGTGTGCAACGGGTTTTGGGTTGTTGAACTATTGCCATCACCAAAATTCCATGTCCACGCATTGGGGTTATTGAGTGTGGCATCTGTAAATTGAACGATACCATCACAACTTAGTTGGCTGTCAACGGTAAAGCCGGCTTGGGGGAAGGCCTCAACGGTAAGGGTGATGGTTACGACAACTACCGGCTGTCCGGGTTGATTGGTGCCGATAAGTAAATCAAAATTATAAACCCCCGCCAACATTCCCGTTGCATCAAAAGTAAGTGTTAAGTCGGTGGTATTACCATTCTGAACGATACCACCTGCGGGTGTAATTGTAAGCCATGAGGGCAGTTGACCATTGGCATAACCGATGGCATTGGCTATTAAAATACCCAATGTAGCATCACCGGATGTTGAGAAGTTATTGCCTAAATAAATAGCCTTTCCACTTCCTATGGGACGTGCGGCAATAGCATCAACATTAGGTCCAAAACTGGGGGCAGATGCCACTTGTACTAAATCGGCCGATACAAAATCATAAGTATAAGCAGCCGAGGGCATGAGCCATGAAGCGGGTAAGCCGGCAGCTAAGGGGTGTGAAGGGTTGGTAATCTGTATATTATTGAAAGTTTGACCGGCATAGGCACCTTCAAACATATTCCCTGCAGTTACACAAACACTGCAAGTACTGCCGATAAATACGACAGAACCGCCGTTTTGAGCAAATGCGTTCATGGCAACCCCAAGATTGGCCATTACGGTTGGGCTAACCAACGCGGCATCTTGCTGGGGTATTAACAATACTTGTTTACCCACTAAAGCATTGGTCAATGCTGTGGCACTGGTCGTGTTTATTTCGGTGAGGTTATAGTCCGTCACATAAGTTGTTAAATAGTTCTGCAAAGTGCCGTAATTAAAGGTATTGATACCATAGGTCAACGCCAATATTTCGGCAGTTCCGGCACCGGGAATAGTATAGTCAAGCGGCCCGGCTCCTGCTATATTACCAATCGTGAGCGTTTCTGTAGTAGAATTGCCCGCCAAAAGGGTAACGTCAAAGGAGTTAGGATTTAAAGTAATAACTGGAGCACCAACCCCAATACCGGAAAGGTTGATGTTTATGGGGGTTACATTATTGGTAATGGTAATGGTGCCCGGGAAAGATTGAATCGCATCCGGTGTAAAGGTGATGGTTAGCGTGGTACTTTGTAATGGCGGAATAACCAAACTGCTGCTACCGGTTGTATATTCCGGAAGTGAAGATGCAATGTTTGATATAAACAAGGTATCAGTGCCCGGGTTATCAATGTTGATGGTAATTTGATTGTTGTTTCCGATGATAACACTGCCAAAGTTGAGGTTGGTTTCTGAAACGACAATTTGTGGAATACCAATAACGGTAAGGGTTACAGGCACCGTAATTGTGGGGTTGAGCGGGTCGTTTGTATTGATAATCAACTCGCTTTGGTAAGTTCCTCCCAAAAGGTTGGTAGCATCTAAGGTTACGTCTATTGTGGCTTGGTCGGGGTAGCCGACATTACCTTCAGTAGGAGTATAGTCCAACCAAGGCACTACTGCTAAACTTTCAGCCCATAAGAGTGAATTTGCCAAAAGTTTTTGAGCATTTTCGTCAGAACTAAAGTAGTCAAATGCAATGGATATGACATAACCACTTCCGATGGGGCGGTATGCCACAACAGAACCACCGCCACCAAATTCACCTTCGGGTTGTCCTACTAATGTAACTACATCAGGATCGCTAAAGAAAATGGGGTAAGTGCCATTTGAAGGCGGGAAACTTGGGGAAATGCCTTGCGTGATGGGGTGTGTATCATCAAGCACCTCAAGAGGAGTGCCGGTATCAAAACCGGTAACATTCACGGTCATCAGCCCTGAATTGATAATGGGCTGTGCGCCGGAGGTGCCGGTAAAAATGACAATACCGCCATTGTTAACAAAAGCTTGCAAGACCGGAGCAAAATCTGTAAAAGGCGGAATACCCGTAGTTATTTCAATTTCTGGAACTAAAAACACGTCTTTACCTTGCAACAAAGTTGCCAATTCGGCAGCACTGCTTGTGGATGTTTCAGTTAGGTTGTAGTTAGTGTAATAACTGTTAATGGCTGTAAAAGTATTGGGGTATTCAGTCGTTACATCAACTCCGTTTGAATAAGCCAATACTTCTAATATAACTCCCAAAGTAGAGGTGTCGAACTGATAGTCGAGTGGGCCTAATCCGGAATTCGCAATGACCAAAGGAACGGTAGTAGAGGTACCTGCATCTATGGTAACATTAATAGCAGGTGGCGTTACAGTGGTTACTGGTGCGCCTACCCCAACCCCGGTTACGACTACAAAAAAGGTGCCTATATTGGTTTCTATGGATAATGTTCCGTTATAGGTTTGTATATCCGTAGGGGCAAAGCTGATGACTACTTCTTGGCTTGTGCCACCCCCATACAACGAGAAGTTGTTGATATCTACCGTATAAGCCGGGTTACTGGATGTAATATTCAAAACATGCAGCGAGTCTGTACCGGGGTTGCTGATGGTGAGCGTTTGCTGCCCCACTAACCCTTGCATGAGCGTGCCAAAGTCAAAATTTGGAGTTGAAAGTGCAAAACTCGGTGTGCCAACAATGGTAACGACACAAGGGATGATGATTTCAGGATTATCGGGGTCGTTCGTATAAATGATGATGTTTTGATAGTAGGTACCACCATAAACATCGGTGGCATTAAATTCTACATCAATAGTTGCATTTTCAGAGGAAGCAAGTAGCCCACTGTTGCCGGAAATGTATAACCAACCTTGACTTAGAGATGACTGTGCCGAGTTCTGCACTGCATTTGCCTGTATTTGCTGCATATTGGCATTACTGTATCTAAAGTCGTGTCCAATAAGTATGGCTTTACCTAAACCAATGTTTCGATAGCAAACCACATCGAAATTGTTGTATTCCACTACTCGTACTGCATCAGAATTGGTAATATCATAGTAAAAAGTAACAGACAAGGCTTCATAAGGATTGTTTACTCCTTCTACAAGCGGGTCACCGGGCAAACTCAAGTTTAGGGGACCACTGTAGAAATTTTGATAAGTACCACTGAACAAACCGGTATTAAAAATACAGTTTGATTGATTGGTACCATTCATCACAATCGTTCCTCCATTATTGGCAAAGGCCTGCAAGACCGGTGCAAAAGCCGTAAATGCAGCAGCATTACAAGTTTCTTGTTCAGGGATAAGAAGCACGTCTTTATCTACTAAGGCTGCTTCCAATTCAGCGGCACTGTAGGTAGTAATCTCTGTTAATTGGTAGTCGGTATAATAATTGTTAACGGCTTGCAAGGTAAAGGCATATTCTTGTGCCAAATCTGCACCATTTATCAGCGACAAAACTTGAAGTTTTTTAGCCGATTGCAAAGGTGCCCCTTCAATACTGTAAAGCAAAGAGCCGGTTCCAATATTAGTGATATCGAGCGGGTAGATAATAGAGTCGCCATAGTTGAGCGTTACATTAAAAGAAGTAGGTGTAACCGTTACGCCGGCCAATTCCTGAACGACTATGTCAACACTGTAAGTAGCAATTTCTCCCGTACATCCAATAGCAGTTAATATAATGGTATGTGGTCCGGGGGATGCAAACCGATGTTCGGGGTTTTCATCCGTTGAAGTATAACCATCTCCAAAATCCCAACTATAAGAGGCTGCTCCCGATGAACTGTTGATGAAAAAAACCGGCCAATTGGCAGGGGGGTTAGTGTCGGAAACAAAAAACGATGGAACAGGTGTGCCGCTTCCGCCGCCGCCTGCTATCCAGTTGGCAACAAAACCGGGATTTATCACTGAGCCGTCTGTTCTGAAAACAAAGGTCATCGCTCCACCGGTTGAAGAGATTGGGCTTCCGCCGTTTGGCAGAACAGTTCCTCCATAAGTACCGATGAGGGGGCTACTGGTGGTCGGCCCATCATATAAATCAACAAAGTCGCAACATCCTTCAGTGAGAAACTCTGCAAAAGTAAGAATAACCGGAATAGAGCCGGGTGGGTCAATGACTACAAAAGAGTTCACACCGTTTTGGTAATCCCCTGTACCACCCGAGTCGAGAATTGTGCCTTCGCAATCCGTTTGGGTTGGTGCTTCCCCTGAAGTGGGTAGTGTCAGTACGTTTTGGGATAATGCCACTTGTGCTGCGGCAAATATCAACATGGCAAAAATTAATGTAAATTTTCTCATCATTTGTTTGTTTTTAAGTTCAAGTGCATTTCAGCATATAAAAGTAGGGTTTTTTGCGCAATTAGCAACGCAATAAACAGGTTTTGCAAAAAATGTCGTAACCGCTACGTTTAAATAGGTGAAAAGAATGTGGCAAAGTTAAAAATAATTGCTCAATTCTTAGTCCCGATTAGATGTTCTGTTCATTCTCTCAAAACTTAGTGGATGTTCATTGATGTTCACTTTCTGTTCTTAGGTTTCAAACGGCAGCTAATATCCCTACTTATGAAGTTGGTTTTAACCAATTGGAGTAGCTTCCAACGCTTTACGAAGATGTTGGGTAAAAATGAAAACATCTTCAAACGTGTTGTAAAGTGGAGTGGGTGCTACTCTGATGACATTGGGGTTTCTCCAGTCGGCTATCACCCCTGCTTGGGTCAGATAATCAAAAATAGCTCGACCATGGTTGCCGTTGACCATAATAGAAAGTTGGCAACCTCTTTGGTGAACATCGGCAGGGGTGATGATGGTAAAGGGCTGACGGCCGGATTCGCTGTTTATTTTTTGGAGTAATTGCTCTAAATAGCCGGTAAGTTGAATGCTCTTAAGTCGCAGATTTTGAATGCCGGCTTGGTCGAAAATTTCGAGCGATGCCCGATGTATCGCCATGGGAAATATTTGGGCATTACTCAATTGCCATCCAGCAGCTCCCAATTGCGGTATAAAATCGGGTCGCATTTCAAACCTTGTTTTCTCGTCGTTCCCCCACCAACCGGATAAACGGGGGGTGTTTGGATTGTTGGCATGTTTTTCGTAAATAAACACACCGCTCACCCCACCCGGGCCGGAATTGAGGTATTTATAGGAACACCATGCCGCAAAATCTACCCCCCATTGGTGTAGTTGCAAAGGTAGATTTCCGGCTGCATGGGCAAGGTCAAAACCAACCATCGCTCCGGCCTTGTGTGCGGCTTGAGTAATAGTGGGCAAATCAAAAAACTGTCCCGAATAATAATTCACCCCTCCCAAAAGCACCAAAGCAAGGGAATCGCCCAAGTCTTCAATGGTGTTTAATATATCTTCGGTTCGCAAGTAATGCTCACCAACACGCGGGGCAATTTCAACCACCGCTTCTTGTGGAATAAGCCCATGCCATTGTGCTTGGCTGACTACTGCATATTTGTCTGAAGGGAAGGCAGGGGATTCTATTAAGATTTTGTACCGTTGAGCAGTGGGGCGGTAAAAACTGGCCATCAGCAGATGCAGGTTGACCGTTAGTGTGTTCATCGCCACTACTTCGTGGGGCAACGCTCCAACCAAACGTGCGAGACTTTCTGTCAGAAAATGATGGTAATATAACCATGCGTTTTTGGCTTTCAAATGCCCCTCGACCCCCAAGGTTCGCCAATCTTGCAGTTCTTGTTCTACGTAATGTTGAGCGGTCTTGGGCTGTAAACCCAACGAGTTGCCGCAAAAATAAATGACATCTTCACCACTTTTGGTGGTAGGTATATGAAATAAAGAACGGAAAGATTTTAGTTGGTCAGCAGCATCGAGGTCTGCATAATTGAGTAATGTCGCATTTTCAGAAACATCAATATTTGTCATAAACAATTGTTGTGTTTGGTCAAAATCGGTTAGCGGCAGATGGGTTGACAAAATCTATTGGGGATTTAGCCTAATACCAACTTTCGCTTTTATATAAAGGGCTTTACTAATTAGGTTTTTGCATCACCGTGCCACAGTTTTTGCAAGTGCGCAGTTCTTCGGAACTGTAATACTCGGTCATCACTTTGGGTAATTGAGTTTCTATATCCGTCAGGTCGAAATAGGTTTCGTGCAGTTTATTGCCGCAGTTTTCGCAATACCATAAAAATCCGTCTTTTTCGCCCGGCTTGCGGTAACGCTCTATAACCAACCCAACGGTATTGGGTCCTCGTTGCGGAGAGTGTGGAACACGGGGCGGCAATAAAAACATTTCGCCTTGACGGATATGTATGTCAACCGGTTTGCCGTCTTCAATAATTTTTACGGTAATATCTCCTTCTACCTGAAAAAACAACTCCTCCCCTTCTTCGTAGTGGTAATCTTTGCGCGAGTTTGGCCCGCCTACCACCATGACAATAAAATCTTCATTGGCATGAAATACTTGTCTGTTTCCTACCGGAGGTTTGAGCAAGTGGCGATTATCGTCAATCCACTGCTGAAAATTAAAGGGTTTTAAAATAGCCATAATCCTTGTATTTTAGATGTTTTTTGAGTGTTCGCAAGCATCAGTTCACCAAATCGGGCAACCTTCAAATTAGTCTGTTTACTTTTTGTTTTCGACTTTCAACGCTTGTTTAATATCAATGCGTTTGCCATCTAGCTTGGGCACAATAAAAGCATCTTTAATGCCCATGTGTTGAATGTCTTTTTTAAATTCTTCGGCTTCTGTATAATTCCTAAACTTGGCCAGGGTATATTTATCATAGCCATCGGCAGCTTCGCCTTTCAAATGGTCGAATGCCTGTTGATACTTTTTGAGGTTAAAGTACTTGAAGGCACCAATTTGCACTTCGTAATGCAACCCCTCATCTGTGATATGTCCGCCCACAATTGGTTGTGGGGTATTTTGGAGTATATCTATTTGCCGTTTAAGGCTGTCTCTCTCCTTTTCAAAGGCAAGGGTTAAAGCAGATTGACCGTTCGTTTCATCCACTGTCCGGTTGGATGCCATTATTACTTCTTTAGACTTTGCTACTTGGTTATAAACAGTATAACCTAATAGCAGCAAAAATAACCCGATAAATAGATATAGCCAAGTAGCTTCTGATTGATATTTCGACATGCGATAGAATTTGTATAAAAAACAAGCTCCCGTCATCTCTGAACGGGCAGGAAAATACCGGCAAACCGGTACTTTAGGGGGTGTTCATCAAAAACGGAAATAAATGTACCTGTTTTTTGCGTGATGGGGTGAACGTTTGGTACAAAAAAAAACATTTCTACCGCAATTATAGGTATTGTAAACGGAAAAACCGCTGTTGAGCGTTGAGTTTTAACGGATGGCTTTGGTACCATTGCAAAAAGCGGCTATACGCATAATCGTTTTTTTTCTGCCATTCCTGAAACTCTTCAGGGTTGCCGTTTTTGAAAACCCAATAGGAATACGCTTCCAAATGCCCTGCTGCTTTTACCTGTTTCCACCAATCAAACAAAAGGTTGGGATATTGACTGTTGAACGAAGAAGGCTCCCATTGTTCTATAAACCTATCGCGAAGTTGGTATAAAGCAGAAATATTTTTGCTTTTCATTTCAGGCAGTAATGACTTCGTTAAAGTTTCATCTAAAGCAACTTGAAAAGGAGTTACTTCTCCTTGTTCGGCAGCACCAAGCATGGTGTACATACGAGCGCGTTCGCTAAAGCACACCCAATTTTGCCATGACGAATTGGGGTTGACCACCACCGCACTATTGTACGTTTTGTACAGCAGTGTACTGATTTCTACTGTACGTGCAGAGTTTGGCTCTAATAGCAGAAACAACTCGCAATAAAAAATACCCCAAATTTTTTCGGAAGACATGCAGTATAGTTTACCTGCCCAATAGTAGTTGGAGGCAAACGTGGGCGCATTTTGAATACCCTGCTCCCAATAATCAACCGCCCCGTCGTTATTGCCCGACTGATAGGCTATACCCCCAAGCTCTAAATATAATTGCCCTGCTTCAGGAAATCGTTTTATTCCCGATTTATAGACCGATATGGCTTTGTCAGTTTGTTTATTTAGGTCATAAGCATTGCCAAGCAGTTGATAAAAACGGGCATCGGGTGCTTTCTTACCGTTGACGAGAGGCTTCAACTCCTTAATGGCAAGGTCGTATTTTTTCTGTTGGTAATAAACGTAGGCGGTTTCGTAGGCGAAATTGACGTTGCGCGGATCTAATTTTTTGGCTTGTACCAATAATTGCAGCGCATCGGTATATGCTCCTCGTTTGTCGGCAAGGTCTATAGCTTGTTTAGCAAGTGTCAATGCTTTTTGGTCATTTGCAACCGTTTGTGCTTCGACAACAGGATGCAGGGATAAAAAAATGATTACCAAAAAAATCTTGCGCATAGGTTTATAAAGGTTTACCTAAAAACAAAAAGTCCGGCAAGTATATTGTAACTTATCCGAACTTCTTAGATAAATGTTGTGAAATACCATCAATTAGCTTTGTTTAGCCAAAATACTAAGCGTTTCAACTGTGTCCACGCATCACCTGAAAAGTAATAAGCAGGGTAGTTGGTTTTGCTTACGCGGTCATAAAAATAATACCGGTAGGCAAAATAAGATTTGTCTTCCACATTATTGGTCGTAGGATTGATGGTTTTTTTGCTTCCATAAAACAAATCGCGTTTTAGCACAAAACGGTAAATATTCATGTCGGGATAAACTTCATCTATTTTTACGGCAGGAATGGTGATAAGGTTACCATTGTAAGATTTAAACACTTCTTCCAGTTTTTGGTTATCCTGCTCCAAGCGATTGTTGGCTTCTTCCAGAAATTCTATTCTTTCGTCTTCATACATTTCGTCAATATTGCTGTAAGCCATTTCGGGATCTTGGTATCTAAATCGCTCTACCAAAACAGTGGTGTTTTTGATGCCCGCAGGTATCCATTGCGGTTGTTGAGCAATCAATAAATTGGTGGCTATAAAAAACCCAATAAGCAAACTAATTACAAAAAATATTTTATTCATAGAAATTCAGGCTGTTTAAAGATTGTGACGGGTTCCGCCTTTACAAGGTGCTTGGATATACAAACGCTCCAAGGGTTTAAAAAAGTTTGCGGTAAAAGTAAATAAAATATAGAAAAGGTCAGAAGAATACTAAAAATTGTGCTCTATAAAATTGAAAACATTGTTCATGTTGGGTTGATATAGGTTTATCTAACATCATGATGCTGCTTTGTGAAACGCCTTTAAGGGTTAAAGGACAACGCTTGACGTAAGGGAGTGGTCTCATCCGCAGTGCTCCCGAAGCAATCCGCACCGCTCCAAATTCTAATCCGAACATTCCAAATTCTATTTTGAGTGCTCCTACTACAGGGCGGAGTGGTGCGGATTTGGGCAGGATGCTCCCGCTTCTTCTCGGAGCACTGCGGATGCTTCCCTGAGCACTTCGGATATGGGTAGGAGCGTTCCTACGACGTTTTTAAGCCCTCCAAGCAAGAAACTTGGACAACTAAGCAGAAATCTTGGATGACTAAGTACGAATCTTGGACAAAATAGAATGATTCTGGGACGTTCCAGAATCATTTTAGGATGTCCAAGTTTCTTCCTTGGGCGTTCCGGATTCATTCTAGGACGGCTAAGATTCTTCCTTGGACCTTCCGGATTCATGCTAGGACGGCCAAGATTCTTCCTTAGACGTTCCAAATTCATTCTAGGATGTCCAAGATTCTTCCCGGGACCTCCAAAATTCGAGGGGAAACCCAAGAGTGCTTTGTCATTCAGCATGGGCCGTTTGCTATTTAGCAAGAGGGCTTATTCGACCGGCAATTTTGATAAAATTCCTCCATCTGAGCAAGAAACTAGCATTTTAAATGGCATATCAAATAGGTTTGCTTGTAAATTCAGATTATAGTGTTGGCAGGTATTGATGAAAGACTGCTTAATTGACTGCAAGGGGTTGAATTGGGGTTGTGGTTATTGTTCTCTCTTCGTTTCGACAAACTCAACGAACGGACAGGCTCAACGAACGGACAGGCATAACGTTCGTTGAGCTTGTCGAAACGAGTGCTTAGAGGGTATTTTAATTACTGAATGGTGTAGGCAAACAAGTTGCGAGCCGTGCCTCCGGCAATAAGGATATTACCGCCATTATCCAGTAAGTCGGTGCAAATAAATGGAGTGGCCGCAGATATGGGGAAATCGGGGTGGTTGAGTCCTTTCCCGTCAAGCAGGAAAATTTGTTGAGTGTTTTGGCAAAACACCCCGATGCGGGTATTCTTTTCGCCTGATAGCCGGATGGGAAAAATCTTACTCGGCTTGGCTTGATCTTTAAAGACAACATCAAATATTTTTTTCTTCTCGCCAAATACATAAACGGTATTATTGCTCATAAACACGTATTCCTCGTTGGGGTCGTCTGGTTGGATATTATCGGTAAAGAACCCGGAAGTGGGGCTGATACTGACCATCTTCTTTTCCCATTTCTTACCGTCAAGGGTAAAAACATAAGTTTTGCTGTTTTTGGCAGTAGCAACAATTTTGGGTTCACCACTCCGAATATCTACTTGAGGCGGGCTGATGAGCGGACTGCCGGCAACTAATTTTTGTTTAAGTTCCCCATTCGGTGCAAGGAGATAGCTATTGCCGTTGCTGTTGGTTGCCATCATCATTTGTTTACCGGAATGTTGAAAATGCTTCAGTTCAAAGGCCATTAATGCCAAATAAGGTCGTGGACTCCAACCCGATAAAGGTCTGCCATTGGGGTGGTAACCATATATATTGTTGTTTCCGCAAGGTATAAAATAACTATAATTTTTGTTGTCTTCAAAATCTGCCAAGGTGAGTCCGTTTACGGCTGATGCACTTAATTTGATGGGATAATCTTGTACGTCTTTACTGTTGCGGTCAATGAGGTAAACTTTATCGGTGGTGTTAAAAAGATAAAAAAGGTTGCCGTTGTTGTAAAGGTCTAATTGCTGCACTTTTCCCAAAATGGGTTTATCAAATTGGCGTTTCCAGAGGATTCTTCCGTTCTTGCTGATAAGGTATAAATTGTTACTTTTATCAAATGCCAATATTTCCCGCTCTCCGTTGATATGATTGCGTACAATTTGAGGGGTAGCGGCCGGTTCATCTTCTAAATCCACACTCCAAGCCAAGGTAGTGGTGGCAATGATGCTCTCTTTTTTCTGTTTGGCTTGAGAATAGTTGATACGGGCAGCGGTCAGAATTTGGTTATCGGGCAGTTCGTTTAATTGAACTGTGATGGGGGTAAACCCTTTGTAATACTTGCTTTTTTGGGTAAAGTCATTCAGAAACGAAGTGGATGCGGTGGCTTTGATGAGCGGGGTAAATCCCTCCGGCTGAACATACAAAAAGGTGTTGCTTTGGGGCTTCAGGTCTTTTTCAAACAGTTTGTAGTGTTCATTTTTAAGTAGCGTTTGTTTGGCTAGGTAATTTTCAATGATGACCTGTAAATGCTCTTTACTTCCCGAAAAAAGCATAAAGTTGTCTAATTGAGCATAATAACTTTGGGTAAATGCAGGCGAATAATCTTTACCAAAGAGGAGTTGAACGATCTCCGAACAGTTGGCGGTGCCAATATTGATGCCTTTAAAAGTAATGGGTTTAGTGCCTTTTTTCGCAAGTCGTGACAAGCTGCGTACCGCTTCCGAAGAGTCTGCAATGGCAATTGCCGCAAAAGCCACTTCGTACATATTGGCGGAAGCAGGTTCGGTAAAACCGAAAGCCCACTCCTGCCCTACCCAATCTAATTCATCGCTGCTTGCAAACAACTCCTGTTTTTGCTGCCGCACAATTTTTTGTACGTCATTGGCGCGGTTGTACCATAACAATGCCGTATTATAGGGCAAAACACCTGCAATGTTGATACTATTCGGGCAGTTTTGTTCTACTATTTGAGTGAGCAGAAGGTTGGGTTTGGTAAAGGTTTTACCTTGTATGTCAATGCGGTTATCCTGTAACGATACTTCATAAGTAGCCCAATTTAAAATCTGAGCCGGCCAATCGAAAACTGTTTCCTGTAGTCCCGATTTGAGAAAGATGGTTTTAAATAATGGCAAATTCTCAAAAAGCAGATATAGGGTAAAGTGAGCATTGCCGGTAGGCTTTTGTGATTGAAATCGCAAAAACTTGCCCGTAAAAAGGCGGTGGTATTGTGTCAATGCTTCATCCACAAGCAAGGGAGTTAAAGAGGCGAGCACAATTTTACCATCCTGAACAATGGTAAATACCTGCTTTTGTTTAGGAAAAGTCAACTCGTAAATGGTTTGTCGCTTGAAATTGCGCTCGGTCACATATATCCCAAGTTCTGCAAGGCTGTCAATAATGTCGGCTAACGGCTGTTGCAAAGCCTCGGGGGTGGTAAAAAAAACAAAGTCGTAGTCGTCTGCCTTGGTCTGATGCAACGAAGCCAACAAGGAAGATTGATTATTTGGTTTTTTGAGTAAAAACAACGAATCCAAAAGGGTAAAACCGGTTTCAAATTTATTGACCAATGCAAATTTTCCCCAATCGGAATATGCTTTGTTTTGCACCAACTGCTCGTGCATCTTTTTTGCATGGGCAGTCTCTATGGCCAAAATACCACTATCGGGAATGGCCTTGAACATTTGTCGCCGCACATCGGAATGGTGAAAAATGTAAAACCCTGCAATAGATAGCAAGAGAACAATAATCAAGATGGTGTTTTTGCTCATTACGAGGTTATTTGCTACTTTTGCAGGTTGTTAATAAAACAAAGGGAGGACAGTTTCCTGCTACGCTTGATTGTTGTTAGATGAAATATACACCTTTTTGACTTTAAACCAACAAAATTGATGCAAAATAAACTCATGGCTATCAAAAAAGTGTTTTTTTAAATTAACTTTTTTTTCTTGCCACGGTAAGGCCTGCCGATATGCTCCATTAACCTTGAACAAATCCTTATGAACTAAAAGAGGAAGTGTCAGTGTGGAAGGGGGTTCTGTTGATGTCCATTTCTTTTCAACCTATAACAACCTATTCATGCCCAAGAATTTATTATTGATAGCCGCATCGTTGGGCGCACTTGCGGTGATTTTGGGCGCATTTGGCGCACATGGCTTGAAAGCCAAAATTTCACCCGACCAATTACAAGTATT
Organism: uncultured Bacteroidota bacterium; assembly: GCA_937907475.1. Taxonomy (GTDB): domain Bacteria; phylum Bacteroidota; class Bacteroidia; order Chitinophagales; family UBA2359; genus UBA2359. Next base: position 12,314 of record CALCIK010000152.1, on the reverse strand, counting down.
TGAAACCGGGGTGAAATACTTGTTTTACCATGCCCTTGCCTTATTATTTGCTGCTTTGTTATTCGACAAATACCCTTCCCCGCTCCTTATTTATGCCGCTTATGCTTTTTTGGTAGGCATCGTCTTGTTTTCCGGTTCTTTGTTTTTGCTTGCCAACAAAGATTGGTTGGGCATTGCCTCTTGGCGTTGGCTGGGACCGGTTACCCCTTTAGGCGGACTTTCTTTCATCATCGGTTGGCTGCTCATGGCAGTAGGCATTTGGAAAGGCTAGCCCTTTTATCTACTTAACAAAACAACAATACTCACTTTTACTCCATCACATATTCACTCTAACAATGGATTTATACCAAGCATACGTCGCCAAAATGCACAAGATTGCTGATGTCAACCATACTTTGGCATTAATGGGCTGGGATCAGGAAGTTTATTTACCGGAAAAAGCCGCCGGTCAGCGCGCACAACAAATCGCTACGATGGCCGGCATTGCCCACGATCTATCGGTTTCCAATGAACTCAGCGATTTGGTGCATCGCCTGTCGGAAGACGACGACCTGTCATTTGACGAAAAAAGAAACATTGCCGAAACCAAAAAACAGATTGAGCGAAAACAGAAAGTGCCCACCGAGTTTGTCATGCAACTGACCGGAGCCGTTTCGCGAGCCTATCAGGCATGGATGAAAGCCCGAAGCGCGAAGGATGGGGACGGCGATTTTACCATCTTCGCTCCCGCCCTCGAAAGATTGGTTGCCCTTAAACGAGAAGAAACGGAATACATCGGTTATACCGAACACCCCTACGATGCGCTTATTGATGAGTTTGAACCGGGTGAAAAAACTGCCGATGTAACCACGCTCTTTGCCGATGTGCGCCGTCAGTTGGTGGATTTTGTCAAGGAAATTCACCACAAAGAACAGGTGGAAGACCAATGGATGTTCAGCCACTACGACAAAGCCAAGCAATGGCAGTTCGGGTTGGAAATTCTGGAAAAAATGGGGTATGACTTCAAAGCAGGACGGCAAGATGAATCGGCTCACCCCTTTACCACGAGCTTTGGCATGAACGATGTGCGGGTAACCACCCGCATCAATGAACACGACCTGCACGAAATGATTTGGGGCTGCATTCACGAAGGCGGTCATGCGCTTTACGAACAAGGGTTGCTGTCCAAAAATTACGGACTGCCTGCAGGCATGTATGTTTCCTTGGGCATTCACGAGTCCCAATCTCGACTTTGGGAAAACAACGTCGGCCGCTCGTTGCCCTATTGGAAAGCCAATTACCCGCGCCTGCAAGAATTTTTCCCCGAACAGTTAGGCAACGTTTCGCTCCTTCCATTTTACAAATCCATGAACAAGGTCAGCCCTTCGCTCATTCGAACCAATGCAGACGAACTAACCTATCATACCCATATTTTAGTGCGGTTTGAAATAGAAAAAGCACTGATTGAAGGTTCGGTTGCGGTGAAAGACCTAAGTGAGTTATGGAACGCCAAGTACAAAGAATACTTAGAAATAGACGTGCCCAACGACCGAAAGGGTGTACTGCAAGACATACATTGGTCGCATGGCAGTTTCGGCTATTTTCCCACCTATTCGCTTGGTAGTTTCTATGCCGCACAGTTTTTCCACCAAGCTGCTAAAGACGTGCCGGATTTAACCCAACACATTGAAGCGGGTAACACGCAACCCCTGTTGCAATGGCTGCGCACCAACATACACCAATACGGGCAACTCTATTCAGCCGAAGAACTCTGTGTCCGCATCACGGGTGAAAAACTGAACTTCCGATATTTTATGGATTATGCCCGCGAGAAGTATAGTTTTATTTATGGGTTATAAAGTGTTGATGTTTTTACCGGCTAATAATCTACCTACACATGTCAAAACCAAGCCCCACGCCCCAAACACCCCAAACATCGAAGTCTGCTACAGTGAAGGTTTTCCTTGCCTTGATGGCGGTGTTGCTGCTCCTATTCTTGTTTGCCAACCGTCAAAGCCTGTTTAATAATGATTCGGATGGTGAAACCACTTCCGGCAGGAAGATGCAAAGCGAGCCTATCATTAACGACCCCAATCCCGAAGTTACTCAGGAATCGGGTAAACGGCAGGCATTGAACCAAAAAGGCTCGCAATTGCTGGAAGCTGGAAAGTTTGACGAAGCCATTACTACCTTTACCGAATTGGTGAACACCAAAGAAAACGATGCCGCCGCACATCATAACCTCGGCATTGCCTATACCAAAAAGCAAGATTACCCCAACGCCATCCTTCAATTTACCAAAGCCATTGAGATAGACCCCAAATTTGAAGCCGCCATTTACAGCCTCGGCATCACCTACGAAGAAAACAACAACCGCACAAAAGCCCTCGAAACCTTTAACCAACTGTTGAAAGTAAATCCAGCCGAAAAACGCGCACTCCTTCGGGTAGGGATTATTTACGATGCTCAAAACAAGTTTGACGATGCCATAAAAGCCTACGAAAAAGCTGTAGCTGCCGACCCGGGTTACTATATCGCATGGTTTAACATGGGCAATACTTACCTGCAACAAAAATTTTACGATAAAGCCATCAGCAGTTACGAAAGTGCTATCAAGGCTAATCCCAATTATGCCAACCCCTACGTCAACATGGCGCATTGCTACATGAGCAAGGGCGACAATACCAAAGCTCAGGAGTTGTTCAAAAAAGCCGTTCAGTTAGACCCCTCCCTAAAGGCGATGCCGCTCAAGTAGGCGTAAGGAGTAAGGCATGAGGAGTAAGGAGTAAGACTAACCATTCACAATTCACAATTCACCATTCACCACTCACCATTCACCATTCACCATTCACTAAATAACAAACCATTTGCCCAAAGACCTAACCCTTACCCTTAGCCCCGAACATGCCGCCGATTTGCAAGTACTTTATCAAGCTGTTGCTAACGAGCTAAAGTTGCCGTTAACCCAAATAGCGGAAGTGCGTATTTTGCGCCGTTCTATTGATGCCCGAAGCCGTCAGACTAAGTTGCTATTAAAGGTATTGGTCTATTTAGCAGGCGAAATCATTGAACCGCCTGCGGTTTTTGTGCCGCATTACCCGAAGGTAAGCAATCGTTACCGTGCTATTATTATAGGAGCAGGGCCGGCGGGTTTGTTTGCTGCTTTACACCTGTTGGAATTAGGGGTAAAACCTATTGTGTTGGAGCGGGGTAAAGATGTGCGGGCGCGCCGCAGGGATTTGGCAATCCTCAACCGCGAGCAACGGGTAAACCCCGATTCGAACTATTGTTTTGGAGAGGGCGGGGCGGGCACTTATTCCGATGGAAAACTCTATACCCGTTCGGACAAGCGCGGTAATATTCGGCAGATCTTGGAAACATTTGTGGCACACGGTGCCGACCCCAATATCTTAATAGAGGCGCATCCGCATATTGGCACCAACAAACTGCCGCAAATCATTACCGCCATGCGCGAAAATATCCTGAACGCCGGCGGTGAAGTTCATTTCAACACCAAAGTAACCGATTTTGTAATAGCGGGTAATGCCATCAAAGGGGTAATTACGCATGATGGCGATATACACGAGGCCGATGCCGTCATCTTAGCAACCGGACACTCGGCACGCGATATATTTGAACTGCTGCATCGGCGACAAATTTTAATCGAGGCAAAACCCTTTGCACTTGGGCTACGCATCGAACATCCCCAAGCACTCATTGACCAAATGCAGTATAAATGCAACCCTCAAACGGGCAGGGGCAATTACCTCCCTCCCGCTGCTTATACTTGGGTGGAGCAGGTAAACGAACGCGGCGTTTATTCGTTTTGCATGTGTCCGGGCGGCATTATTGCTCCTTGTGCCACCGATACCGAGCAGATTGTTACCAACGGATGGTCGCCTTCGCGGCGCAACAATCCATTTGCCAATTCGGGCATTGTTACAGAAATACGCTTGGAAGATTTGCTTCAGTTTGGCAAAACGGGCAGCAATGCCCAATTATATAGCGGCACGTTAGGGGCTATGCACTTTCAGGCATACACCGAACGACAGGCATGGTTGGCAGGGGGTCGCACACAGCAAGCCCCCGCACAAAGGTTGGTGGATTTTGTGGATGGCAAACTCAGCACTACCCTACCAGATTGCTCCTATCAACCCGGCATCGTATCGGCTCCTTTATTGGAAGTGTTGCCTTCTTTTGTGGCGCAACGATTGCGGGTGGCATTGCGCAACTTTGGTAAGCGCGCTCCTGCTTATTACACCAACGAAGCTGTTTTGGTAGGGGTAGAGTCACGCACTTCATCACCGGTTCGCATCCCACGGCATGCAGTTACCTTGCAGCATCCTCAAATAAGCGGTCTATATCCTTGCGGCGAAGGGGCAGGTTATGCCGGCGGCATTGTGTCGGCGGCCATTGACGGCTTGCGCTGTGCAGAAGCCCTGTTTGAATTGGTGAAACAAAAATGATTGTAAAAAATACGGCATCTACAACTCAATTTAAGAAAGTCGCCTAAATTGTTTAATTTTGACTTTTATTGGAGATTGTTTTGCAAGGAGATAAGGCTGAATTAGAATTACCTACTACTTCATTTAACAAGACATACAATCAAATATCAAACTAAATTGTAGCTAAATTTGAACAGTTAAAGAAGATGATACAAAGAATTTACATAGGCACTTCAGTAGTTGGTGGTTATTTTGATCAAGAGTTCAAAGAAGCAACCGGTATGCTATTTCAGCGACTTGAAAATAGAGAAGTTATTTTCGTAGTATCCGATTTGTTAGACCTTGAGTTAATCAATGCACCGATACACGTAAAAGAACTATTATTCAAGTACCCTTCAAACTATTTTGAGCGAGTAGAATTAACTGAAGAAGCAGTAAAGTTAGCAGATAAATATATTGAAGAAAAAATAATTGGCAAGACAAGCATTACAGACTGCCGACACATTGCATTGGCGACTATATACAAAGTAGATGTTTTGGCAAGTTGGAACTTTGCACATATAGTAAACCTAGACAGAATTAAGGGTTACAACTCGGTAAACCTTAAACTTGGTTACACAATGATTGAAATAAGAAGCCCAAAAGACTTAGTAAAATATGGAGATAATTAAAAAAAAAGAAATTTGACGCTGTTAAAATGATGCGTGAAATTAGAGACAAGATTAGCCAAGAAACTGAAAATATGACCTTTGAAGAGTTAAAGGCATATATAAAAGCTAAATTGGCAGAGAGTAACACAAAAGTTGTCGGACAAAAATAGAAATTCAAACTACCGACAGCCTTTTGCATAAGGTCACTTTAATGAATAGATGAATAGTCCGGATGGAAATAATCCTCACATGACCTATGCCATATTCATGACCTATGCCATATTTGGTAAAGCAATCTAAACACGAAGTGTATAGATGGATAGAATATTTACCAATCCTGACTAAAAAACCATCATGATGGAAACAATTTCCCCTTCCTCTATTCCCCGCTGCTCAAAAACGGATATTTGTAATCACCGGGCGGCACAAAGTTTTCTTTGATGGTGCGGGCAGTTGTCCAACGGATAAGGTTCAGGTATGAGCCTGCTTTATCGTTGGTTCCCGATGCCCTTCCTCCGCCAAAAGGCTGTTGATTGACCACTGCCCCGGTCGGTTTATCGTTAATATAAAAATTACCGGCAGCATTGCGCAGCTTGTTGGTAACATGGGAAATGACCTGACGGTCTTGGGCAAAGAAAGCACCGGTCAACGCATAAGGTGAGGTTTTATCTAAAAGGGTAAGCGTTTCTTCAAACTCACTGTCTTTATAGACAAAAATGGTTAACACCGGGCCAAAGATTTCTTCGCACATGGTAATGTAATTCGGGTCTTTCACCAACAATACCGTAGGTTCTATAAAATACCCTTTGCTTTTATTATATCCGCCACCGGCAATAATTTCGACATCGGGGTGAGATTTGGCGGCATCAATATACTCGGTAATTTTATCGAACGACTTTTCGTCAATCACGGCATTGATAAAGTTGCCAAAGTCTTCCACCGTGCCCATTTTAAATTCCATCAGGTTTTCGGAAATGGTTTCCCTCACGTCTAACCACAAACTTTGCGGAATATACGCCCTCGAAGCTGCCGAACATTTCTGTCCTTGATATTCAAATGCCCCACGAACTAATGCGGTAGCCACTTGTTCGGGGTTTGCCGAAGGATGGGCAAGGACGAAATCCTTACCGCCGGTTTCACCCACAATGCGAGGGTAGGTTTTGTAGGTGGCGATGTTTTGTCCGATGGTTTTCCACATGAATTGAAATGTGCCGGTCGAGCCGGTAAAGTGAATGCCCGCAAAATCGGGATGGGCAAAGACAGTGTTACCTACCGTTGGTCCATCGGTATAAATAAGGTTAATCACCCCATCGGGCAAACCGGACAAGCGAAGCACTTCCATAATGACCTGAGCGGAATATATTTGGGTTTCGGCGGGTTTCCACACCACCGTATTGCCCATCAATGCTGCCGAAGTGGGCAGGTTACCGGCAATAGCGGTAAAGTTAAAAGGGGTGATGGCCAATACAAAACCTTCTAAAGGGCGATACTCCATGCGATTCCAAACGCCGGGAGAAGATGCCGGTTGGTTGGCATAGATTTGGGTCATGTAATAGACGTTAAACCGCAGGAAGTCTATCAGTTCGCAAGCCGAGTCGATTTCTGCCTGATAGGCATTTTTCGATTGCCCCAACATAGTGGCAGCATTCATTTTGTACCGGTATGGCCCAGCGAGCAAATCGGCAGCTTTCAGAAAAACGGCGGCACGGTCTTCCCAAGTGCTATTTTCCCAAGCCTCTTTTGCGGCTAATGCGGCATGGATGGCTTGCTGCACATGTTCTGTTGAACCTTTGTGGTAGTAACCAAGGGTATGGGCAATTTCGTGTGGCGGGTGGATAGCGATGCGATTACCCGTGCGTATTTCTTGGCCATTGATATACATCGGGATGTCGGCCTCTTTAGATTTGGCTTCTTTCAAAGCTTTTTTAAGGGCTGCTCTTTCGGCAGAACCGGGGGCATAAGGCAAGACGGGTTCGTTATGGGGAATGGGGACGGAGAAAAAACCTTTGGACATATTGATGGAGGACTAATGATGGTGAATGAATGATAAGGAAGCGCAAAAGTAAGGTTAATCTACCGCATATACTAAAAAATCGGGGGGAAAGGGAATTGGATTTGGGATTTTAGATGCTAGACGTAAGATTTTAGATTATAGACTTAGGACATAAGACTTTAGACCTTTTACCACTTACCACTTACCCCCCTACCTCAAACAAATAGGACTTCAAAATTTGATTTGTACCAATCGTTTATTTCCCGATTTGTTTTAGGAAGGCCGGCATAGGTCAAAAAAGGCAAGGCAAGTCTGACTGAAAAAGGTTCAACAAAAAAGACGTTTTTGGGACACTACTTGAGATGAAATTTAAGACAACTTCTTACCTTGTTCCAAAGCAGTTTAAAAATTAGTAGAAACATCTAACCGGAAACCGCTGAAGGCGGGTTCAAACCGGCACACTCCTCCTGTACAGACAATCCCTGCGGGTTGTTTGGCATAAATAAACCCAAAGCGGGTAACCTTTTGCGTGAAAAAAGCACCAAGCGAGGGGTAGTGAATATTGTTATCGGTATTATACATATCGGAAGCCGAAAATGACCAATGCGGAGCCACATTAAATTCCAATAGCAGCCATGCAAAATCGCCGAGATCTTGGAGTTTTTCGGGATGCGGGTCAGTTTGTCCGAATAAGCGATAGTTTCGTTTGGTGAGCAGGTAGGACAGTTCCGCTTTTAGCGATTTTTTCTTGTCGAATTTATAAACCCACTCGGCAAAGGGGGTAAGCGTGTTAACAAAATCACCTTTTTGTTCAAACCGCGCTTGGTTGTAGTCCACCATTTGCAAACCTGCGTTCAATTTCCAGTTTTTGTCTTTTGGTTTAATGTTTACATCTGCATAAATTTCGCGAAAGAGTTGATCGCCGCTTTCGGGATCTAAAATATCCGCCAAATTGAGCGCAAAGGTTAACCCGCGTTTAGGAGTATAGGTAAAATCTGCTTGGATGCCCACTTCGTTGAGCAATTGCGTGGCGGCATTATATCGCGAAGTGAGCCGGTAGGTGTTTATTCGGGTCAGTGAAGGTAAATAGTGAACCAACCCTGCATTGACTATTTCGCTGGGCGCAATGCGAAAATCAAAATTATTGGTATATTTACCTTGCAACACCGCCCCAAATCCTTTTTGAGAATACGCCAAAGTGGTATAAGCCACATATCCATGATTGGGGTTAAACAGTTTGCCTGTCAAATCGCGCAAAACATCTTCGCTTTTGACCGAACCCTCCAAATACCAGCTAAAATTATTGACTGTTAAGGTATTGTAAACCGAACCTAAATAAGTACTGTATTTGGGAATGAAACGGTCTTTCAAATCGTAACTGTTGATTTCTTGCGCAACGCCCTCCATCGTTTTGGTATCCAAAGTACGGCTCACCGCAGAAATCCCCGGCTGTATTTGTGAATTATTGCTCAGTTTTACAAACCCCTCCAAACATGCCCCACGCAAAATGGGTTGATAGAGTTCAATGTCGTCCAGTTTAAATTGATTTTTGAGTTTACCAGTAAAACCCCTGATTGTCCAATTGGGGGTGAGGCGGTAAGCCAACCGAACTCCCAAAACTGATTGGTCAACTCCCAACAATCGGGCTTCATAAGCCCTGAAAGTAGTGCCGGAGCCAAATTGATCATAAAGATAACCGGCTGTCAAGTCTAATTTACCGATGCTTTTTGAAATATACCATCTTCCGATCCCTTGTTTGGAAGCCTCGCGGGTGGGGTTAAACAAATTTGAATTGTGGAACACATCGAAGCGCATACCAAGTTCAAAACCATAAATCCGATAGTTGAGCGTCAACCATGAATCAACGCCATAGAGCAAATAATCGTAGAAAGGAATACCGGCAGCACCCCGAAGGCTGTCGCGTTGGTAAAAGCGAACATTGGTTTGAAAATCGCCCGAAAACTGTCCTTTATCCCGACCCGAAGTGTCATCATCCTGTGCCCAAGTGTTCGTTAACCAACACAGTCCAATCAATAACACCCATAATACCCTCCGTATTTGGCAGCAATTATTCATTTTTTGAAAGTAGATTTTAAACATTTCAACATTTAATTAGTCAAAAGCGATTATTGATGTACGATTTTTAGCTTTCTAGCGTTTAGGGATGTAAAATCGGGCTAAATATAGACAAAATACTTAGCTGCAAAGCGAGATTCTATAAATAGCTCCGTAGGCATTGGTAACTTTGCTTTTTATTTGACCGATTTCAATAATTATCACAAAATAAACAACATGCACATGAGGTTTCTTACCCGCCTATTTGTTGTCCTGCTGCTTAGCTCTTTTGCCTTTTTGTCTTCCTACGCTCAATCCAAACAACTGCCCAGCGTAGTGCTTTCTAACATGAACGGCGAAAAACTGAACGTTAATAGCTACGGACTAAATGGCAAGATTTCTATTATTAGTTTTTGGGCAACATGGTGTGCTCCCTGTAAAAAAGAGTTGACCAATCTAGCTGAATTGTACGATGAGTGGAAGGAAAAATATGACTTGGAAATCATCGCCGTCAGTACTGACGATCAACGTACCGCAGCCAAGGTAAAACCCTATGTTGACGGCCAAGCATGGGAGTTCGATGTTTTGCTCGATGTGAACGAAGACCTTAAAAGAGCACTCAATTTCCAAACCGTCCCCTATACCTTGGTCGTAGATCAACAAGGCAACGTTGTCTTTGAACATTCCGGCTATGTAGAAGGCGATGAATACGAATTGGAGAAAGTGGTCATCAAATTGGCTGCTAATGCCCCAGTACCTGTACACGACTAACCTACTCTTGTAACAGAGTACACAACTACTGAAAAAGCACTATGAAAAGGCAATCTTTTTATAGTGCTTTTTTTTGTGCGCAATGTTCAAATAAGCAACTGTCTGAATAGTCCCCTTTACTTTTGTGAGTATGCTCATTCGCGAGTACTATTTAACCGTTTGCGAAACTCTGCGAGGCACTTTGCGAAACACTGTGTTAAAATTCTAAGCGAGTTTCTAAATCTAAACTTATTAAATTTAGAGACACCTTTCTGCGAAAATCTGCGAAATCTGCGTGCAATACAAATTTGATGGACTTTGTGTTGCCGACCTACTAACTAATTACGACGTATTTTTGGAACACGCCACGAATTAATTTTTAGCATCCCGTTTTTTTGTATGTTTGCGACTGTTGGTATAGTCAACCATTTTAGGAGAAACTAAACATTCATAACGCGATTAGACCCGATTACTTGCTATTATTAAACACCTCATCAACATGAAAGTAACAATTACGGAATTAGTCCTAAAGACCCCGTTTCATTTCTTTGCTTTATCATGGCATGGACTTCAAATTCTTAAACAACTCAAAGGAACCAATTACAAAGCATTTAAAAAGACAGGTATTTGGACCAAACATTATACTATGACATTGTGGGAAAATGAAAAAGATTTAAAGGACTTTGCTGCAAGTGGCGCGCATCTTAATTCTATGAAACAAAGCAAAAAAATTGCAAAAAGCATAAAGACTCTGACTATAAATGCCAATGAAATGCCAAGCTGGAAAACAGCAAAACAACTCTTAGAAAGCGTCAAAGCAATTCAATTCAATTAATTGTTTGACTTCAATCATAAAATCCCGGAAATGGAATCGACATTGGAAACGGCATTAACCACCAATCACAAATCGGCTATGTTATCCTATATAGATGAACATCCGGAAAGTTTTGAGGAGTTGATTCAATTGACAATCTCCGACAAACAATGCTATTCATGGAGGGCAGCATGGCTATTGAGTATTTGCATGGAAGAAAACGACCCAAGAATCCAAAAGCATGTTGTGACGATGATACAATTGTTGCCTAATAGTAAAGAAAGTCAACAACGGGAATTAATGAAAATAATTCTGCTCATGGAGATAGAAGAAGATTTTGAAGGGATTTTATTCGATCATTGTCTTACTATTTGGCAAAACACCAAAAAACAAGGCTCCGTAAGATATTACGCTTTCAAAATGCTGCTTAAAATAACCAAAAAACATCCCGATTTAATTCAGGAATTCCTCTCAATCTTGGACATCCAATATTTGGATTCATTGACACCCGGTATAAAAAACTCTATTCGTAAAAGGGTTAAGGGTCTTGTTTGAAAGACTCTTACATAGTAATAGAATTTTTTAAAAGTTGAAAAGCAAATTTAACCAGCCAATCATGCAGATAAAAAATTAAAAAATTGCAACAATGAATAGTAAACTGAAATTAGGGTTAACCCTTTTCATTATTGGACTACTTGGCGTGTTAACCATGTTAACGGTAACAATCCCAATGGATAGTTTCCCAAAAGAAATCTTAGAAAAGTTTTCCCCACAGGCACTTCAATTTTTAGTGTTGATTAACCCGACTATTTTTTTGTTAATTGCAATAACAATCGGCACATTGCTACATGACAAGGTTGGTTTAACAGTTCCGACAATTTCTTCAATGTTGAAGATTGAACCACCATGCAATAAATTTATTGAGCAAATTAAATTTGGTATTGTCTTCGGTTTGATCACCGGCATTTTAATAACAACAATTGGGTTGATTTTTAAAACTTCCATCCCTCAAGAGTTTATTGATGTGAGCGACAAAATAAAAATCACCCCCATTGCAAGGTTTTTATACGGAGGACTGACAGAAGAGTTGTTAATGCGATTTGGGTTTATGACCTTGGTTGTCTGGATAGTTTTTAAAATTACCAAGAACCTGAACAACTCGACTTATTGGATAGGCATTATTTTGTCGAGTTTGCTGTTTGCGGTCGGTCATTTCCCTGTTGCCTTTAGTGCGGTAAGTCAGCCCTCTTTTATGCTGTTGACTTATATTTTGTTAGGAAACTCTATTGCAGGATTGTTCTTTGGGTGGCTGTATTGGAAAAAAGGACTCGAAGCCGCTTTCATAGCTCATATTTTCGCACATGTAGCCATGATGACCGGAGAACACCTGTTTCAATTAAAATGAGAAAACCCAAACACCGTTTTCGGATAGTTTGATGTTAATCACTTCACCAAACAAACGATACCCGAAAACATCAACTTACCAAAGATGATATCGTACTTCAAAACAAATCGGACAGATTGCAACGATTGTACTACCACCTGCCCGGATTTATCCTGAGTTTCTTTTTACAATAGACCTCTTGCGAAAGTCTAAAAGTAGTTAAGAGAATAGTTACTTTTGTGTT